>JABDBX010000144.1 GCA_013288445.1 Bacteroidota bacterium
GACTTGTTCTGAAGCGGGACTGCGGACTGCCAGGGTAGCCGGCAATGGCCAACGGGTAACCCACCAGGGCAACACCCCCTGTCTTTTTGACTGGGATATGGACGGTGATCTGGATTACTTAGATGGCAGCATTCAATTCAATGAAATGACCTTTCTGAAAAACGGCAGGAAAGAAAATGGAGGCCCTGACTCCATGATCTACCAGGATACTTTGTGGCAATCGACTTCGGGCGGGACGCAAGTGGAGCTACCTGTGTGGCCAGCTGCCTTTAATGTGGATGTGGACCAGGACGGGAAAAAAGACTTGCTCATATCGCCGAATGCCGACGGGATATCCGAAAACTATAAGTGCATCTGGTATTATAAAAACTATTCTACTCCTGGCGTACCTGACTGGCGTTTCCAGTCCGATTCCTTTATGATAGACAAAACCGTTGATGTTGGCACTGCCGCTTATCCTGTATTATTTGATTTTAATAATGATGGGCTTCCCGATCTTTTTGTAGGGTCTGATGGTTACTACCAAAGTAGCGGTTTATTGCAGAGCCGCATTTCTTATTATTTAAACACCAGCGTGCCTGGCAGCCCGTCTTTTACATTGCAAACCAACAATTTTCTCAACATTGATTCTTTTGCGTTCCAGGGTGCGGCCCCCGCGTTTGGCGATATTGACAACGATGGTATGACGGATATGATCTTAGGGCATACCGATGGGTCGCTTTCCTATTTTCAGAATGTGGCAGGAAGCAGCGCTGTGCCCCCGGTATGGCATTTGAAGGCGCTGCAACTTACTGACATCAGCGGGGACACTATTAACACAAACGGCTACGCAGCTCCCTTTATTTACGATATAGACAAGGATGGCAAGAAAGACCTGATAATCGGAGGCAAGTTTGGGACTATATTTTATTACCGGAATGTAAGCGATACCCCGGGGATATTGCGTCTGCAACTAGTGAATACCGAAATAGGGGGTGTTAAGACAGACTCAAACCGCACCTTCGGGAATTACTGCGCGCCATTTATTGGTAAAATAGATAGTTCGGGTATAGACTACCTGCTCGCCGGCAGCTTTTCCGGGAATATATACCGATATACAGGATTCCAGGGAGGTGACACTACCGCCATTTACACGATGTTAGATAGTCAGTATTCGTTTATAGACAGCACTTATACGGTTTATAACCACCCAAACTCGCCGCTGCAACGATATGACGGCATACGCAGTGCCGTTACTGTAGGTGATATAGCTGGCGATAGCAGTTATTATATGATTGTTGGTAATAGCAAGGGTGGGGTGGAACTTTACAAATATGAGATAAGGAGTACTACAGAAATTCCGGGCCTGAATGAATATGGTAAGGTGCTGGTGTTTCCCAACCCTTCAAAAGGGGTGCTGACTGTATCTTGGAGTGGTATTTTAGCGGCCAATGTGCAAATAAGTGTCATTAATATGGAGGGGCAGACCCTGCAGGTAACCACCCTGCCATCAAATCCTGCACATACATCGCTTTCTGTAGCCGGCCTGCCGTCGGGCATGTACGTATGCGTTATTCAAAGTGGCGTTAACAGGTATTACAATAAGTTCACTGTTATAAGATAGCAGAACATAATTAACGTAATATGTTCTTAAATAATCTCTGTACCCCCGAAATAATATAATCAGAACGTTTCCGTTTTTTTACATTTGCGGTCCGTATCAGTTTTGTCCCCATTGCTTATTTTACGTGAGTCTGGCGGTATTTTGTGAACATTATAAAGTTAATATAGTATCGGTAATGGAAAGTAAATTAAAAAAATATATTATTTACACCAAAAGATTCATTCAGAGTTCCAATAAAAAAAAGGTTATAGGGGAGTTAGTGTCAGA
Organism: Bacteroidota bacterium; assembly: GCA_013288445.1. GTDB lineage: Bacteria > Bacteroidota > Bacteroidia > Chitinophagales > Chitinophagaceae > Nemorincola. The sequence goes on from JABDBX010000144.1 coordinate 1,871, forward strand.
GGTCAAAAACAAAGGCCTGGTTACTGGCATGAGGAGTTTATTGCATAAAAAATCCCATTTCTATTCCGGCGATTCCGATGAATTTCTTGATCCAAGAAAGCTATCAATAAAAAAATACGACAGGAATAGGAAGATAGTATTGCCGAATGTTGCAAACCCGAAGGTATCTGTTATCATACCTATTTACAACCAGGTCAGCTACACGCACAACTGTGTTTGCGCTATTTACGACAATAATGATTTTAAAGATTATGAGATCATAATTGCTGATGATAATTCGACGGAAAACACAGATATACTCCGCCAAAGTTTTGAAAATATTGTGATCATCAGAAACGAGACCAATTTTGGTTTCTTAAGGAATTGCAATAACGCAGCTACAAATGCAAAAGGAGAATATCTCGTTTTTCTGAACAACGATACGCAGGTGCAGAAAGACTGGCTGGCAGAGTTGTTATTTGTGTTTGAAAACTATAAAGATGTGGGCCTCGTGGGCTCAAAGCTAATATATCCTAACGGGCAATTGCAGGAGGCCGGTGGTATCGTTTGGCAGGACGGCAGCGCGTGGAATTACGGTAACCGGCAACATCCGCAGAAGCCGGAGTTTAACTACGTTAAGGAGGTGGATTATATATCGGGTGCTTCTATCATGATCCCTAATGTATTGTGGAAGGAACTTGGTGGATTTGATGAGCGTTTTCTGCCTGCCTATTGCGAGGATACCGATATTTGTTTCCAGCTAAGGGACAGAGGGTATAAAGTCATTTACCAGCCTTTTTCTGTTGCGGTACATTTTGAAGGGATAACCCATGGCAAAAATGTGAACAAAGGTATTAAGCAATACCAGGTTGTGAACCAGCAGAAGCTCATTGAAAAATGGGCAAAGGAGTTGGCCTTAAAATCGAAAAACGGGGAGCATGTTTTTACAGAAAGGGATAGGTCGGGCTCTAAAAAACATGTATTGGTTATAGACCATTATGTACCCCGGATAGACAAAGATGCAGGCTCACGCACCATAAGCAATTTCATTGATGTGCTGCTGGAGCTCAATTATAGTGTGAAGTTTCTCGGTGAGAACGCAAGCCTGGGTATTCATTACCAGAAGCGGCTACAGGAGAAAGGCGTTGAGGTGCTATACGGGAGCCGGTTTGATTTTACGCAGAAGAGCTGGCGCAGCTATTTTAAAGAGCATTGGACTGATTTTGATGCAATACTTATGAGCCGGTCCTCTGTATGCGCACCGATAATGAACTACCTGCGGGCCAATAATTATACCGGCAATCTCATATACTACGGGCATGATCTCGGATTTTTGCGGGTGGAAGGGGAAGCCGAATTGAAACATGACCCGAGCCTGCATAAGCTCGCAAAAACGCTGAAAGAGGCTGAGGACTATATGTATAGCGAAGCGGATAACTCACTTGTATGCGGCTTTGATGAACTGGGGTACCTGAAGGGATATATTGATAAGCCATTGCATTATGTGCCGCCATATTTTTTTGATATTGCTGCGGATACCGCAGGATATGAACAGAGGGAAGGCTTGTTGTTTGTCGGGGGGTTCAATCACCCACCAAACCAGGATGCGATGAAGTGGTTCCTTGATGAGGTCTATAGGCCGCTGCATAAGACAGGGATAACACTGACGATTGCCGGCTCTAAAATGCCCAAATTTATATTTGATTACAAAGTACGATTCCCCTTGCTGCAGGTGCTGCCGGATGTACCTGCCTATGAACTGGATGAGCTTTATGACCGCACGAGGATCTCAATAGCGCCGCTCCGGTCTGGGGCGGGGGTAAAGGGCAAGGTAATAGAAGCAATGGCCAAGGGTGTGCCCGTAGTGGGTACGGTTGTGGCATTTGAAGGAATGCCAAAGAGCAATGATTTTGTGTATAAAGGCTATGATTCCGCCGAAGAAATCGGTGCCGCCATATTGCGCGTTTACGGTGGTAAAGACCTATGGGAGAAATTATCCCGGTTTGGCAAGCAGTATGTGTCTGATAATTTTAATAAGGAGAACATGAAGCAGGTTTTCAGGAATATAATAGAGCAACAGTGAAGTTATATTGGCAGTATCTCTTAGCTTTATAAAGTCATCCTTTTAGATGGGTAAATTATTTACAAAGAGTACATTTTGGTATCTTATTGCCGCTTGCATAGCCATATGTATGCTAAGCGTTCCGCTGGCTGTAAAACCGTACCTGGTGGACAAGGGCCCTACCTGGCTGGGCTTAGACGCCTCGTGGCAAATGATGTTGAACTATGCATCGGCCAGGCATTGGCTCTTTGGCAAGGATATTATTTACACTTACGGGCCGCTTGGGTATCTTTCTACAAGATATGGTTTTGGGGTTCCCCTTTGGCAATTCATTTGTTTTGACCTGTTGGTGGTAGTCAATTTCTTTTTTGTTTTCAAGGATTTCATTTTCTCTTCATTTAGCAGGGTTTTAGGGGTGTTTACCATCTTTTGCATCAGCCTTTTGGTAAACAGGTTTTATGGCTCAGACACGTCGTGGGTCTTGTTATTTTTCTTGTACTATTGGTTTTATAAATCATATACCAACCCCAAGACCATATATTTTGTGATGATTGGGTTGCTGCTGGTATTATCGTTCTATATAAAGCAAAATACATGGCTATTAGGATCAATTGCCTTCACGGCCCATCTTGTGAACCTACATATTGCTAAAAAAATAAAAGCCGGATATGGCATTGGCATTTTTGTTATTGTGGCAGTTGTGTTCGTTGTCTCTTCTGTATTTTTCCATATCTCCATTGAGGGTTATATCAAAAATTCATTTGAGATAATTAAAGGGTATAATGACATAATGTACCTGGACGAAGACCACCCGGGACTGCAAACCGGCGTCTATACATTGCTTTATGCTTTGTTATGGTTATTCATAATACAGGCTGTTGTTTTGGTAAAAGGGAAAAACTATACCATGTTGTTTTTTCCGGTAATAAGCATTCTGTATGTTTTGCTGGTCAGTAAGCAGGCTACGCTACGAGGCGATGTCCAGCACCTTTCTGAGTTCTTTTGCTGTGCCCCGCTAATGCTGATCACCGGGAGCATTTTTTTTGGCAGATCGGAATTTATACAGAGCGCACAGGTGATCATTTTTATTGTTGTAGCAGGGGCGCTGATCCTCATGAATGATACAAGGCAGGTGGGCAAGGCATTGCAGGACAGATATATGGCCCCACGTGAGTATATACGTGAAATGCACGATTACAGCAGCGCCCAGCATTTAGACCAAAAAGAAAAGAGAGTGATACCGGAAAGGCTGCTAAATACAATAGGCACTGCGCCTATTGACATATTCCCGTGGGACTGCGAATATTTGATTGAGAATAAACTGAACTATACTCCCAGGCCCGTATTCCAGTCGTTTACCGCTTATACCGCGCCGCTCGAAAAAGTAAATTACGACTTCTACCAAAGTAAGGGCCCCCGGTTTGTGATCTATGATTATGATGCTATTGATGGCCGATATCCTTTTAATGATGAATGCCTTGTAAACCTATTTTTAGTAAAGAACTATTCTGTTGCAGATACCTTTACCGGTAATGAGCGGTGGCGGGTTTTATTGCAGAAAAAAGAAAAAACAGAGCCCCTGATATTTACTGATGACAAAGAAGACCACCTGAATATTGCCGATGAAGTGCCCGTACGCGGGTTTTCTTTCCTGAAAATAAATGTTGCCTACAACCTGGCCGGAAAGATCAACGCTTTCTTTTTCAAGCCACCGCAACTGAAAATAATGTTCCTGAAAGCTGGAGGTGAGTGGGCAACCTACAGGACCTCGCCCGAATTGCTGAAGGGTGGGGTATATGTTGGCAGATTTATAAATGACAACAGGGATTTTGTGCGTCTTTTATCTTTGAATGACTCTTTGCCAGAAATAAAGAGGGTGAAGCTATCATTTGACTCGAGTTGTTTTTCTCCGGGCATGACCGTTGAGTATTTTAATGTAAAGTAACGGGATGAGTTTAGTGACACAGGCGAAAATAATTTACTGTCATTTGCATCAAGTTTGGTGGTAACTTTATGCTGCTATGACCAAAGTATGCCAGCGCTTATGTGTCACTTTGTTACTTATAAGCTGCTGTACTTTATGCGGCGCACGAAGCAGCATGGACTCTCCGGCGACTAAAAGTGATTCAAGCGGACAAAACACGCTGTCTGTGATTCCATTCCAGTTTACCGAGAATGGTTTGGGCTTTGGGGTGGCTTATGAGCGGCGTATGGGTGATGGGAAGTTTGCTTTTTATGTCCCGGCAATGGTCACTTTTAATGTCGCCAACTCGAACCGGATATATGATTACAATACGGGCAACTACAAAACCGGCAGAGCCAACGCTATGTTTTATACCATGCCAGGGGTGAAGTTTTATCCTGCGGGGAGTGGCCATAAAGTGAGTTATGCAGTGGGTCTGGCATTTGCTGCTGGCTCTGGCCAAAAGTCTGAAAACCTTGTGGACCTGTTTGGTACCAATGTCACGGAGCAAGTGCTATCTCATTTCATACTCGGGGGTATGTTGCAGCAGTCGGTGGCTGTAAAAGTATCACCAAGGGTATCGGCAGGGTTGGAATTTGGCGTCGGGAGTACGTTTATCAATAACGTTGGCGGGGCCAGCCAGGGCAATGAATTCTTAATACAAGGAGGAGCGAGGATAGGTTATAAATTCCAGGGTTCAAATTCCAAATTCCAAATTCCAAAAGGTAAATTCCCAATAGTAAATTCCAGGTTTTAAATTCCAAGGGGTAAATTCCAAATTCC
>JABDBX010000145.1 GCA_013288445.1 Bacteroidota bacterium
TTCGGCCCGGGCCACAGCATTGATGAACTTATGCAACACCACCCGGAAACGGTTTTGCGACTCCTGGGCTTCCAGTTTTGGCGCCTCTGGTTGAGGGCCGATGATCTTTTCAAGGGCGGGGATAAATTCGTTCAGCACATTTCCACTATCGCCAACTGCATCAAGTATCTTTCTTTTCCAGGTATTTAATATGGTTGAGTTTTCGGTAAGCAGCAGGTTGCAAAATTCATTAAACGCCTGCATCAACGCGAAATAGGGAATATTACGCTGGTATTGGTCGAATTTGCCCTTTACAAAAAAGCCTTTGTACTCGGTAATAGGTTTATATAGTTCAATTATAAGCGCAGTTTTACCAATGCCCGAGTAACCGGAAACCAGCAGCAACTCGTTGTTACCATTGCACACCCGCTCAAAAGATTTGAAGATAGTTTTCAATTCCTCGTACCGGCCATATAATTTTTGCGGTATCCTGAAGTGACCGGAAAAATCTTCCGTGCCCATTTCAAACGGCTCAATAGTCCCATTTTCATTCCATTGGCGCAGGCATATCTGCAGATCATGCGCCAGCCCAAAAGCAGTCTGATACCTGTCATCGGCATTTTTAGCCATAAGCTTGCTTATGATGGCAGAGATCATTTCGGGTATCTCGGGGTTAAGTAGGTGCGCAGCAGGTACCGGCTTTGCTATGTGCATGTGCACCAGTTCCAGCGGATCGGTTGATTCGAAAGGATGCTTGCCGGTGAGCATGGTGAACATCGTTACACCAAGTGCATACAGATCCGACCGGTTATCTATCTGGCGGTTTACCCGTCCCGTCTGCTCGGGCGACATATGTGACAATGTGCCCTTAACTTTTTCCGGATTGCCTAAGTTATTCGAGATGAGATCAAGCTGGGAAGAAATGCCAAAATCTATAATTACGGGTATCTCTTTTACCGAATCCCAAAGAATATTGTTGTTATTTATGTCTTTGTGAATAATTCCTTTTTCGTGCAGCTTCCAAAGCGATGAAGCGATCTTAATAAACACTTCAAGCGCTTTTCCTAATCCCTGGAAAGCGCCTTTTCCGTATGCCTCCTGCATTGTTGTCCCTTCAATGTATTCAAGCACGAGGGTACTCCGGTTATCTTCTTTTCTTTTTTCTAAAGCCTTTCGTACACCGGGTATGTTTAAATTGCAGGTGTATTCGTACTCGTTATTGAACCTGAGTGTTTGGTCGGCAGTAGGAAATTCGGCCCGCAGAATCTTAATGATCTGCCTGCCTGCACCGGTGTCTTCTATGTAAATCAAAGACTCCTCACTTTCAAAAATCAATTGCCTGGGATAAGACATATACTTATGGTTTCTTTTTGAATATTTTAATGAAAAATTCCTTTATCGCATTCCATATCTTCAGAAACAGCAACTTCATAAGGGAATAAAAGAATGGCTTCTGGTCCTCAAAATCGGCATAATTGATAACGGGTGCAGGCAGACCAAAACCATCAGCCACGCGAAAATGGCTACCAGTCTTATACTGCCCGTCCGACGCCACAAAAATAACCTTTGCAAGCAACTCATAATTAAGCGACAAAAGCGCATGTGCCTTCTTTTTCTTTTCTTCCTCGCTCATAAAGGCAAGTATTACCGAAAAGATCATTTTCAGGCTAAAGAATGTAAAGGAAATAAGCCGGTAAAAACGTCTGTCGCTATTATTATCAAGGTCTATCTTTAATATCTTTTTGAACGCGATCTTATCCTCCAGCATTGGGTTATAATATCGGGTAAGCGCATACACTTTACTGTTTTCCCTTACCGACAATAGTTTTGCTACGAAGCCAACCAACGGAGGCACCAATATATCCACATTCGGGCTTGGCACAAACTGTTTGGCATAAATTATTTGCTGTAGTTTTTTACCTTCGGCAAAAGTTACCGGGTTTATCTCGTCCATGGTACCTAAGGCCCGGCCTATATGGTGCCACATCATGTAATAGGCTTCAATCTTTTCACAATCTTCTGGCTTTTTAAGGCTAAACTCACCAATACCTATCAGCGCTTCAAGCACCTCAATGCTAAAGGTATGCACCGCAAAGATCATGTCCTGCTGGTTAATTGGCTGCCCCCACTCATCAGCTTTCCAGGGTCCCAGTAGCGGGTCTCCCGGTTTTTTGGTTTTATCATAAAGCTGTTCGTGTATGCGCACCCGGATCATGGCATGTACCAGGCGCAGTTTCTGTATAGAACGTATTGCATAGCCATCTGCCTCAAACCCCTTTGGATCCATTACATCCATCACAAATTGCACTGTTTCCATAATACGCCGGTAAGGCATATCGTATATAAGCTTGGTAAACTTGAGTACCTGCGTTGCATTGAAGGCCGAGTATTGCTTCATCAATGAGCGAACGCCTAAGGCAAACGTGCAGTGTACATAATAGAAATTAAATATATCGCTGCCCTTCTCTAAAGAATCTTTGTCGGTTTCTACAAAATCGAAAAGGCTAAGGTCATTAAAGTAATCATTTAACTGTTCAACTAACTCTTCATGATCTTTATCGGTCAGGCAGTCATCGGCATTATGAACTTCAGATTCTGTTTGATCCCCATGGTCATGTGCGCCAGGTGCAGCGCTATTTGTCGGAGGAGCAGCAGCGCCTGCCATACCGGTAGTAATATCTGCGCTTACGGTGGCCCCAGCTCTTAGCGCCCGGTCTTTAATAATATCGGAAAATAGCTGTAAGGTTACAGGACAATTGTTCTGCGCAATTTTGCTCAGCGCCTCATAAACCTGGGTATAATGCGGTGAGTTAATAATAAACCTGGCAACTTTGTCGGCGCGTTCATCCTCTATGTTACGGTAGGTGTCAAATTTAGCCTGGTCCCAGTTTGCAAAATCAAATGTCTGATTAAACGATGCCATATTGCTTTATAATGGTTTTGTGCCGAAAAAGAACATATACTTCCAAAGCCCCTTTTTATAGGCTTTGTATTGGTAGTAGGTTGACCACGTATTGGCAGTTTGCAGTTTGTTCCGCCTACCTAAAAGTTGTCCCACATAAGTGACTACAAAGCCGGGGAAAAACGAATAATATAGCCGCTGAATGCTCTTCAAAACATTTGCAGTCACATCCCGCTCCCGGCAACGTTCAAAACCGACAGCCCGCATATCATTACGAAAACTGCTAACACCTGCATAGGATTTAATAGCCCAGGTCTTCGTCCATTTGTCCATTATTTCCCATTCCGGGCTGGCTGTACTTACATTGTCGTGGTAAAAATCGGCTACAATTACCTTCCCGCCCGGCTTCAATACCCTATATGCTTCTTTAAGAAAGTCAATTTTATCAAATGCGTAGCAAACACTCTCCACTCCCCAAACCACATCAAAAGAATTATCCGGGAAGCCCGTTTCCAGGTAGTTTCCCGTCTGAAAGGTACACTGGTCGCTGACGCCGTGCAAGGCTGCATTTTTCCGGCAGGTGTCCACCTGTTTGTCGCTGAGCGTTATACCAACGGTTTTACACTCATAATTCCTGGCAAGAAATATAGATGATCCGCCCACCCCGCATCCCGCATCCAAAACCCTTTGGCCATGCTTAATACCGGCATACTCTGCCAGCCGCAGATTCATGTTATTCAGTGCCGCGCGAAGATTAGGGGTCGTTTCGTCCCAATAACCATAGTGCATGCACATATAATTTTTGAGGTGCCAGACGATCTCATAATCGACCTGGCACTCATCATAGTAATTTATGATTTCTTCTTTATTTATTTTTGCCTGCATATCATGCAATAAACGATCACGTACCAATGTACGTGTTTTTTATAAAAAAATGAAAGCAATCAGCCTATAAATGTCAATTAGGTTAACCTGATACAAATACCGCACAGATATTATGAAAACATATTAAATATAAAAAATCAGGCAGTTAATAGACTATTGTCCACAGCAACTAAATTGACTGCATTTGGCGAGTTCTCAACCCGACCCTCCACAAAATACATGTCTATTTCGCCCTTGTTCTTAACATCAATTTTGCCCCGGTAAAAGCAGTGGTAATTGTCTTTAATAAGGTCGTACGTACCCTGTGAGATATTTATTTTGCCTGTTTCGCCCGACTGTTCCATGCGGCAGGCAATATTCACGGTATCTCCCCATATATCGTAGGCAAACTTCCGGGCCCCCACAACCCCAGCCACCAACGGGCCAGTATGAATACCTATGCGGAAATTAAATGACGGAAGCCGCTGCGATGCTCTTTCACGGGCCAATTTTGCTACGGCTTCCTGTATCTCAATGGCCGCCTGTACAACATCGCATGGCTGGCAAGCCCCAGGCACCGGCAGACCGCCGACACATAAATAGGCATCGCCAATGGTCTTTATTTTTTCCACTTTATACTTACCGATTATGTCGTCGAACATGCGGAAATAATAGTCGAGCTCATCCACCAACTTTTCTGGCGACATACTTTCAGCAATTTTTGTGAAGTATTGTATGTCGGCAAATAGAACAGTTGCCGATTCGTATTTCCTGGCTATTGCTTTACCGGTTTCCCGCAGTTCCTGTGCTGTTTCCGGTGGCAGTATATTGAGTAACAGGTCTTCTATCTCCTTCTTTTGCCTTTCTACCTCCAGGGTCCGCTCTGTAACTTTTCGCTCCAGCGATTCATTGGCATCCTTCAACTCCTCCAAAAGCGACCGGTTCTTTTTCTTCAATTCCAGCGATTCAAAAGCTTTGTCTATGGTCAGCTTCAGGTCGTTCTTGTCCCATGGTTTGGTGATGTAACGATAAACTTTACCAAGATTTATAGCCGAAATTACCGCTTCAATATCACTAAAACCGGTGAGTATCATACGAATGGTTTCCGGTTCCTCGGGAATTGACGCAAGGAACTCTACCCCGGTCATGCCCGGCATACGCTGGTCGGTGATGATGAGCTCTATTTCATTTTCTTTAATAATATTCAATCCTTCCGCGCCGGTGGTAGCAGTAAAAACTTCGTAATCACGCCTGAATGCAGACCTGAATACAATTAAGTTATCATTTTCATCGTCCACGTATAGTACCCGTGGCTTCACAACATCTGTCAACATATATTGTTTTTAATTCAAAATTACTCTTCAGAAAGGTTTACGGGAATAAGAATGATAAATTCGGCCCCTTCGCCTAAAACGCTTTCTACACTTATCTTGCCCTTATGTTTTTCTATAATACCATTAGAGATACTCAGGCCGAGACCAGTACCCACGCCAACATCCTTGGTAGTAAAAAACGGATCAAATATTTTGTTTTTCACATCTTGCGGAATGCCCTTACCGCTGTCCTTTATGCGTATCTCGATATAGTCTGAATCGGCGCGTGTCTTGATCCATATTTTTCCCTGGCCTTCAATGGCTTGCGCGGCATTATTTAAAATATTGATGAACACCTGGTTTAGCTGCCCAGGAAAACAAAGTATCTCAGGTACATGTCCGTATTCCTTAATTACTTCTATGCGTTCTTTTATCTGGCTACGGAGTATTATCAGGGTAGAATCGAGGCACTCTTCAATATTGGCTTTTTTCAATACATCTTCATCCAGGCGGCTGAAATTGCGCAGGCCCTTTACAATTTCTGTAGTACGCTGGGCACCGTTTTTTATACTTGTATAAAGCTGGGCTATTTCTTCAAGAATGCCATCAAGGTCAAATTGCTTTTGTTTCAGGCGTATCTCTTTGATCTTTTCGGTATTGTTCTTTTCCGCGTCCAGGGAAAGATATTCGAGCAGTATTTCTTTAATATCCTGGTAATTTTGTTTCAGGGCGTCTATTCCCGCAGAAATAAAATTTACCGGGTTATTTATTTCATGGGCTATGCCCGCAGTCAATTGCCCGAGCGAGGCCATTTTATCAGATTGCACCAACTGCAACTGGGCGGCTTGTAGCTCTGTATATATTTTGGCGTTTTCCATAGCCAGCGATATAAATGGCGCCAGCGCATATACTACCTCCTTTTGTTGCTTGCTAAACGCCCCCTCATGAGCGCCGGCTATACAAACAGCCCCGATAGACAACCCTTTAGACAAGAGAGGATAACAAATAATTGCATTTAGCGTATTGCCATCAGGAGCAATGACCGGCGCACCAAAGTAATGACCATAATCTTTCGCAGCGTTATCAAGCAACAGTTCCTTTTTATTATCTGTGCACCACTTCATGGGGTCGGCATCCTTCTGAAACGGGCTGGTATTTAGTGGTTCCGAGCTGTTTTCATTAGCGTAATATTTGTAATTTCCGTTGTTTCCATCATACATGCTTATCCACAATCCAGAGACATTCATGATACCCGTCAGGGCGTTGAGAATATTTCTGTAAATGATGGATGCATTTACTTCCGAGGTTATGCTCCGGCCCAGGTTACTTAACAGGGCAACGTAATCAATTGTATGATTGCTGCTATGCTCGGTCCCATTTATTTTGCGGCCCAGTTCGTTTATCTGCCGGGCAACGCCATCAATTTCAGAATCACCGCTCATCTCTAAAGGCAGAAACTCGTTGGCTGAGAGTGCCCTTTCCAGCATTTCGTGTAATTCGCGCAA
>JABDBX010000146.1 GCA_013288445.1 Bacteroidota bacterium
CAAAACGAGCTGCCGTGGGACAACGAAAAGCACAAGGTGGACAAGCTTTGTTATTTTGGCGCCGGTGCAGCCAATCCTGAAAAGCAGGTCTTTTTACAAAGCATATTAAAGAATCACTTCAAAATAAAGAAGCCGGAAGTGCAGGGCGATATGATGGCTGCTGCCCGTGCGCTCTGCGGGGCTAATAAGGGTGTGGTATGCATACTGGGTACCGGCAGCGCTTCCTGCTACTACAACGGTAAAATTATAAAAGAGCAAAAGCCATCGCTAGGCTATATAGCTGGCGATGAAGGTGGTGGCAACTATATGGGCAAGCGCATTCTGCAATACTACGCATACGGCACCTTTGACACAGAGCTAAGAATGGTTTTTGAAATGCGTTTTGGCGATGACATAAAGAAAATAATAAACACCCTTTATCACCAGCCCAATCCCAACCGTTACCTGGCCTCTTTTGTGACCCTGCTGAAAGAAAACAGGGGGCACTACATGGTAGAGAACATCATAGAAGATTGCCTGAATGATTTCTTTCACACCAGCATACTCAAACACCGCAATACCTGGAACCTGCCCTTGTATTTTTCGGGCTCTGTAGCCTATGAATTCAAGGATGTGCTGGAGAACCTCTGCCACCAATACGAACTCGAAATAGGGAAGGTGGAAAAAAGCCCTATGGAAGGACTAATCAAGTATTACAAGGGGTTGATTGGTTAATAGGCAACTAGCTAATAGGGCAATAAAGCAATTTGTATTCCTATGAAATTGACAGCAGTTATAGAGCAAGGCGAAAATGGCTGGCTGGTTGGGCAGATCGAAGAAATTCCTGCTGCTATATCACAGGGCAAGTCTATTGCAGAACTCAACGCAAACCTGGCTGATGCCCTGCAATTATTTCTGGAAACCCAAGAAGAAATAGCCCGCCTAAAATAAACTCACTCCTCATTCACATACACCCGCTTTACCCGTTGCGATATACTGGTCATTATTTCATAAGAAATGGTGCCTGCCCACCGGGCAAGCTGTGTAACGGGGAGATTTTTGCTAAAGATAATTGCCTCATCGCCTTCTTTAGCTTCCGGTATTTCCGTTATGTCAACCATACACATGTCCATGCATATAGAACCAACTGTCTTCGCGGGTTTGCCATGGATCAGCACATACGCATTCCCATGCCCTAATGACCGGAAATAACCATCGGCATAACCGATGCAGATGGTGGCGATGCGCATGTCTCCTGCGGCTATGGTATGATGGCCATAGCCTATACTATCGCCTGCAGGCACATCGCGCACCTGCGCTATGCTTGTGCGCAGCGTGCTAATCTGTTTCAATTTGTTTTGCAACAGATGGCTACTGTCAACACCATACAAACCAAGCCCCAGGCGCACCATATCGTAATGCAACCCATGATGGCGTACTATGGCTGATGAATTGCAGAGATGCCGCATAGGTTTATAGGTCAGGCTGCTCATAAGTACACTACTCATTTGTTCAAAACAAAGCCCCTGGTGCAGGGTAAATGCGTCTTGCGCCGGGTCGTCGCTTGCCGCCAGGTGGCTGAAAATACTGGCTACTTTTATTGCGGGGCTTTCGTTTATTTTCTGGGCAAGTTCGTCAATGTCTTCGGGGTTAAAACCGAGGCGGTGCATACCTGTGTCCAGCTTTATATGTACCGGGTATTGCTCCACTTGCAGGGTTTGTGCTATTGTAGTAAAGGCAGTGAATGAACGGAAGTTGTACAGCTCTGGCTCCAGCTTCCAGGCGATCATGCGGTCGAATGAAGTAGCATCCGGGCTCATCACCATGATGGGCATTTTAATGCCTGCTTTCCGCAATGCTATACCCTCATCGGTATAAGCAACTGCAAGATATTCCACACCGGCATATTGCAGGAGGTTGGCTATTTCGTAGCTGCCGCTGCCGTAAGCAAATGCTTTTACCATCGCCATCGTTTTCACTCCGGGCGATAGCTCTGCGCGGAAAACATTGAGGTTGTGTACCAATGCCGAAAGGTCTATGGACATTACCGTCTGGTGCACATTCTGCTCCAGCAGCAGGCTTATTTTCTCAAATGCAAATACCCTGGCTCCCTTCAGCAAAATTGCTTCTTTGTCAAAGGTGAGCAGGTGGAAGTTTTTAAGAAAAGCATCAGTTGACTTAAAGAATATACTTCGTAATTTTTTATTCTTTCGGAAGGCAGTTTTGTTTTTATAAAGCGCGGGGCCAATACCTATGAACCGCTGTATGCCGCGCCTGCCAATAGATGCAGCCACTTCCTCGTAAAGATCCATATCGCGCCTGCCCGGCTGCATTATGTCAGACATGACGACTGTGTGCATGGAATGCTGCCGCTGCTGGTCCAGGTAGTTAAGCGCCAGTTGCAGCGAGGTAAGGTCTGAATTGTAGGTGTCGTTAATAACGGTGCAATCGTTAATACCATGCCGCAATTCAAGCCGCATAGATACTTGTTGCAGCAGCTTCATTTGGGCACTTATTTCTTGCTGGCTTATATGCAGCAGCAACAGCACACACCAGCAGTGTATAGCATTTTCTACAGAGGCATCGTCAGTAAACGGAATTTGTATCGCGGCTTCCCTACCCTGGTAAATACCGGTTATTGTGGTACTGCCATTTTCCTTTATTATCTGCGTTATCCGCAAGTCAGCGGCCTGCTTTACAGACCAGGTGAACAGTTGCAATGGCTCTTCTGTCTTCCCGCCCTTTACCTGGTGCATGTACTGCACCATGCATTGGTTCAGCTCGGTATGATCGAGGCAATAGACCAATTGTTTTACATTGCGAAATAAAATAAGCTTCTCATTTATTTTCTGGCGGGTGTTCATGAACCCCTCGCTGTGCGCTTCGCCAATATTGGTGAATATGCCAATCGTGGGTTGTATGATGCGCTCCAGCTTTTCCATTTCTCCTGGTTGCGATATACCTGCTTCAAAAATAGCAAGCTGGTTTTCTTTGCCCATCAGCCACACAGATAACGGTACCCCCACCTGGGAGTTGTAGCTCTTTGGGCTGCGAACTATATTGTAATGATTATTCAGCAATTGATACAGCCATTCCTTAACCACAGTTTTGCCATTGCTGCCGGTAATGCCAATGACCGGAATATGGAATTGTTTTCTATGGGCAGCGGCTATTTGCTGCAACGCAGCCAGCGTGTCTTTTACCTCCACAATATTTGCCCCTGCAAGGTCGGAGGCATCTATACTATGGGATACTAGAAAGCTGCGTACACCCTTTCCGTAAGCATCCTGTATATAATTGTGCCCATCCCTGAGTTGGGTTTTCAGAGCGATAAACAGAGCATTTTCGGGGCGTTCTATACTACGGCTGTCTATAGCCAGGATACCAATGTCAGAACTGGCGTCCGCTGTAGCCAGCCACACGCCATTACACCACTTTCTTAACTGCTCTATATTACTCATACGGGGAGTGCAAATATATGAACTATGCAAAGGATAAAAAGTTTCACCGATAGAGGTTGGCAGGTTTTCAGTAAATTTGCGCCCATGCGCATACTAATGGTTTGCCTGGGGAACATTTGCCGGTCGCCAATAGCCGAGGGGGTGTTGCGACACAAGGTAAAAGAGCATGGACTGAACTGGGTGGTGGAATCTGCCGGAACTGAATCTTATCATATTGGTGAAACGCCACACCGCTTTTCGCAAAAAATATGTAAGGTGCATGGCATAGATATTTCAGAATTCAGAGCAAGAAAGTTTGTTGCCGCAGATTTTACCATTTACGATAAGATCTACGCCTTTGCAGATGATGTATATAGGGAGATAAAAAACATTGGCGGCAGGCAAACAGACGTGAGCAAACTGGATTACTTTCTGAATGAACTTAATAAAGGGAGTAATGCATCTGTGCCCGACCCCTGGTATGGAAATGAAGAAGGTTATAAAACCGTGTATGAACTGATTGACAAAGCCTGCGACGCTATTATAAAAAACTACAAAGAGCATTATGTCTAAACCATCGATACCACAAGGCACGCGCGATTTCTCACCGGCAGAAGTGCGCAAACGCCAGTACATATTCAACACACTACAGAAAATATTTGAGCTATACGGCTTCCAGCCGTTGGAGACGCCATCAATGGAAAACCTTACAACCCTTACCGGGAAGTATGGCGAGGAAGGCGACCGTCTCATCTTTAAGATACTGAACAATGGCCTTAATGCCCAAACAGACGACACCAAAAAGAAAATGAATGATGAATGGGAAAAGATACTAAGTAAATCATACTCAACGCCTGTGATCACTGAGCGGGCTTTGCGTTACGATCTTACTATACCTTTTGCCCGCTACGTAGTAATGCACCAGAATGAACTTGCATTCCCCTTCCGCAGGTACCAGATGCAACCTGTGTGGCGCGCCGACAGACCTCAAAAAGGCCGCTACCGCGAGTTCTGGCAGTGTGACGCTGATGTAGT
The DNA here is from genome assembly GCA_013288445.1 of Bacteroidota bacterium. Taxonomy (GTDB): domain Bacteria; phylum Bacteroidota; class Bacteroidia; order Chitinophagales; family Chitinophagaceae; genus Nemorincola. Next base: position 4,455 of record JABDBX010000146.1, read on the forward strand.
GGGTAGCACGTCGCTCATAAACGAAGCAGAGTTGCTGTGCATATACCAGCAGGCTTTTGAACAACTGAAAGTGCCGGTGATGATAAAGGTAAACAGCCGTAAGCTGCTTGCTGCCCTGGCCGAACTATGCTGTATGCCGGAGAAAATGATGGATATAACCATTGCCATGGATAAGCTGGATAGGATAGGCTGGATAGGCGTGGCTAAAGAATTGCAGGAGCGCGGCATAGCTGATGATGGAATATGGCAGATAGAAAGAGTAATAAATGTAAAGGGCAATAATGACGAGAAGCTTGCAGCATATGCCGAAATAATGCAGCACAGCCAAACCGGCATGCAAGGCATAAACGAAGTAAGCAAGACGCTGGCTTACAACAGGGAGTTGCGTAACAATGCCGATGGACAGGAATTGAACATTGAGGTGGACATTAGCCTGGCACGCGGGCTTAACTATTATACCGGCGTAATCGTAGAAGTAGTATGCAACCACCCTGAGGTGAAGATGGGTAGCATAGGCGGCGGCGGCCGGTACGATGATCTTACGGGTCTGTTTGGGCTGAAAGGATTATCGGGTGTAGGGGTGTCATTTGGCATAGACCGTATCTACGACGTGATGGAAGAAATGAACGTTTTCCCTGAGCAACTTGCAGAAGGCACACAGGCGCTTCTGATAAACTTTGGCGGTGAAAACGAAACCTACGCACTGCATATACTACAGGCGCTGAGGGCCGCAGGCATAGCGGCAGAACTATACCCCGACACGGCAAAGTTTGACAAGCAAATGAAGTACGCCAACAAGCGGGGCATTGCCTATGTGCTGCTGCCGGGTGATGAGGAGCGCGAAAAAGGAATGGTGAGCGTGAAGAACTTCTCGACGGGTGAGCAGAAAATGGTTACTGTGCCCGAGTGCATTAGTGTAATGAAAAGTTAGCAAGTCTGTCTTGTCAACTTTTTAATACAGCCTCTATCTGGTCTCTAAACCATTTAGTTACTACAAGGTCTTTCGATTGCAGGTTGTACTTGCTTAGCGTGGTTTTGTCAAAATACTCCTTCATGTTGTAGAAGGGATAAAAGGAATCAAGATCATTGCTTTTCAAAGCTTTGAGAAACGCGTCTAAAACCACATCATTTGTTATGCCTTCCTTGAACTCAACATAGGTTTGCCGGGCAAGAGCAATTTTGCTTATTATAGTATCGTAGTGCAGGTTTTTTTGCCTTGTTATTTCGGCTATATACACTTCCTTTTCAAATTTTTCTTTTAACGCTTCGGCTACATTATCAGGATGGTAGAGGTAATTCTCGAAAGTATAATAACCGAGTATTTTAAGATTGGGGTACTTTTCCCTTATCGCAGTAATCTCGTTATCTTTTAGATAATCGCGGTCGCGTAACCCGCTTATTAACTTGTTATCTTTGATGGTTAAAAACACTTCCCGGTTATTATTTGCGGGAAGGAACAAGTAACTCTTTTCACCCAATGCAAGGTTGAATAAAGCGCTGTTTTTATTTTCAGTGACTACTAATTTTTTATCCGCAAGTATTGCAGAAATAATTTCTTTTGGTATTGCTACCTCATAAACATCCAGGTTGTCTTTCTGTTCCGGTTCTATTACCTGTGGTATATCGAAATCCAGGTTGTCAAAATCAATAATTACCGCTTCGTCACTTTTACGTGCATAATCAATAAAACCCAAACAAGAATAAATAACAGGCAAGCATCTTCCGCTAAAGAGCGGAAAACACCGCGTTTTTTCATTGATAAAGACAATATGTTTGAAAACGATATTGAAATTATCTCAGAAAGAATTTTGAAAGAAGTGTTTAGAAGCAATACTACTTCTGCACAAATACAAAGAGATTATATAGAGCCCATCAACAATGCTTTCCGCAACATATTTGGCGCAAAAAGTGCCACTCAATTGACATTATTAGAAATTATTCCCCCATTAGATAATAAAATTGCTCAAATAAATTTCAGGAAAGGAGCATCTGATATTCACTATAATTTACTAAGCGCCGGTGAAAAGGAAATAACAAATATTTTATTCGATCTGCTGGTACAAAGAGAACAATATAACGATTCCATTTACTTC
>JABDBX010000147.1 GCA_013288445.1 Bacteroidota bacterium
GCGTACTAATAAGCGGTGAATACTGACCGGTAACCACATCCCGTGTGTATATGGTATATCCTACAGTATATCTTATCCCATTGGTCTGCACGATCTCATCGGATAACAATATGTCAGATATACCATCGCCGTTAAAGTCGCCGCCGTATCCCGTATGTATCATGGTCGCACTGTTGTTCGATATATTTACTACAGCCGCCGCAACGCTCAAGGTAGACGTAACAAAGCTGTTATTTGACATGACGTTCTCTCCGTATTTAAATATCGTCTGATTCAACTTCCCCCCGTTCGCGCCCGATTCTGTTACCCGCTGTAAATAAGAACGTATATTATCGTTCCCGTATCTAAATGCATAGGTCTTAAATCGGGCACCGTTTTCACCGGTGATCTTTATACTGTCGAGTAAATACTCTGTTTTTATGGTAACACCGGCCTCAAATACTGCATTTTGATCTTGCCTTACGGAATAATTGAACTTTATCTTGTTGTATGGCGTCAAACTTGTATTGACATTACCCGTATAGTCAATTTCATCTATCCTGAGATCAGCGCCGCTGTTAACGTAAGAAAACCTGATATAATTGCCGTTTATATCAGTTATTTGGTTCAATCTCCATACTAACACTCCATTGGTGGTGGTCCATTTTGAGTCAGATGAATTACCATAATCCATTATAGTGCCGTCCTTCATGATTACCTGGAACCTGTCCGGCCCATTACCATTAGTTCCGTAAGAAGTAATAGTGGAAAAATTTTCGGCTTCTAAACCGTATGTGGTTCCTGGATTTCCGTAAGTACCATTCAGGGCTACAAGCCTCGTTCCGTCAAGAGCAAACTTGTCTGCGTATGTAAATGCTATCGGCGCAGGCGCATTGTCGTGAAAATAATCAGTCCCCATGCGTACAATTGAAGATAAACCATTGATACTCCAACCTATACCCATCGGCCCGTCGCCTGATTGCGAATTGTAGGAAATCGACAATTGAGGGGCCACGCCATGCGTACCGGGTGGCACGGCTATTGGTATAGTGTAACTTCCGGCACCTGTAGGCGTTACACTTGCCGTGCCTTCTATAGCTCCAACAGCCAATGTAATATCTATTGGATTGCTGAAATTACTGTTATTATAAAGAGTAGGTAAATAATTGGTCGGCTGTCCAAACGTGCTGAGATAGTTACAAAGTAATAAAACCGGTATCAAAAAAATACAATGCCTGTTTCTACTAAAAAAATTTGCAAAGCTTAAAAAGCATGATCTTTCCATGGACTGAAGATTTTAAACGATTAAAAAAAATGATATAAAGCTTGATAAAGCTGAGAGGTGATGACAGTTGTTAAACTGTCGGAAACAATTGGCTATTGGTGGTGATGCCGGTCTTTAAAGTCTTTGTTCCTGATTGCAGGTTCAAAGATATTTTGAAAAAAAACAAGAATCTACACGTATTTATACGTAGTTCTATTGGCAAATAAAAAAATATGATTTTGAGAGGTGAACAGTAGTAATTTCGTACTCTAAAGCGTGATTCAATGTAAATGAATAAAAGATAACACTTAAAATACCCGTAGTATAACATAGCGTTGCGATCGCAGAATCGCCAGTTCTAAAACTTTGAAGCAATGCAAATGAATATAGTGCGCCGTTACGGCGTAACTGTGTCTTTTGCTTCAAAGTGGCTCTGGCGAGCCGTGCGGTTGCAGGAGAACTTCAGTTACGTCATTTTTTTAGAACCATGTTAAAACGTGTCCATGAAAAATAGTTCACATGAGATCACCATCGCGATAGCGGATGATCATGTCCTGATGCGGTCCGCACTGGCAGAGCTGATCAATAAGTTCGAGCATATGCGGGTGCTATTCGAAGCGAACAATGGCCGACATCTTCTTGAACAATTGAATGCAGCAACATTCCTCCCTGACATTTGCATTCTGGATTATTATATGCCCGAGATGGATGGTTATGAAACGCTTTTGGAACTTAAAAGATCCCTCCCGCATATAAAAGTACTGGCGCTTACCATGTACGATAATGCCTTTAATATAAAAAGGATGCTAAGGGCCGGGGCTTCAGGCTACCTTATGAAAGACAGCCAGCCCACGGATCTCCAGAAGGCGATCATTGATATTCATGAAAAAGAATTTTACTATTCCGAAAAGGTCCCTGAAGAATTATTCGAAGATGCTATAAAAGGAAAAGCACCATTATCAGAACGGGAAATGGAATACTTGGCGCTATGCGCACAGAGTTTACCGGATAAACTGATAGCCGATAAAATGGGTATTAAGATGAGGTCAGTAGCAAATTTCAGGTTATCCATTTGTAACAAATTTGACTTGCGAACGAAAACAGACTTGATCTCTTTTGCGGGCAAGATTGGGATGATACCTAAAAAATAAGATTCAACAAGCATAGAAATATCTGTGTGAAATTTTTTACCGGAAGCGACTTTTGAATAATAACAGCTTCTTGATCAAATACTACAGAGATACCGATAGAACACTGTTATTCATCTGCCCACATTCCATTGAAGGAGCGCATCTCCGCCTATCGATATTTTGCTATAACGTGAATATAAGGTACGATAACATCAGCACAAAAATGAACAGGTCGGAGATCATCGCGATGACCTCATTCCTTGTTTCCGGTTTTTTTAATAAGTGCGATGCCCTGCCAGTCCGAAATATAGACCGCCCGCGATCGCTGCCGGGGGACTCCATGCGGGTTTAATTAAGGAAAGAACACCAAGCAAGCCGATACAAACATTCGCGTAACCTAATTCCCGGATAACAACAAAGCTTTCTTCGCTTTTAAATTGAAAGATCTGTTTGGCCGTAAACTCCGGTTGGGCTATTTGCTTGATCCCTGCAATGAATAACCGGATACCTACTGACCAGAAGAGGAACCATTTACCGACGAGTTGCCAGTTATAGGATATATGAAGGTTGTGCGCCTGCACGACAATAGATATAATAGGTAGTAACAGCATAAACAGCAATATGCTGACCAGGTAAAGCGATGTTTTCTTTTTAGCCATTCGATTGAATTACTTTTAAAATTGAACTTTTTTATTGTAATACTCAAATCAGCTTTGTAAACGGCCAACAACAATATTATTTAAAATACGCGGAAAGGTGGAATTAAATGATGTAAAGGATTTGGCCGTTCCCTCCGGGCCGGGCTATCCGCTGCAAGTCCTCCCCTGATGCCTATCGGGGTCCGGGCTTTTCGCTGCTATCCCTAACGGGCTGCCGCTCTCATTCTTATTATAACGGCCAGAGTATGTTATGACCTGTTGAATTGCCTCATTCAGACTTTAGGAAAGCTTTTTCAATTTTTCAAAAGAAAGGCAAAAAAAGCGCAGCGAATTTAGTGCGGGGCAGGCACTCCGAGCGCATAATGTCCGCGCTGCCGCGCGGCCACCCTGCGGGACTTATACGCTCTCCGTTTCCGCCTTCCGCACTATTCGCGGCTTTCTTTTTTTCCCTTTTTTCTTTTGAAAAAATTTTTTTGAAGGGGACGAGGGCAAGAACGGAACGAAGAACGAAGCAGTATTTATTCATTTAAAAACAAAATGTTATGGCACACAAGATTCATTTCAATGAGCAGACAGGCGAACACAGCTTTTTCAGCGTAAAGGAAAAGGCATGGCACGGGTTAGGCACGATTGTACAGGATTACCCCACAAGCGAAGAAGCGATACGTTATGCGGGGTTGGATTACGAGGTTATCAAATCCCCTTTGTTCACACAGGGCAGGGGATTCACCATCGGGAATGCAGGTGAGATACAGGAGGGTGAGGAAATTACCGTCCCTGATTATTACGCCACCCTGCGTACCGACAGCAATAAGGTATTAGGCGTTGTCGGCAAGGACTACCAGATCGTACAGAACAAGGACGCTTTTACCTTCTTTGACAGCATCGTGGGCGGAGATGGGATTCTCTATGAAACCGCAGGCGCATTAGGGGACGGTGAACGGATTTTTATTACGGCTAAACTGCCCGACTATATCAGGGTAGGTCAGGACGACCTGATAGAAAAATACATTTTCCTTACGACCTCTCATGACGGAAGCGGGAGCATCACCGCAGCATTTACCCCGACAAGGATAGTTTGCGCCAATACATTAAATGCAGCCCTTCGCAATTGTTCCAACAGTATCAAGATACGCCACACATCGGGGGTTAAGGAACGGTTGGAACAAGCCCACAGGGTAATGGGTATTACCAATACCCTGAGTATGCAACTGGAATCCATCTTTAACCAATGGACTAAAGTACGCATCACGGATAAGGAAGTAAGGAAGCTGATACAGGCTGCATTGGTTCCTAATAAGGAAGTATTAAAGAATTTACAGGACGGCAACGAGGACGATTTATCGACCTGCTTTATCAATATGTGTGATAATGCTTTTGAGTATGCGATGAGCAATGCCACCCAACAAATGGAAACCACCAAGGGAACAGTGTTCGGGGCTTACAATGCGGTAACTGGCTATTTTCAGAATGTACGCAATTACAAAAATGATGAAGCAAAGGTCAAGTCATTGCTGTTAGGCGGTACAGCACAGTTACGTACACAGGCTGCATTTAATTTGTGTGCAGACTTCACTAAGAACGGGGGGGATGCTTTGATACTGAATTAATAACAGGTGGGATGGTTAAGCCTGCTTTCCATCCCACCATTTTTCAAACTTAAAGAGAGATAAGATGAAAACCTTAGAGAATTTGAACAATGTAGAAAAGGGAAAGTTGATGCATGAACTTTTTCCCAAAGAGATACCTGCCTTGCTTGAATTTGTGCATGGCATGTGTGCTACCATTAAAGAAAATGAACCCGAACAAAGACGGCAATGGGAGCATGGCCTGTTCGGGTTTGACTTTTGGTTATCCCTTGTCAGTGACGTAGAAAAGAAAATCAATCAGTACGGTATGAAATTGCATAGCAGCAGCAAATTATTTTCCGACCAATTATTTGACGGCTATTTAGCCATTTATATGGTGCATTGCCTGATGGTCTATACTACCCAAAGGGTACATACCAACCGAAAATTTACCATCAGCATTGATTTATTATTTAACCCTTAACCGATACAGTTATGAAAATAAAAGACTTGTATGGTTTGGATATAACCATAACAGATTTGGAAAGGGCAATAAACGAGTCTGAAATGTTTTCCGGCTTCGGGCATATTGACCCAAGCCCCGAACAATCCGCATCTGACAACGAAAGAAAAGAATACTGGACAGATTTGCACGAAAAGTTATTGCAGCTACAATCAAATTTAAAATAAACAGCAATGAAAAACATAAAAGGCATAGAAGAACTAAAAGGGCAGCTTGCTGAATTTGAACAGGATATTACAGCAAGCATACAACAAGAATTAATGCGTATCGACCGAACGGTAGCAATGGATGAATTTGCATTTATCCCTTTTAACGAAGAAGTGCGGGACTACATTGATGCGATACGCTTGGAGAACGATGAGGCAGTATTGGATACCTCTTTTGCCGACCTCGATGAAAAATATTTATCGGCATTTATCAGCGATAACGAAATTGACCATTGGAACATGATTGCATTGTTAGAATTATTAAAAGGCATTAAAAATTAAAAAATGGCAACTAACTTTTTTCAATCCATTGAAGCCCTACAGGTTCAGGGCGACTGGAAAATCAATATAGCCAAAGAGCCATCGGGCATGTGGGTAGTATCTGTGTTGTTTTTTAACGATACCGTTGGGGATGATGCACGGAAGAAAGTACCCCCTATACTTTTAAAAGGGACAGCAACAGAACTGGACGAAGGCTTTTTTCCTGAAATCACAAAGCCCGTGCAGGAAACAGCACAACTATTTATCAATATGGAGCAGTATCTCAAAGAAAGAGAACAGGCAAAACTGCAATCACAAAAGGAAAAAGACAAGGCAACGCAGGAAGAAAAAAACAAGACCGACAGACAAAAAAAATATGAGGAGGTAATGAAAAAAGCGAGTGAACTGGAGGCCGCAGGGAAGTTCAGAGAAGCATTTGTAAAAGTACCTGAAGCAGACCAGTACCCCGAACATGCAGATGCCATACGGGAAAAGAAGTCGGCACTTGCCAAACAGTTTTCACCCGACCTTTTTAATGATGATACAAAAACTAAATAGTCATGTTAGTTACAACACAATTAATACGGATGTTTTCCTTTACCGAGAACGGGGAGGAAATCAAATTGGCTGACCCATCAGCCTCTTTCAGTCCCGAAGCGGTGCTTAATTTCTATGCGCAAACGTACCCGATACTGACCACTGCCAATATCGAAGGCCCTGAAATACGGGATGACGAAATACAATACCGCTTTGTAACAACTATAGGCATAAAAGGATAAGCAATGAACAAGGCAAGAAAAGTAAAAGAGATAAAAAAATACGGTGAGCAATGGAACAGGCAACAGGCAATCGGCGCATTCGCAGAATGGCTCGACAGGATACAAAACGTAGCAGAAGTAACCCGA
>JABDBX010000148.1 GCA_013288445.1 Bacteroidota bacterium
GTATAGTATAATAGTCCTCTTGCATTTTTTATCTTCTTTGAGGGAGCCCCTATATGTAGATGCAACTTCAATAATTCGACTGCATTAGTTACTTTCAACAGAAAATCGTCAGCCACCTTTTTGCCCCATTCTTTTTCAAGATAGACCAAAACATTAAACAAATTATTAGCAAAGCGCTTTTTGAAAATTACTTTGAGCCCCACCGTGCAAATATCTTTTTAAATTCTTCTTCCGATATAGTATCTTTTTCCGCAGGCTCCTGCATCAGGCTTGCCAATTCCCGCATTTGATATTCATTCAATCCATCCGTAATATCCACATTGCCAATATGGGTATAGTAGGCCAGTGTTTCCTCCAGCATTTCCAGTGTCCGGGCATCTTTTATATTATTTATCTGACTAACCAGGATAGCCCTTCTTTCAGTTAAATTCATAGAAATTATTTTATGTAAAGTTAAGGAACGATGACAAATAAGTTACACAACCTGACTTGTTCTTTTCCATTTTTTCTTCGTTGTAATCCCGATAGCTATCGGGATAAATAACTCACTATTCGCAGATTTTACGCCTTGAAAAAAAATAACTGCGCCAACTTGTGTAACTTATTTTGTCAACGTTCCTAAGGAATAATAGTATCCCTAAAAATCGTCCCCGTTTCCTATTTTTGCGCCCGAAATGAAAAAAATAAACAGTATCGTTTTAGCAGCGCCACTTGCATTTTTTATAGCTTGTTCAGGTTCCTCAAATAAGGATAAGATAGGAAGAGCTAAGCAGTTTCCGAAGCCGGGAACAATTGTTGCAGCCGCTGAAACGCCCATTGCGGAAGACTCTTTAAACCATGCAACTTTTTCAGTTAAGGTCATCGCAGACAGCAACGTATCTTCCGGCATATACGATGTGGACGTGGACTATGGTAATAATTTTGCTGAAGGGCAGATAACTATGCCCAAGGGTGGCGAGGACTTCAAACCTGTGATCAGAAAGGGAGATGCGCCAAATATTTACATCATTGGTTTCCGCGCTCCAGCTGACTCTACGTTCTACGATTATTTCCAGGTAACCAGCAACCGCAAGGCTACGCAAATGGAATACATCAAGGCTTATTCCTTCACTTCAGAGTAGTTGTACCCTCACTGGCAGCCCTACAGGGCAATGTCATTAAGTTAAGGAAGATCCGCACAAAGCAGGTGCGATACCTTCAGCATCGTTACTCATTTTGTATTGGGTTTTCTATAAACGTTTGATGCCTTCAGCATCTTCCGGTGCGATTTTATGCTTAACTAAACGACATTGCCTACAGGGGCGAAATTTAATAGCGATGGGAATCGCCCATCGACAGATACGATAAAAAAAGCTGCCCCGGTTATGAGGCAGCTTTTTTCATCTTATTGCTTTTCTGTATTACCGTATCAGGGTCACATCGCCTTTTTGTTCTATTGTGGCACCGCCGCAATCATACTTTATGTAGAAGTAGTAAACGCCCATATCCTGTGGCACACCGTTGTAGTTACCATCCCATTCTACGTACGTAGTTCCTGCCGATTCAAATACCGGCGGACGGATAATAGCCGACTGGACGGCGACCTACACTTCCGGAGCCAATGTACTTGCGATCAACCAGCAAACACGTGTGGATACCCTGGCGAGTGCTGTTGTATTTACTGCGACACTTACAAATATGAGTGCTGCTGCAATACCGGGCGTGTATTTCTGGCGGTCGTGCGACCCCGATAATGATGAGAGCTGGAGCGGCTATACCGGCCCCGGGTGGACCGGCGGGAGCTTTACCACAAATAACATGATAAATGCCCAGAATGATGTTGACCATAGGGTAGCAGTTACCGCAACAGGCCAAAGTTCATTAGCGCCACCATTAACTTTATGTACTAAAGATTGCCGCGCAGTAGCCGTTATTTATAGCTCTTGGGGTTTGAGTTCTGCGCAGGATCTTGCCGCAGTCTGGAGCCAGACTTATGGGCCCGCAGGCAGCGGAGCTTATTATAATGTTGGCGTTAACCATCCGGGCGATATAGGTATAGGCCTTGTTTACAACATTGGTACGCTTGCTGCATCTGGTTCTCCCGGCAGTGTGGCCATCGTTTCTTATGCTTATGTATTTAATGGCTGGACGCATATGGACGATCCCGGCGCGTTACCTGACCCGGTACTTTCCATCAATGGCGTGCAGATCACTTCATACCCGGATACACTTGATGCATGTGCATTCCCGGGAGTTGACTCATTGCCGGTAGATGTGTTATATGGCAATGACAAAGACTGGACGATAAGCAAGTGGACGTGGTCTCCTGCTCTTGGTTTGTCCACCACAGCAGGTGTTAATAACTACATTCACATAGACCAGATACCCGGTGATATTACTTATACAGTAGTTGGCACAGACAGCATTCCCGGCACCATGCTGGACTGCAACAACAAAACTTTCGTTTTCACCGTTCATTCGTGCCACGATGCATGGAGTAACAGGCCATGTTATGGCGACTCGCTCCATTTGCGTATGAAGGGCGATTCTATAGGCGCAACCTACCGCTGGTATGGGCCTAATGGATTTACTAGTACGCTACACAATTCCTACATCTTCCCTGCTGTATGGGCAGATACTGGCAAGTACCACGTAATTCGCACGATCGGCGGCGTGCATGACACCGACAGCACAGTAGTGTTCATTAACCCAAGACCAACTATATTAGTATCAAACAATGGCCCGCTATGCCAGGGCATGAACGATACGCTTTCATTGAGCGCTTCCTTGTTTTCGGGCGGGGAAACCTTTAGCTGGATAGGCCCTGGTGGCTTTACCTCAACGCTGGAATTCCCCACTATTCCCGGCTTTGGGTTAGCGCCTGCCGATGGCGATACAGGTATATACAAAGTAATAGCCACAACCGTTGATGGCTGTAAGGACACCGCCTATTCTGATGCGAGAACAATACCACAACCGCTACCGCCTATTATTACTGACTCTTTAACTATCTGCCAGCGAAGCGCTTCGATAGCCTACAATCCTTTTACCGTTACATCACCAATACCGGGTATCCCTTTAGGTACGCTACGTTGGTGGCCATCAGCAACCGGTGGCACAAGCAGTCCTACGCCTACCTTACCAAACACTAATACTGTTGGGGTACACGAAGTATGGGCCAGCCAGATAACCGGAAGCTGCGAAAGCCCACGTGGCACGTTCACTATGCGAGTAGTCAGCACACCACTTGCGCCTACGGTTACCGGGCGAATGGATTACTGCCAGTTCATAGGGCCGGTTGTTGACCTTACGGTTACCTACTCTGGTACATCAACTGTTGCAGACTCTGCAAAATGGTATGCGGCATCAGTAGGCGGCACAGGTGTATTCATTGAGCCATTGCCAAATATTAATTTATCAGGCCCATGGCAGGAATTTGTAAGTGTTATTGATTCAGGCTGCGAAGGGCCGAGGACGCCAACAACGATCACTATTCACCCTAAGCCAGCACCGCCAGTTGTAACGCCAACACCATGGTGCCAACTGCGCACGCCTGGGCCAATTGTGGTGAACCCAAGCGGAGCGGGTGATGTACTGACGTATTATGGGCCGGGCATAACCCCGCCAACGGCAATAGCGCCAACACCAAGCACTATATTTGCACCAGATACTATTTTCTACTACATCACAGAAACAACAGTGTTTGGATGTATAAGCGACAGTGCAACGGATAAGGTGCTGATAATAGCCAAGCCACCGGCCCCAGTGACAAGGAATATCAGTTATTGCCAGGGCGCCCCTGCTGCATTATTGAATGCAGAAGTGGACAGCCTGCCAGGCTCGTTCCTGAAATGGTATTATGCCGGGTTCCTGCTTACATCAACGCCGCAACCGGTAACAGATACCACACCAGGCAGCACCACATGGTATGTGAGCCAGACGGTGAATACCTGCGAAGGCGACAGCAGCGCAGTGACGGTAAACATTGTGAACATGCCTAAATTCAGCATTGCAGTAAGCTCGCCTTACGTATGCCAGTACGATTCGGCTACCCTGGCCTATTTCGGCCCCGCAATTTACGCGCCCACTTATACATGGACCCTGCCTGCAGGAGCGGTATTTGCCGATGGCAGCCACCTACACGATTCTGTTATTACCGTAGCATTCGATACGGCGAACCTAAATAACTATGTGCAACTGACTACGAGCGATGATAATGGGTTCTGCTCTTCCGATACAACGGTGCGTATAAAAGTGGTATCGCAACCTGTAGCTACGGCCTATACGAAACCGGATGTGTGCCTGGGCGATACGGTGCAACTGGCGCTATCCTACAAATCTTTAGATGCATATGACTATACCTGGTACATAGATGACATAATTATGTCGAGCTCTGGCATTGTGAATATCATAGCAAGCAGTTCTAACAATGGCGGCCCATTTGATATTAGCTGGGCAGACAGCGGCAGGCATGTGATAAAGATCACTACCGTAACCGAAGAAGGTTGCCAGTCGGCACCAACTTACGATTCTATACAGGTTCATGCATTGCCAGACCCTACATTTAAGATATCTGGCCCGGCAACACTGTGTATAGAAGACAGCGTGCAGTTCACAGCCAACACCATAAACTACAACAACTCTTATGTTTGGGAACCGGCAGCAGACTTCAATAACCTGAACAGCCCGCAGATATGGGGCAAGATGATGCAGCAGGTGAATGAGGCGATAACGTTGACGGTAACAGATCCATATGGCTGTAAAGCGAGTGCAAGCCTTGATATAGAGCCAGGCACATGCTGCACTTTGTTATTCCCGAATGCATTTACACCTAACGGCGACCTGCATAACGATGTGTTCCGGCCTATATTCACTGGCTACCATAAGTTCCATGAGTTCCGTATAGCTAACCGCTGGGGCCAGACGATATTTGAATCGGCAGGAACTACGTACGTAGAATGGGATGGTAACTACAACGGTGTGCCACAGGATATGGGCGTTTACTACTTCTACATAAAGTATGATTGCGGCGGTGCCACAATAGAACAAAAAGGCGATGTGACCCTGATACGGTAATACAGAAAAGCAATAAGATGAAAAAAGCTGCCTCATAACCGGGGCAGCTTTTTTTATCGTATCTGTCGATGGGCGATTCCCATCGCTATTAAATTTCGCCCCTGTAGGCAATGTCGTTTAGTTAAGCATAAAATCGCACCGGAAGATGCTGAAGGCATCAAACGTTTATAGAAAACCCAATACAAAATGAGTAACGATGCTGAAGGTATCGCACCTGCTTTGTGCGGATCTTCCTTAACTTAATGACATTGCCCTGTAGGGCTGCCAGTGAGGGTACAACTACTCTGAAGTGAAGGAATAAGCCTTGATGTATTCCATTTGCGTAGCCTTGCGGTTGCTGGTTACCTGGAAATAATCGTAGAACGTAGAGTCAGCTGGAGCGCGGAAACCAATGATGTAAATATTTGGCGCATCTCCCTTTCTGATCACAGGTTTGAAGTCCTCGCCACCCTTGGGCATAGTTATCTGCCCTTCAGCAAAATTATTACCATAGTCCACGTCCACATCGTATATGCCGGAAGATACGTTGCTGTCTGCGATGACCTTAACTGAAAAAGTTGCATGGTTTAAAGAGTCTTCCGCAATGGGCGTTTCAGCGGCTGCAACAATTGTTCCCGGCTTCGGAAACTGCTTAGCTCTTCCTATCTTATCCTTATTTGAGGAACCTGAACAAGCTATAAAAAATGCAAGTGGCGCTGCTAAAACGATACTGTTTATTTTTTTCATTTCGGGCGCAAAAATAGGAAACGGGGACGATTTTTAGGGATACTATTATTCCTTAGGAACGTTGACAAAATAAGTTACACAAGTTGGCGCAGTTATTTTTTTTCAAGGCGTAAAATCTGCGAATAGTGAGTTATTTATCCCGATAGCTATCGGGATTACAACGAAGAAAAAATGGAAAAGAACAAGTCAGGTTGTGTAACTTATTTGTCATCGTTCCTTAACTTTACATAAAATAATTTCTATGAATTTAACTGAAAGAAGGGCTATCCTGGTTAGTCAGATAAATAATATAAAAGATGCCCGGACACTGGAAATGCTGGAGGAAACACTGGCCTACTATACCCATATTGGCAATGTGGATATTACGGATGGATTGAATGAATATCAAATGCGGGAATTGGCAAGCCTGATGCAGGAGCCTGCGGAAAAAGATACTATATCGGAAGAAGAATTTAAAAAGATATTTGCACGGTGGGGCTCAAAGTAATTTTCAAAAAGCGCTTTGCTAATAATTTGTTTAATGTTTTGGTCTATCTTGAAAAAGAATGGGGCAAAAAGGTGGCTGACGATTTTCTGTTGAAAGTAACTAATGCAGTCGAATTATTGAAGTTGCATCTACATATAGGGGCTCCCTCAAAGAAGATAAAAAATGCAAGAGGACTATTATACTATAC
>JABDBX010000149.1 GCA_013288445.1 Bacteroidota bacterium
TATGCTGATGTTGGCTTTTTGTATGTTTATAGCAAACTATTATCCATGACCGAAAATAACAAATATGAAGCGTTGATTAAATGGCTTGCAACAGACAATATGGCGCAAGCTCCCGACAACACTGATGCATGGATAGATAAGTATATGAAAGAAAGATACCCCGAACTCAATACTCCTTCAGGAGATTGGGGGTTGCATAGATTACTTGACAGGGCTTTTACAGCTGGGTATATTCATTATCAGGATAGGAAAGATGGCGACAAAATACATCGGTGGTATTCTGCATCGTCAAAAGGTGTGATGTATGCGGATGAGTTGATAAAAAGAGAAAATCTTTTTAAAGGTGCAATGAGCGAAAACAGCCGATTGTCGGCTGATACTATTTTGGATATGGTTCTTTATTGGTTTGCATTAAATCCCAAAGATTATAAAGGAGGGTTAATTGTTGCACGAACAAAAGTACCAGCAGAAGCGGTAGGGAGCAATATTGTTGAATTTTATTTTAAGGAACTAAATAACATCGACTTTGTTATAGACCTTGATTTTATTTTAGATCAACTTGCAATTGATGGTTATTTATATAAACATAACGATGAAGGGTGGAGACCAACATATTCCATAACCTTTAAGGGTAAAAAATTCATGCAACATGGTGGATATGCTAAAGCGTACGAAAAGGAAGCACGTCAAAAGAAAACACAAACTCTGAAAGACTTTCTTTTGATTGGTGGGGCGTGGGTTGCCTCAATTGCGGGCACAGGGTTGCTTTATTTTGAATATGTGAAGCTAAACCATCATAACCCTTACGGTTTATCTTTTTGGAAAATCGTGGTAAGTTTATCTATCCTTTTGATGCCAATATTAATATGGTGGATAATGCCGAAAAGAAAATGATATAATCCCCCGTTCTTGGTCTTATTTTCTGACCGACAACGCTCGCGAAGGACAGGTAACATGAAATAATAAAGCTACACAAGTTTTTAGTAATTTTGCAATGTGCTTAGCGCCAATAAAATACTGCAACAAATCAAAGACTCCGTAGCCGCCACGGATCCGGGTGCTACGCTTATATTGTATGGGTCATACGCCCGTGGCGAGCAAAGAGATGATTCGGACATAGACATACTGGTGCTTATTGATGCTGATAAAGTAACGTATAATGATGAAAAAAGAATAGCAAACCCCATATATCATATAGAGCTTGAAACAGGTATTGCTATCAGTCCTATGATCTTTTCGAGGAAACTGTGGGAAACGAAGCATACAATTACGCCTTTTTATAAAAATGTTACAAGAGAAGGGATATTGTTATGACTCGCCGCTGGGGTAGTCTTTCAAAAAAACTATCGTTGGGCGTAAACTCTGTTTACGTCCTCGCGGTTGCCAGTCTCCCGACTGGCGAATGAAGCAACAAAGGCATTAGGTAAACATGGAAATTGAGCCATTAAGCTAATCAGCCATCCAGCCATTGTTCTACCAGTCCCGATTATTTTTATTACTTTTACTTCCAAGTCAAATATGAAGAAAATACTTACCGTTTTACTGGTTTTAATAAGCGCCCGTAGCTTCTCTCAAAACGGTATAGTTTGGTACGACCCCATACCCGTGGCCGATAAAACCTATGGCAACCTGCACCCCCGCGTCACACTGGATCATAACAATAAGCCCATAGTGCTTTGGGGCGACCCTAACGGTGCGGTATTCCTCTCCCGCTGGTTTGTAAAGGGTTTTGCCGAGCCGGTGCAGATAAACCCGGCTGGTAGGCATGAGTTCACAGAATCATGGGCAGGGCCGGAGCTTGCTGGCCGTGGCGATACGGTATATGTGGTGTATAAAGAAATGCCGGAAGAGAGCAAGCCCATACTCATTAAGCACTCCTACGATGGCGGCGCACACTTCTCCATAGAAACCCAGATCGACGACAGCGATGGCTTCATTTCCCGCTTCCCTACCGTGGCTATGGACCCTTATGGCAACCCGCTGGTGGCTTATATGAAGTTCAACCCCGGCTTTACCAGTCCGCGTTACGTGGTGGCAAAGTCGAAAGACCTCGGCGAGTCGTTTGCCGGTGAGGCCCTTGTTACCGATTATTCCGGCGCCCATATCTCGGACTGTTGCCCGGCTACGGTTGTAGAATCGGGCAATGCTACGGTGATCCTTTACCGCGATAATTATAATGGCTACCGCAATGTATGGGCAGGTATATCGCGCAATGCAGCTATCTCGTTCGATAAAGGCGTGCAGGTGGACCATACCGACTGGCTGGCTCCGGCCTGCCCGCCAAATCCGCCGCACGGCATCATTATCAGCGATACCGTGTATTCGGTATTTACCAGCGGCAATGCCGATAGCTCGCTGATCTATTTCGGCAAGGCTTCGTTATCGGGACTGGCAGCTACCTATGCTCCGCTCACCGGTAATTTCACCGGCCTCACCAGCCAGAACTTTCCGCGCATAGCCAATGCCGGCGATGCTACAGCAGTAGCCTGGGAGCAGTCGGTAGGCAGTTCCACGCAGGTGTGCCTGTTCTTCACCAACGAAGTTACCAGCGGCTTTCCCCCGAACTATGACACCGTTGCTAAAGGCACTTTTGAGAACCTGGATGTTGCCCTTGCCGGCGGCCATATATACGTTGTTTACCAGGACGATTCATCAGGCAATGTTATGTGTCGCGTGGGGCATTATGAAGAAACGGTTGCCAACAGGCTGCTTGCCGAAAATACAACCGTATCACTGCAGCGTGCTTCGTCTGGCAAATACTTTACCGTATCCCTCCCCGATATTTCCTACTGCATGATGTCTGACCTGAACGGGAAGGAATATGAGATGGAAATGAAGTGCAAAAAGAATACCTGCAAAATAAACACCGAAGACCTTGATCCCGGACTATACATTGTGCGCCTCTACTGCAAAGACGAAAAGGTATATACCTATAAGTATGAGGTGAAGGAAATAAAGGAAAAGGAAGAAAAGGAAAAGAGATGATTTTGGGCATCGTTGCATGGTCAAGCCCTGAAAGGGCATAATCTAATAGCGATGGGCATCGCCCATCGAACTCGCACAGGACACATAAGTACCGGCCCAAACGCATGAAACTATCGCATTTGCCATATAAATGATGACGTTGTATTGCGAAAACCAGATTTAACAACTTTTCAAAAGTTGTCAAATCTAATACCACCATAACCAACAGATTTCTATATACCTGGTTGTAAGGAAACCCTAGTGAATGTACTTATACACCTCGCTGGCATTGGTTTCCCCTTCTATGAGTTTTACTAATTTTTTGTGCTCGTCATAGAGCGCTATATCGGGCACAAACTTGGTTTGATAATAACTGAAAAAGAAAAACTCATAGTCCCTGCCTACAACTTTAATATTCTTGTAGTCGGCCAGGTGGTGCTCGTCGTAGAAGTTGCGGATCTCGGTCATGCTATGCGCCGCAGTGACTAAGTAAAACTGGATGTTCTTTATAGAGTCGATCCCCTTTAGCAGTGCGTTTATTGTGCGTTTGCAATGCTTGCAGTCGGGTGCAAACAACATAAGCGCAGTGGGCTTGCCTTCAGGTATGTCGTAGGTGTTAAAGATGGTAACACTATCTGTGAGCCTGATATTGAACGCTGGCAGCATGGGGTATTTCTGGTATGGGCGCAATGTGTCGGTCTGCGCATCTTCTGCTTTTTTCACCTCATTCTGGGCCAGCAAATTCAGCGTAATTAAGTTAAGTAAGGCTGCTGCCAAAAATAGCTTTCTCATTCCACTAAATTAGGCAATAAACCCCAAACAAAAAATGCCTCCCGTTCCCGGAAAGCATTTTTGATTTTCGCATTCTATTCCTAATCTTTTATTTTACCAGCGTCACATTACCATGTTTCAGAAACTCGGCGCCCGCGCTTGTTGTAGCATCTATTTCATACACATATACACCCATTGGTTGTGGCGTACCGTTGTAAGAGCCATCCCACCCGGCATCAATATCTGTAGTCTCAAACACCTTCACACCCCAGCGGTCGAAGATACGGAAGTAGTTGAGGCTGGCTATACCCAGCTTTATGATCTTGAACTCAGCATTAGGGCCGCTGCCCGGACTGAATGCATTTGGCATTGCAAGCAATGATGCATTACTGATGTATATGTTTATAGAATCTTCCGCTTTACAGCCCCAGCTTGTTTCGCCATATACCACGTACTTTGTACTCTGCTCCGGCGATGCCACAGGGTTAGAGATATGCGCATTGCTCAGACCTGATGGCGGGAACCATGTGAACGAGGTACAGTTTGTTTGTGGGCTCAATTGGTAGGTTTGCCCTGGGTACAGAGTCACAGAATCACCTACGTAAAGCGTGGCGCTGGCATATACCCGTACCGATACTTTTGCCGTGTCGGTACAGCCATAGCTGTTAGTGGCTACCACCGTATAGTGCATATCATTCTCGGGGCGGCTCACTACGCTTGCACCTACTGTATCACTCAGATACAGTGCGGGGAACCAGTGGTAGTAAGCTACAACATCTGCATCCACGGCAGTTAAGGTTGTGGTGTCATGCGGACAAACAAATGCATCGCTGCTGACAGTTACCGTTGGCGATGGGTTCACGGTGATCTTCATGGAGTCTATCGCGCTCGTACAAGATTGCAATGTCTGCGTCATATAGAACCACATCACTGTATCCCTGTCCGTTGGTGGCACAGGTGGCACAAGTGTGCCGCCGGTAACCACATTTGTAGGGTACCACATAATGCTGTCGCCCATAGCCTGTAGCGGCGGAGCGGTAAAGTTCTGGCAGTAAGTAAGCCAGGGCGCTACTGCCGTTGATGGCGTATTGCGCACAAGGACAGTATCGTTGTATGGCAATGATGCACAACCATTGAGGTAGGCCGTAACCTGGTACACCCCGCTATACTCATGTATCACTGGCGCACGGTACAGGTTCTGCGACGTAGAGGATAGCACATAAGGGCCACTCCACACAAAGGTAGCCCCCGGGTCGCTGGTAGCTTGCAGGAACAGCGTATCCGTGACGCCCGTACACACAGGGCTATTGCTGGTGCCTATTATCATCGGTGTGGGTGTTACGCTTACTGTTATCGAGGTCTGCGAGCTGCACATGCCGAGTATTGCTGTGAGCGTATAAGTGCCGGTTGCCGCAGGAAGCACATGTATTATCATCGGATTCTCTTCAGTGGAGGTAAATCCGTCAGCGCCCACCCAGCTATATTTTACGCTATCAGTAATATCGCCCGAGGTCAGCTTCAGGGTGTCGCCCTGGCAAATGCTTACCCCCGGAGGGCCAGGCGAGTTGTCGCTGGCCACTGGAATAGAGGGTGTGGAGTCCACAACCACCGGCAGGGTAGCAGTATCAGAAATACAACCCAGCGGCACGCCCACATAGAACAGTGTAGCCGTTACAGAATACACGCCGGTAGCCGGTGTAGTCACCGGGGAGATAGATGGGTTTTGCATTCCGGAGGTAAATGAGTTGGGCCCATTCCAGCTATAAGTGGAAAGTAACGTGCTGTTTGCGGTCAGGTTCAGTGTGAAGTTAGAGCAGATAGGCCCATTGCTGGTCATCACAGGAAGGAATGGTGTGGAGTCGATAACAACGCCAAACCCTGGAGTAGTATTCTGGGAGTGGCAAGTGATCCCTGCGTAAGGAATCGAAGCGGTTACTGTATAAACCCCTGTAGCAGGAACATGCACAAATGGGATCATTGGGTTTTGCAATCCGGAAGTAAATCCGTTAGGCCCCGTCCAGTTATAAGCCACCCCTGCAGTAGCATCGCCCGAGTAGAGCATCAGTGTACCTCGCGGCGCAGAGCATACCGGGGTATTACTGCTTATGGTTGGTATCTCCGGTGTTGAATCAATGACCACGGTAGTATATGCACTGTCCATGCAACCATTTGACTCTGTGGTAACAATTTTATAGGTACCTCCGTCCGGTAATGTAAGGCTTGGCCTTGTGGGGTTTTGTAAAGTTGACGTAAATCCGTTCGGCCCGCTCCAGGTAAAGGTTTCACCAATTGCAGTATCGGGTGTTGCTGTAAGCGCCAATAAATAACCTACGCCTGAGCATAACGGGCTGTTGCTGCCCGGAAGCACTATTGGTATCGGGCGGATATATACGTGGGTGCTGTCGGTATCATGTACGCCGCCTATGGTTCTCACTACACGGAATACACCTGTATCGGCCCATGTAGCCGGGAAGATGTATGGGTCATGCAGTGGGCTGGCAAAGCCACCGGGGCCATACCAGAAGTAGGTAGCGCCTATAGAATCGCCCTTCATCCTGAACTGCAAGGTATCCGCGAAGCACGGGCCATTGTTCCATGCATCGTGGCAGGAATGTACGGTAAAGTAGAACACTTTATTATTGCAATCAAGCATTGTGCCGGCAATACTATCTGTACCAGTAACAGTATAAGTAATATCGCCCGGTACAG
>JABDBX010000150.1 GCA_013288445.1 Bacteroidota bacterium
ATAATACGGAAGACAGAGCCTTCTCCAAGTTTGCTTCGGGCTGTAATGTAACCTTTGTGATTATCTACTATCTTTTTACAGATGGCCAGCCCTATGCCCGTGCCCTGGTATATATTGCCATTGAGCCGCTGGAAGAGGCCAAATATTTTATTACTGAATTTTTCATCAAAGCCTATGCCATTGTCGGCAACTTCTATGCAGGCCTGGGCATCGGCTCCCTTACCAACTGCCTGTTCTTCCTCCGTCAGCGTACTTTGCATTATTCTGATAACCGGCTCGTCGCTGACGGTAAACTTTAACGAGTTGCTGATCAGGTTCTGGAACAATTGCCTCATTTGTCCAGGCACTCCGTTTATGTGGGGCAGCGCGTCAACAATGATTTTCGCTTTCTTTTCCTTAATAGTAATATCCAGGTCGTCGATGATCTGGTTTATTATCTCGTTTAGATTCAGCGGTTCCAGTGAAAAATCGCTGTTTGATAACCGGGACAAGTTTAGCACATCATCGATAAGTATTTGCATACGATGGGATGCCGACAGCATTTTCTCCAGGTACTTACTCTCCTGCGTATCAAGTCCGTTTTCCAGTTTATCTTTCAGGAAGTTTCCATACACCTGTATTTTCCGCAATGGTTCCTTGAGATCATGAGAGGCAACAGAGGCAAATTGCAGCAAGTCGTAGTTGGTCTGTTCCAGCTTGCCATTTGTAGTTTTCAACTTATCCGAGGCTTCTTTTAGCTGCTTATAACTGCCGGTAAGTAAGTCATCTGCGTTTTTCTTTTGGGTAGTATTAGTAAACGTAATGACCAGGCCGTCTTTCATCTGGATTGCATCTATGTCAAACCAATTGTTCTTTACATCATTTTTATATTCCGAATGAAACGACACGTTACTGCTCGCCACCCCCACCAGTTTATCAAATAGCTTTTGGATCTGGAGCGCTCCATCCGCTACCAACTTCTTACCGAGCAATTCACCCTCTTCGGGGGCATTCAATTCGGCAGATCTGTCATTGGCTGCAATTATCTCAAAATCAACAATGCGACCACGGCTATCCTTGATCGATTTAAGGGCCACAATGCCATTCGGCGAGCTGTTAAATACCGCCTTAACAATTTCGTTCAACCCCTTTACTTCTGAAACATCAATGAAGTTAATTACCACGCCGTCATTACTTTGGTCTTGCCGGATATAAGGAGATATCCGCATCAGGTAATACTTGCCGTCGTGCAGCGCAATCTCTCTTTCGAAAGATTTGCCGGATTTCATCACCACCTTAATATCATTGACAAAGTTTGCATATTGGAAATTTGTTGAGATATCAGATATTGGCCGGCCTATGTCATTTTCAATCAGGTTAATTTGCTTTGTCACGGACGGGCTGAATTTCCGGATGATCAGTTTTTTGTCAACAAGCAACTGCCCAATGTCGGAATTCCGGAAATAATTATCCAGATCGTCATTCAACTCTATAAGCTCCTTTATTTTTATCTGGTGCTCTGCATTCACCGTATGCAATTCTTCGTTCAGCGATTGTAGTTCTTCGTTTGTGCTCTGCAATTCTTCATTGGAAGATATTATTTCCTCATTGCTCGATTGTAATTCCTCGTTAGCAGATTCCACTTCCTCTATTACCGCCTGCAGGTTTTCTTTCAGTTCGCTAAGCTCCCTTTCCAGCAGATTTACCCGTTCTGATTCCTGCAGTTCCGACGCCACATAAACCCGCTCCCTGGTTTTTTCCTTAACTTCTTCATTTAGAATTATGAAAAGAAATGGTTGTAAGTACAAATTGGGTACCAGGTAGGGCTTCACGATAATGGTTATATATCTTACCTCCTTCTCTTCGTGCACTTTTATCCTCTTTGCGACCACGGGTTCGTTTGTCTGAATGGCCTTGCGTACGCTTATTCCCAGGGCCACCGAAAGGTCGGAAGACACTAACTTCAACAGGTTAAAATTAAAATTCCCGGATGGGAAATTCATGAAATTCCTGAAATTTCCAATTGCCTGCTTTACCTCAAAATCCTTGTTTATATAAATACCTGCATACTGATATTCTTCCAGCAAGGTTTCCTTAAATATTTCCGACAGGCTGTTTAAAGCATTCTTTGATTTGGTAATGCTTAGAGAAGTGTAGCTTTCCTTAGTAAGCGGCGAGAAAAAAGCATCATTCCCCGAAAGCTTTGTCTTAGTAAGGCATTTGTATATTTTCCATTTTTTGTCAATTTCATAAAGGTATTCTTTCAGCGTTCCGATATTTTCGCTTGGCCCTAAAAACAAACAGCCTCCCTCTGTGAGGGCAAAATGAAATGAATGCAGTATCTTCTTCTGCAGCGTTGCGTCCATGTATATGAGCATATTCCGGCAACTGAGCAGCGCAATTTTGCTGAATGGCGGGTCTTTGGTAATGTCATGCTTTGCAAATATCACCATCTTTCTCACAGCCGGCACCACAGTGAAGTTGTCCCCTTCCTTGGTGAAGAATTTGCTTAATCGTTCGGCAGAAACATCTTTAAGCGACTCTTTGGAATAAACGGCTCTTGACGCAGTATTCAGCACCTCCTGATTAATGTCCGTGGCAAATATCTTTACATTGAAATCATGTTTATTGTACTTATTGATATACTCCTGGAAAATTATCGCCAGCGAATACGCTTCTTCCCCGGTGCTGCAGGCCACACACCACACCTTGATCATTTCCGTTTCATTCTTCTCCGTGAAAAGCGAAGGCAACACCTGTCGCGATAGTATTTCGAATGCCTCCGGATCCCTGAAGAATTTAGTGACATTGATCAGGAACTCCCTGCTAAGCGCTTTTACCTCCTCAGGATTGGCTACCAGGTATTTGTAATAATCCTCAAGGGCCTTGATATTTTTCTCCAGCATTCGCTTTGCCAGCCGTCTGCTGATAGTGGGTAGTTTATAGCTGCTAAAATCGTTAGTGGTAACCGTGTTAATAAGCTCCAGTATGTCCTTAAGCAATACTTTATCCTTTTGATTCAAATCGTTGAATGATTTTATCAGGGGAGCTTCATTTAAATAACTCAGCAGTTCGTCCCCCATCATTTCCGGCGACAAGATCAGGTCGGCACAGCCGGTGCCGATGGCGCTATTGGGCATTCCGTCAAATTCAGCAGTAATCGGATCCTGTACGATAATTATACCCCCCTGGCTCTTAATCGCTTCAAGGCCGCGCGTACCATCCGTGCCGGTTCCTGATAGAATGACAGCAATAGCGTTGCTCCCTTTTTCCTGGGCCAGGGATTCAAGGAAAATATCGATCGCCTGGGCCGGGAGACCCGTTTTTATTTTCTCTTCCAGTCTCAATCTGCCGTTTCTGATCCTGATGATCTTTTTGCTGGGAATCAGGTAAATGCAATCCGGAAGTACGTGCATATTGTCCTCAGCTTCGTAAACCTGCATAGCGGTATGCTTGGATAGCAATTCCCTCATCAGGCTTTTATAATCGGGAGATAAATGTTGTATGATCACAAATGAAAAACCTGTGTTATCAGGCATGTTATCAAATAGTTCCTGTATTGCCTTTAATCCTCCTGCCGATGCACCAATACCTACTATATTTAATTTTTTCTCCGTATTTTTAGTCCCGTTCTTGTATTCCTTGTCATTGTCTGCCATAAAAAATCAGATCAGATATTTCAAAATAAGCTACACAAATAAAAAAATCATGCCAATAATACATGGATAAAAAATTACACGTTTTACTCATAGAGGACGATGCTGATGACGTAGAGTTATTGCAAGATGCTTTTGCTAATAACGGCGTTGAACATGTTATGCACGTTATTAATGATGGAGGCTTGGTAACAGGCTATTTGCAGGCAAATAAGACCTACCCGGATATTATTGTCATGGATCTGAATTTACCCAAAGTTCATGGCAGAGAAGTTTTGAAGGAGATAAAATCTGCTCCTGTTTATGACAAAATTCCGGTAGTGATCCTGACCACCTCATCATCCCCCGACGACAGAAAATACACACTTGACCTGGGCGCCGCTGACTACATAATTAAACCCACTACATCAAAGGGACTCTACAATGCGGTATCGATTATCACCGATATTGTCGCAAAAAGTTAGCAGCTAAACAAAAGTTAGGAACGGAGACAAACTAACTTCCATTTTCGATACAAAACTTGCCTGATTTTCTTGAGTGCTCCATTTACAACATCATTGCGTTCTTCGTAACTGATTTGGAGCCAACGATTGCTTTTTCCCTTCTTGAGCAATATCCCCCAAGTAGTATGCATAAATCTATTGCATCACGAGCATTCCTATTTCTCCGTCTGTACGAGCCTGATACCAAGCAATTACGTATTACCAACGCTAAACTATTCGCATTGAGACGCTCAAAAATATTTTTAATCATTTGATTAAATTGTTTGTTTAAATCAAAATTATAACTTTACCTTTGGGCCGTGAACGAGCAGACGGACATAGAGAAAAATGCCTCCGCAGAGGAAAAAATAAAGGAGGCTGCACGTCGTGTATTCACACAAAAAGGATATGCCGCTACCCGCACGCGCGATATTGCAGAAGAAGCCGGGCTGAACCTGGCCCTCATCAACTATTATTTCAGGAGTAAGGAAAAGCTGTTCGACATCATTATGCTGGAGCATATACAATTGTTCGTGCATAGTATCATGGGTTTGGTAAATGACCCAGAAACCACGCTCAGGCAGAAAATAGAGGCGCTGATATGCCATTACATAGATATGCTGGTACAAAATCCCGGCCTGCCACTTTTTGTGATAAATGAAATAAACAAAGACCCAAAAAAGCTTGTCGCAAAAGTTGGCGTCACGGACATGGGCAACAGCGAACTGGTAATAGCCCGGCAATGGCGGGAACTGGCCGCAGCAAAAAAAATCACTATCAACCCCATACACATTTTAATGAATGCTGTATCGCTTACCATTTTCCCTTTCGTTGGCAGCCCCCTCATCAGGAACAGGACTGGCATAGATTTAGAGGAATTTAATACACTTATGCAGGAACGGAAAAAGCTGATACCTATGTGGGTGAGCGGGATGATAAACCTCTCCCCATCCCTCTCCAAAGGAGAGGGTGAAGTTATGTAAGCGCGGGTTGAGTTTATTGGCAATTGCGGTTGCATTTTTATAAATAACCGGAAAGTAAAGTATATGTTTCAAAAGCTGTGTGTAATATTTATAGGTCTGCTCCTTCCCCTGGCGTGTGGTGCGCAGACTGTTTTTAAGTCGCTGGAAGAGGTATGGAAATATGCCGACGTGCATAATATAACCATTCGCACGGCAAAGTTTGAGGCCGATAAGGCGCTTTACTCTAAAAAGCAGTCCTACAGTGCATTGCTGCCACAGGTGAATGCCAGCGGAACCTTCACTGATAACACCCAGCTGCAGACAACAGTTATTCCTCTTAATGCACTAAATCCCCGCATCCCTGCCGATTCATTCCAAACGGTTCAGTTTGGGCGACAATATGTTTATTCTGGTGGGGTTACAGCGCAAATGAGCATATTGAACCTTCAAAACTGGTATAACACCAAAATAGCCCGGCAAACAGAGGAACTGAATAAGGCTTCGCTGGCCAATAACCGGAAGATGGTGTACCAGCAAATAGCCAACCAATACTACTCTTACCTGCTGATGAAGGAAGCTGCGAGGCTCGCAGGTCAGTCGGCGCTCATAGCTGATTCTGTATTCCAGTCCACCGGCGACAAGTTTAAGGAAGGGACGGTGAATGAGGGGAACGTGGATGTGGCAAAGTTGAACCTGGAACGGGCACAGGAAAATTATATTTCGGCGCAGTACCAGATGCTTACTGCCCGGAACAACATGAAGGCGCTGCTTAATTTATCGGTTAATGATTCGGTTGTGTTTGAGCCGTCGTTGAACGACAACCTGGTCATTGACGCTGCAGGCAACTTTAAAGAAGACCCCGCAATAAAACTAGCCCTCTTGCAGGAGCAAGTGAGCCTGAGCCAATATAAGGCTGCAAACAGCGCTTTTGCCCCGTCAATAAATCTTTCATATAACTACCTTACCCAGCGCTACGAAACCACTTTCGACCCTTTTAGCCATGCTACTGGGATTACTGCATGGTTCCCGGCGCAGTATTGGGGTGTGCAGGCAACCATCCCTATTTTTTCGGGCGGCAACAGGTGGTACCAATCAAAAAAGAATAAGATAGCATATAACGAAAGCCTCGCGCAATATGAAAGCGCCCAG
>JABDBX010000151.1 GCA_013288445.1 Bacteroidota bacterium
TGCAGCCCCAGCATAAACTGTATAAAACTGACGGTACCGGCGTAATTCCCGCTCATCTGCATTGGGAACTTGCAGACTTTTCATTTCCTTAGATATGTTTGCAAGCAAACCATTGCCATATTCCGATCTGTCTTTTCCATTCTGCTCAAATTCCACAATATAGAACCCAAAAAACCAATTCCGGATAGTAAGGGACGTGTTTACCGCACGAATACTCTGCTCACGAAGATCATGGTTTATTTTGGAAAGTGATAGTATAAGCTCACTGAAATTCACGTTAATTTGTTTATGCCGCTACGCTTACTTGATCTGATTGAGTTTATTACAAAGGTAAGGATATAACCACGCCTCATTACTCCACAGTATAGCTCACTGTCCCATCCTTTTCATCTTTCAGTAGTATGCCGCCTTCTGTGAGCTTATTTCTTATCTGGTCTGAGGTGGCAAAGTCTTTGCGCTTTTTGGCATCGTTCCTTATTTCTATGAGCAATGAAAGTACCTTATCCAGCTTGCCGGATTGTGCGGCCTGAAGTGGTTGCATACCGAGAATATCTTCAAGGTATGTTTTGAAGGTATCTTTTAGTAATGCAAACGTGCCTGCAGAAAGCGCTGTTGCGGATACCTGGCCGCCTTTTATGCCATTGATTATGGGGGCGAGGTCGAACAGGTTGGCAATTACTTTTGCCGTGTTGAAATCATCGTTCATAAAATCGGCACATTCGTTGCTTTTCGTAACAACGAGGTTGTCGAGTTCTTTGTCACCTGGTTCGGTATTAGCAGGAGGGGTGAGCTTCTGCAATATTTCATAGGCCTCCCATAAACGCCTGAACGCCCGCTCTGACGCCTGAAGCGCCTCGTTAGAAAAATCGAGCGTGCTGCGATAGTGGGTTTGCAGGATGTAGAAGCGGATGACCATAGGGTGATAGGCTTGCGCTAAAATAGGGTGGTTGCCGCTGAACAGTTCTGACAGCTTTATGACATTATTGTAGCTCTTGCCCATCTTTTTGCCGTTGATGGTGATCATGTTGTTGTGCATCCAGTAGCGCACCGGCGGGTGGCCATGAGCTATCGTTGATTGCGCTATTTCGCTTTCATGGTGTGGGAATTGCAGGTCCATGCCGCCGCCATGAATATCAAAGGTTTCGCCCAGGTACTTGCTGCTCATGGCAGAGCACTCAATGTGCCAACCAGGAAAACCTTCGCCCCAGGGACTTTTCCAGCGCATGATGTGTTCGGGAGGGGCATTTTTCCATAGTGCGAAGTCCACCTTGTTGCGTTTCTCGTCCTGCCCGTCCAGCTCGCGCGATGTCTCCAACTGGTCGTCGAGTATGCGGCCGGAGAGTTTTCCGTAAGGGTACTTTTCGGCATACTTTTTCACATCAAAGTAAACCGAGCCATTTACCTCATAGGCATAGCCGCGCTCTATGATTGTTTCTATCATGGTTATCTGCTCTATAATGTGGCCCGTGGCAGTAGGCTCTATAGCAGGTTCCTGGCAATTAAAAAGCCGCATACCGTGGTGGAACATGGACGTGTATTTATGCACCATCTCCATTGGTTCCATTTTTTCCAGCTTTGCTTTTTCGCTTACTTTATCTTCGGCTTCGCGGCCTTCTTCTTCAAAGTGACCGGCATCGGTTATGTTGCGCACATAGCGCACTTTGTAGCCCAGGTGTTTCAGGTAGCGCTGCACAATATCGAATGTGATATACGGACGGGCGTGGCCCATGTGGCTCTCGCCAGATACCGTAGGGCCGCAAACATACAGGCCGGCATAACCGGGGGTTATGGGTTCAAACTTTTCTTTCTGGCGGGTATATGAGTTATAAAAATGCAGATCGGACATAATTGTTATGGTTGTGGTTCAGGCTGCTTAGTATGAGCATACCTAAAACGGTGTAAAATTAAATAAATGATGTTCACTAAGAATGAAAGCGAGAAAATAGTTTGGGAACCTACATAAATGAGGTTAGTTCGCTTTTAACAACAGCAACAACAACCATAGTGTTGTATGGTAAATGTGGCATGAGCCACCCTATTTTTCATTATGTTCGTTGCAGGCGACATGGAGTAATTTGATGCAAACGTAAGCATTATTTCTAACTATGAGCGGAATTTTCTCTGTTAGTTTAAAAAGTAACACGCAAAGGCCGCAAAGACATTATACAGAGTCCAATGATAAATTTCACATTGACACTATTAAGCGGCAGTAGTAAACTCAGCATGTCATGGTTCGGCGGGGCTCACCATGACAGTTCTTTTTTCTGCTCAATGTGAAATTTATTAATGGATTCAATGTGATTAATTTTCAACGTTGTAAATTTCACGCCGAGGTCGCAAAAGTTCTTGTTTTCCATGCAGGTTTGGGGTGTAAAACCGGTATAATTTTCTATTAGCGGATGCTATGAGCCAGCGTCATTGCAAAATCGAGCTGCGGATCTTTTTTGTTGATGATGTCGCTTATAGTGGGTGTTATGATATAATTCGGGATCACGCCCCGGCCCTTGTACCTGGCTTTGGTCACGGCCATTTCATATTTTATCATTCCGAAGGAAATTGCTGTTTTCGTATTGGGTAGGGTCGTATCAATTTGCATACTGGTGTTCCCCTCATACCCTCCACCGGTTTCCTGGCCTATGAACTTGCCCCGCCTGTTGCCCCTGGCAACCGCGCAAAACTCGGCTGTGGCTGAAAAGGATAAGCCATCAATGAGAAACCAAACCTTACCACTATAGCGGGTTTTATTGGGTTCTAAAACCCCGAGACCGGGGTGTGCGATATTCTTTAACCGGAAGCTGTGGGCATCAACGCTATCCAGCATGGTGCTGTCAAGGTTATTGTAGGATGAATTATTGCTTCTAAACTGTTCGTATGGTAGTTTTGTTGTTGCTGCGGTTAGCTGCTTATAGTACGCGAATTTTTTATCAGCCAGGTAAGCATATAGTAATGCGCCATAAAGGTCGCGGCCGCCGCCATTGCCGCGAAGGTCGATGACCAGCTTTTTTATTGACCGCCTGTTGATCTCTTTAAAGGAAGATTCGAGAAAGGCCCGGTAGTCGTTGCCGGCATCTTTTAGCGCAACACTATCGAAAGTTTTTATGGTCAATAACGCTATGCTATCTTTAAATGTTAGCTTCAGCAGATCCTGCAACCCATTGCTCTCCGCATCCTTCGGTATATCTTTCCGGCGGACGGCGCTGACCTTTATTGTTTTCTGCACCTTGTTCGATTTGTAGGTAACTGCAAAATCCGGGCGTTCACCAAAAACCATTAAGTAGTAACTGGAGAAAGCGTAATTGAGAATATGGTATTTTTTCGATTCGATATTGCCATCAGAAACCATGTATCGGAACAGTTCCTTTTTTATTTCGTTTACGGGCTTATGATCTATAGACAATATTTCTGTTCCGGCCGGTAGATCGCTGCCTGATGAAGCGCGCAGATAAGCCTTGTTGCCGATGAACTGGATTTTGAGGGGGAATAACTTTGCTTCTTCGTCCATGTATTGCCGTAGCTGTGGGGATGGGCCACAATAAAGGTGGCCGTCTTTGATGGCGCTAAACAGTAACTTTATGATCTTTAAAAACTCTATTTCCGTAGTCTGCGGACCGATGGCTGCATAACAACTGTCGAACTGCCTGTCTAGTTTTGCCTTACCAGTGTACCGGTACAACGACGGGTAGTTTTCCGACAATATTGTTTTGAAAAAAGTAAAGTCCTGCTGTAGATTTAGTAAGGTGGTTTGCGGAGTTTTCGCGTGCCGATCTTGTGCCGGGGCAGAGGTTGCGAAAGCTACTAACAGAAGCACGGACAGTAAGGTTTTATAGTGCTGTCTGGTCATGTGGGCTTTCTTTATGGCAGATAACTTTCACCCAAAGGTCGCAAAGAATTAATGTTTAGCGTCAAAATTTCATGCAAAGACCGAAAAGAACCATGTTGCCAAAGCCTTTTGCCAAGGTAGGTGTCCCACACCTTTTTCGGGTGTGGGACACCATAAGTCCGTTTATCCGGCCATTTTATATTTGCGGGTAATCAGTGTTGTTTTTTTCTCGTTTGGCTCCAGCAAACCTTTAAGGATATAGGGCCGGTTAAATGCCTCCTGGTTAACTTTAAAGCGATCTGCAAGAATACGAATGCTTTCTTTTGATAACCCTTTTTTGTAGCTCAGGATATTTGAGACTAATCCCTTGCTAATCCCAAGCAGATCGGCCAGGTCTTTTGCTTTCAGCTTATGATCGTCCATAAATGATTTGAGCATCTCAACCGGATCAAGTTTTGTCCAGAAAATATGGTCGTCATCGTATTTTTCAATAAGCAGCGTGAGCAAATCAATTTCGTCTTCGGTAGCCTTATTATGAGCATGGCCAAAAACCAATGACTCAAGTTTATTGCAATAGTCCATATATTGCTTTTCAGTTGTGATCACCTTATATTTTAATGTTTCCATCTTAGAATATTTTAACTGTATATTGCTTTCCAGCTTTGTTTATTTTATCATATTCGGCATGAGACCCGATCCAGCAGATGAATAAATGTACTTTATGTACACCAAATGCGTAAGCACATATTATTCTGTAATTGCCACCGCCAATATCAAAAACAACACGTTGGGAACCGTTGCCGAGCAAATCCGCTGAAGAAAAAGACCTACCTATATCTCCGGGTTTTGTCCAATCGACCGTTCTTATTTTGCCTAACCAGTCAGCAAAGACCTCTTTGCTTTGCGGATGCCTGGCGCAAAAATCCTTTACTGTAATCTGTTTGACTAAGTGAACTTTCATACAAAGCTACAAAATTGTTTACAAAATGTAAACTTTTAAATAATCATTTTACTCCTTCCCGGCTCTGAGCAGCACGTCTTTTTCTTCGGAGGAAAGGGAGTTGTAGCCCTTCTGGTTTATTTTGTCGAGGATGTCATCGATCCTTTTCTGGGAGATGCCGGTGGTGGGTTTGTATTTGTTGGTGAAGAGGTCGCTGTTAATATTATTGCGGCTGGCATTTTCATTTGGGGTTACCAGGCTTTCCGCTTTGCCGGCAAGCTGGTACATCCAGATACCAGGGCGGTAACCGGCCTTCAGCAGTTTTACATAACCGAAGCCCATTAAACCACCGCCGGTGAGCAACAGCACCACCGGCAGGTAAAAACCGGAACTTACGATCATTAGGAAAGCAAACACCCCAGCGACTACCATTATGGGTATGGTAAAGGTCTCGGTGAGATAGAACCTGTACTTTGGCGTAAGCGCAACGGCAGCAGCAGCCATGCCCACCAGCCCGGCACGCGGCCCCATAATATAAGGGGGGCAAGTGCCCAGGGAACCGGGCAGCAACTGGGCAATAAGATAAAATACCCCCCCGGCAATAAGGCTATATGCGTATAGCGGTATTATCTGCCTGTGGCCAACGAGCATCTGCACCACAGAGCCAAAGCAATAGAGCCATAGCATATTGCTCACCAATTCCCAGAAGCCATGCGGGTTATGGAACCAGCCGTAGGTAATGAGCGTCCACCAGTGGGTGAAGAAGCTATGTATGGTGGGCAGGGATATGGCAGGGATAAAATAGTGTTCGAAATTTACATTGTCCTGGTACACCAGCATCATTACACCCCAGGTAAGCGCGAATATTACATAGGCTACCGCCGAAAAAATAATTAGCTGCAGCACCGCATTATTGGTATAGCCGGGTATGTAGGATAGCGCCGATCTTTTTCGCCCTGTATTCATTCTTTATTTTAGTTGTTTTGTCCTATCTACACTGCACAAAAGGTAAGACGTCCATGTTAATATTTCACGCAAAGGCCGCAAAGGTTTACGCAAAGAGGCCGCAAAGTTCGTTCTTATAAAGCCTTTTTTGTCCCTTGCCAAGCAATGTCATTAATTTAGGCAAGTATGGCGTTTTCAAGGCAAATTCATCCCCTGCGGGGTTGGTGCTTGTCAACATTTCCCGCCGGTTGCACCGGCGGCTATTCATATTGAAGTCCTCCGGACTTCCCTAAGTTACGGACATTGCCTTGCAGGGTATAAAGTTATTAATAAAA
>JABDBX010000152.1 GCA_013288445.1 Bacteroidota bacterium
TTTTCCTTCCGGCCTTAGTTTGCGCATCACTTGCTGGTGTTGCTTTACCAGTTCATCGTAGTGTTTGGTTTGCTCGTCTGTCATTTTCAGCATCCGCACTAAGTAGTCGCGCGGAGTCTCGCCCGGTGGCGGGCCTTCGTGGCTGGGTTTCAGCCATATCGTTAGCAGCAGGCCCATATTGCACACCACGAGCGGCAACACAGCCCATTGCCATATCCTAGTGCTTCGGTTGTCGTTCATGCGTTAGTAGTTATAAGTGGTTTCTGCCTGTAATTCTGTTGCCAGTGGGTTTGTGTTTGTATTGCTTTGCCGCTCCCCGTTCCCTGCCTTTTGGCTGGTTGCGTAGATAACAGAGCCGACATTTAGCGCCAATAAAAGGATCGCAGCCGCCGCCCATCGCCTTATTGATGGCATGGGTATGACTTTAAATGCCTGTGGTTCATTCAGTCGTGCGGCCACCCTTTCTGCCAGTCCGGCAGCGGGCTGCACACGGCTGATGCCCCGTGTGCTATCCAGCGCTTCGGCTACCCACTTCTCCCTGTTTATATTGTTTTCCATCGCTACTTATTGTTTAGACGTTGTGTTATCATTTTTCCTTCGGTCGTATATATGTCCCAGTTTTTTTCTCAGGCCTACCTTCGCTCTTTGCAGCAGAGATTCAACTGCTTTCACCGAAATGTCCATAATGTCTGCTATTTCTTTTTGGGCAAGTTCCTCTACCTGGCTGAGAATGAACGCCGTCTTTTGGTTGTCCGGCAGGGTTTCAATGGCTTCAAAAAGGTAGCGGGCGCTTTCCCTGCGCTCTAATTGTATGCCAGGATGGTAGAAGCCAGATGATATTTGCTGTTCTTCGCCATTGTCTTTGTGAAACAACGCACTCATCAGGCCCATGCCTTTTTGGCGTTTTTTTGCCCGCAGATGATCCAGGCACTTATTTACGGTGATGCGGTATATCCAGGTGGACAAAGATGCCTTTTCGTTAAAGGAATGAACAGACCTGTAAACGGTTATGAATACTTCCTGGGCTATGTCTTCAGCCATGCCGTGGTCTTGCACGAGGCCAATAGCGGTATTGAACACTTTGTCCTGGTACAGCGATACCAGTTCTTTAAATGCCCCGTTGTCGCCAGACCTTAACCCGGATAGAAGTAAGTTGTTTATAAACAGTGGTTTGGGTGCTAATATAGTGATTATACTATGCATGGGTTGAAATAGCGCATTTGTCACATGCAAAATGTTCCACACGAGTTCGATGGGCGATGCCCATCTCTAATAGATTTCGCCCCGGTAGGCAATGTCGTTAAGTTAAGCTCAAGTCAGGGGTATTGCCTTCTTCCAAGCGCGTGTCGGGACATCCCCCTTTCCCCCTTCACCGGCGCACATGGCCTACGCGCAAGGGGGAATACACCCGAATATGCTATCAACTGCATCATTCTACTCTACTTTTTCCTTAACTTAATGACATTGCCCTGTAGGGTTGCCCGTGTGTCGGTCTGATACCCTTTGCAATAAAAGGCGCACAACGATGGCAGCAAAAGCATAAATTAAAAGAGGCTGCCCGCATCGGGCAGCCTCTTACAAAGTCTATTTATTGCCGCTTATTTCTTGTCGGGCGTAGTTGGCTTGAAGATGCCATCGTCAACTGGTTTGTTGAGCTCTATTGTTTTGAAAACAAGATCGCCTTGTGGAGTACCCACTGTCATAGGATATACGATACCTTCCTTCTGTTTCTGGAAATTGCTGAAGTTGGCGCCCACTTCTTGCTCCTCATCCTGGCCGGGTATTTTCATGGTCAGTTCAGAACGTAGAAGGTAGTATGTGCTGGCATCAAAGAAGGCAGTCTGTGTGTTCCCGTCCTTGTCGGTCACTTTAACTTTATAACAGCTAACGCTATTTACCGAATCCATGCCTATGTACTCAGATTTGCTTATCAAAGACTTATCAACTAACTGGCCGTTCTTGATATTCAACTTGTCCTGGCTCAACTTAACCTTATCCGCAGGCAGCGGTATTACCTTGTCGGAGCCCTGTATAGGCATGTACATCCAGCCTTCAGTGGGGGTGACAATGGTGTAGCAGTTCTGGCCCATTACGCTCATATCCATGCGCATCCCTTTGTTGGTTACAATGGTTTGGGTCATACCTATTTCCATTCCTCCTGCGTTCATGCTGCCGGTAAGCTTCATGGACTGTACTTTGTTCCAGTTTTCGGTGCCGCCCATAGCCTTTATGTGCTTGTCTATGATCTCATCGCCGTTCTGGGCTTTTACGGTTGTTATGCCGGCTACCAGCATTGTAGCAGCCAGCAGGCATATTTTTATTGGTCTCATTTTATAGATTTTATGTTGCAAAATAACGGAAAATATCTTGTAAATAATGGCTGAATGGCTTAATTGCTGAATGGCTCAATTTCCTCGGGTGTTTATGAAGTGTGCGGGTGTTACGTGGAGGTGTCCCACACCGGAAAAAGGTGTGGGACACCTAATAATGTGGCTTAATTGCTGAATGGCTCAATTTTCCGGGACGTTTATGAAGTGTGTGGGTGTTGCGTGGAGGTGTCCCACACCGGAAAAAGGTGTGGGACACCTAATAATGTTGCTTAATGGCTGAATGGCTCAATTTTCCGGGTGTTTATGAAGTGTGCGGGTGTTACGTGGAGGTGTGCCACACCGGAAAAGGTGTGGGACACCTAATAATGTGGCTCAATTGCTGAATGGCTCAATTTTCCTGGGATGTTTATGAAGTGTGCGGGTGTTACGTGGAGGTGTGCCACACCGGAAAAAGGTGTGGCACACCTAATAATGTGGCTTAATTGCTGAATGGCTCAATTTTCCGGGACGTTTATGAAGTGTGCGGGTGTTACGTGGAGGTGTCCCACACCGGAAAAAGGTGTGGGACACCTAATAATGTGGCTTAATTGCTGAATGACTCAATTTTCCTGGGACGTTTATGAAGTGTGCGGGTGTTACGTGGAGGTGTCCCACACCGGAAAAAGGTGTGGGACACCTGTGGGAGCGAAGAAACAGCGCGGAAAGCGGTGCGAGTTCGATGGGCGATGCCCATCGCTATTAGATTGCGCCCCTGTAGGGCTGCCCATCAAACGTGATAAAGGCTGCTGGCAAAATAATTCCTATGAACTGGCTTGTGCCCATTAACCTATCGACCTGTGAGCCTATTATACTATACGCCGGATAGAAATGTGCATTGAATTTAAAAGCCTGAAAGGCTTTAATGTGAATAGCTCCCGGTGCAACCCGGAGTTTTCAGGGTTATACAAGTTGAACCCCGCCGGGGTTCAATGAACACATCTATTTTCCCACCGGTTTCACCGGTGGCTATTCATAATTTAAGCCCTATCGGGCTTGCCCGCTTATCACTGCACAAACTTATGCGGCGAGAAGTATAACTTACTGCCTTATTAACCTATTACCTTATTAACCTATTACCTTATTACCCTTATTAATTTATCAACCCAAACCCGTATCTTGTCGGCCAATGGTACAGGTAGGACAATACAATACGTTAAAGGTGGTGAAGCAGGTGGACTTCGGGATGTACCTGGATGGTGGTGATAGTGAGATACTGCTGCCAAAAAGGTTTGTACCCGAAGGACTGAAGCCTGATGATGAAGTTACGGTATTTATATACCATGATAATGACGGGAAGCTGATAGCCACCACCCAGCGGCCAATCGCTGCTGTTGGCGAAATGGCTATGATGGAAGTAGCGGACGTGAACCCCAGCGGGGCCTTTATGAAGTGGGGTATAATGAAGGATGTTTTTGTGCCCATCTCGCAGCAGGAACAACGCATGAAGGCAGGTGACCGCCGCCTGGTAAGGTTGTTTATTGACGAGCGCACCGGCCGCGTGACCGCGACCGAAAAGATAGATAAATACCTGAGCAATTACGAGCTCAGCGTTGCAGAGCATGATCCGGTGGACCTGATAGTTTATCAGAAAACAGAGATAGGCTACAAGGTTATTGTGAACAGCAGGCACATGGGCGTACTGCATTACAACGAGGTGTTTAAAGACCTGGTGATAGGTGAGAAGGTTAAGGGCTTTGTAAAGCACATACGGCCCGATAACAAGATAGATATATCGCTGGGTACAAAGGGCTATCTAAAAGTACCGGAAGAAGAGGAACGGATACTGATGTTGCTAAGAACAAACGCGGGCTACCTGCCTTACAATGATAAATCTGACCCGGAAGCTATCTATGCCTTTTTCGGGATGAGCAAGAAGACGTTTAAGATGACGCTTGGGGCGCTATACAAAAAGCGAAAGATCACTTTTACGCAAACGGGGACGAAGCTGGAGGAATAGTAGTACCTATTTTTTCTTAACTTTATAAAATGGAACCAGGACAGCCATCAATGCGCGGTATGAAACTCCGGGTGTTTGACTCGTGGGAAGCTGCCGCTGCAGCAGAGGTTGCCGCAGATGCGTTACAGCCGCCTTTGGAGCGCATAAGAGAAACGGTAGCGCTTATACTAAGGGTATATGGCGTAACACAGGAACAATTGAATAGCCAGAGAAAGAAGCTTCGCATAAACATCATTAGCCGCGGATGAATTTATTTACAGAATTACACCAGCATTTGATAAAGAAACTCATAGAAGCGGGTGTTGACTTTATTATTATAGGCGGCTACTCGGTTATTTTTCACGGGTATAAACGAACAACTGGCGACATTGATATTTGGCTAAAACCGGACAATAAGAACAGGCAGAAACTACTACCCGTTTTGCAAGATTTTGGGTTTGAAGAAAGCGACATAGATGAAGTGGCAGCACTAGATTTTACAAAGCACATGGTATTCAGCATCGGGGAGCAGCCGGAAAAAATGGATTTCCTTACCTATATAAACCTTGTGAAGTATGATGATGCTGACAAACAAAAAATCGTTGCAGATATTGATGGGTTGCCGATCCCATTTATACATCTAAACGACCTGGTATTATCTAAAATGAACACTGGCAGGCAAAAAGACAAAGCGGATATAGAAATGCTGCAACAAATAGAGAAAGCGAAAAATAACAAATAAAAACTGAGCTCTATTCATGAGGCACAAAAATCACTTTTACGCAAACGGTACCCAACCAGAGGAATACCAATACTCATTGGAACAGATAATGCGATGCCTCTAATTTGTATGAGTGACCAGTCATCGCCAGGTCGTTGCTGAAGTCAATGTCACGAATGAGCAAGCCTGTTTTTTGTGTGTTGAGTAAAGTTATCCCGTGCTGCTCCATCATTTTATTTATGAACCCGACAAAATGGGAATCGCTTTCTTTTACAAAATCTAAAATTGATAGTTCTGCATCTTTACGGGTCACAACTGCATAGTTGCTGCAGGTGACATTTTTCAAGCCCCTGATATTTTTTAAGCTATCGCAAGGGTATCCTTCGCTCTTTATGCAGGATGGGCGATGATAGACACAGGGATCCCATTTGTGGGTAGCCTGGCTACTCTGGGCCGTGGCCGTATGGGAGAGAAGTAGGCAAATGAAACAAGCGAAAAGTAAATACCATTTCATAGTATATGCGTTTTAATGCAAGTTAAGTAGATTATTTTGTATTGCATGTATCGTCCTGAAATAGGTTTACACTTAAAAAGTGTAAACCTATTTCAGGACGGTGCAGCAGTTTTTCTGTAGTCGATCATATACTTCCCATGGAAGGTTTTGCGCAATTTGTCCGGTATGCAGGTGTCCTCCGCGAGTTCGATGGGCGATGCCCAT
>JABDBX010000153.1 GCA_013288445.1 Bacteroidota bacterium
ACAAACTTAGCGTAAGAGAAATATTGACGCTTGATGCTATTAGAGAAGGAAAACCTAAAAGTGAACTTGATAAAAGTATTACCGATAAATTACTGTTTGAAAATTTGATAGAAAAAGTAGGTAAAACCTATAGCCGGAAATTTAGTTTATCAAAAATATATTATTTATATACAAACAAAGAAGCTGATTACACTAACAGTACTCCACTTGATGAATCTTATATGCTTATGAAAATAAATCAGTATTTAAATGTGTGGAAAAAAGCTAAAATTGGAAAATTTGTTGACCTGTTTAATGGTCAGATGAACAGAGAACAGGTAAAAGCGTATATATATAAACTTTCTAATGACAAAACGAAGTACTTAGAGTTTTCAGGTAAAGGATCCGGAAGGGAATATTTTTTAGGAAAAGCCGCTGTGGATGGAGGAAAATTCATTCAAAAAGCTTTAGAGATTGGGGTAGGGGTAATGAAAGAAAGGGGAGAAATACTTTAAAAAGGCCACAAGATTCCCACAAGATTCCCACAAGATTCCCACAAAACTAACGATGATTTAAATAAAAAAGCGCAAAAAATTATTGATTATCAATTACTTATCTAAAAATAAAGTCCACAAAAAAACCCACAAACTTTTACAAGGTTTGGATAAACTCAGCGCAACATATATTAAAAATAATGAACACTCCCTCTTTCCGCGAAGAACACATCTCCCAAATTCCAGCATTGCAATTGCTGATGAAGATGGGTTATAAATACCTCACGCCCGATGAAGCTTTAGCTGCACGGGGTGGCAGGAGCAGTAATGTGCTGCTGGAGGGCATTATGAAGGAACACCTGGCGCAGGCAAACCGCATACAATACAAAGGAAAGGAGTTTGCATTCTCAGAGGCCAACATTAATACTGCAATACTTGCCCTGCGCGACCTGCCCATACAGGATGGCTACATACAAGCTAACATTGCTTTCTATGATCTGGTTACACTTGGCAAAAGTCTTGACCAGGCAGTTTTAGGAGATAAAAAGAGTTTTACTTTTCATTATATAGATTGGAAGCGTCCTGAGAATAATGTGTACCATGTTACAGAAGAATATAGCGTACTCAGAACCAACAGGAATGACACATACAGACCGGATATAGTGCTATTTATCAATGGCATCCCTGTAGCTGTAATTGAATGTAAAAGCCCGCAAATAAAAGACCCTATAGATAAATCATTAGAACAGCACCTGCGCAATCAGCAGGAAGATGGCATACGCTCGCTTTACCACTACTCTAATATACTAATGGGGTTGGCAACAGAACAGGCAAAATACGCCACTACCGGCACACCTTTTGAATTTTGGAGTGTATGGAAAGAAGCATTTCGGTCACAAGAACAGGATACGGCATTTAACCAACAGCTAACTGCTATAAAAAATACGCCTTTAGCTACGGATGAACGTACCGTGTTGTTCAAAGAACGTTTTAAGAATGTATTGCAATATTTCAATCAATTGGAAGCTAATGACGTTGTCATTACGGAACAAGATAAACTGCTCTACTGCCTGTGTCGCCCCGAACGAATATTAGACCTGATGCTCAACTTCATAGTGTATGACGATGGCGAAAAGAAAATAGCCCGCTATCAGCAATACTTTGCCATAAAAGATACTCTTGGCAGGATACAACAAACGGATAACATTTGCAAACGTACAGGAGGCGTTATCTGGCACACGCAAGGATCAGGCAAGAGCCTTACTATGGTCATGCTGGCAGAGCAAATATCAACAGTGGTAAAAGAGCCGCAGATAGTAATGGTTACCGACCGCATAGACCTTGACGACCAAATTTCGGGTACATTCAGAAAGTGTGGTATGCAGGTGAAACAGGCAACTTCAGGCAGAAACCTTGCTGAGTTGCTCAATACAGAAAAAGATATAGTTATCACAACAGTAGTACACAAGTTTGAATCGGCAGTAAACCAGGCCGATGCGATTCTCAAATCAACCGACATATTTATACTCGTAGATGAAGGCCATAGGACGCAATACGGACAGTTCAACATTAAGATGAGGAAGATGTTTCCTAATGCCTGTTTTATTGCGTTTACAGGCACTCCATTAATGAAGTCTGAGAAGAGTACAGCAGGTAAGTTTGGGGGCATAATCGGAAACCCTTATACCATTACAGATGCTGTAAAGGATAAGGCGGTTGTTCCATTGCTATATGAAGGCAGAATGAACCTGATAGATGTTAATGCAAAGCCGTTGGATACTTATTTTGGAATGGTGTCCGAACCCTTATCTGAATACGGTAAGAATGCCTTGAAAAGGAAGTTTAGCCGATTGGATATTATCAACAAAGCTGACCTGGTTATTTATGAGAGAGCCATAGATATTGCGAAGAATTTCTGTGATAACTTTCAATTAATAGATTCAGAATACCCACAAAAGGCGTTATTGGTAGCTCCTAATAAAGTATCTGCTATAAAGTACAGAGATTATATTGAGGAGTTCTGTACAACGAATCCTAATTACAAAATCAACTGTGAAGTGCTTATTTCTGCACCGGATATGCGGGAGGGTGAAGAAGATGCATTTGAAAAAGCTGATGATAAAGTGAAAGCATTCTGGAGTGCGATGATGGACAGGTTTAAGAAACCTGAAGACTATGAAAAGAACATCATAAATGGCTATAAGAAGAAAGAATACCCTGAAATGCTAATAGTAGTAGATAAACTGTTAACTGGTTTTGATGCACCCTGCGCCACTGTATTGTATCTTACCCGGCCTTTAAAAGAACATACACTATTACAAGCCATAGCAAGGGTAAACCGGTTATATCCCGGCAAAGACTTTGGTTATATTGTTGACTATTTTGGCAATCTTAAAAATCTTGATGATGCACTAACAACTTATTCAGGGTTAGAAGGATTTGATGAAGAAGATTTGAAGGGTGCTATTTCAGCAGTAAATAAGGAAATACAAAAGTTACCGCAAGTTCACTCTGAACTTTGGGATTTATTTAAGACCATAAAGAACAAATATGATGCTACGGCCTATAAAAATTACCTGTTTGATGATGCAGTAAGGTATCAGTTCTATGAAAAGCTGTCTGCTTTTGGCAGGCTGCTTAAACTGGCTTATACTACTATGGAATATGAACTCCGTACACCTGATAATATTAAGAGAAAGTATAGGGAGGATTATAAGTTCTTTTTAAGTCTTCGGGAAGTAGTAAAGTATAGTTATTCAGACGACCTCAAATATGAAGACTTCGAGCCGCAGGTGCAAAAGCTGGTTGATAAGCATATAACCACCGAGGGTGAAATAATTGTGCTTACGGACAGGGTCAATATTTTTGATAAGCAGCTAATGGAAGCTGAAGTAGAAAAACTTGCAGGAAAAGCCGCAATAGCTGACCATATAGCAAGCAGGACTATTAAAGCAATTAATGTAAAAATGAATGAAGACCCGGTATTCTTTAAACGGCTTTCTCAGCTAATAAAGGAAACTATAACCGCCTATCATACAGGTAGGCTAACAGAAGTTGAATACCTGAACAAGACTAAAACATTTGAAAAAGATTTTACTAATCGCAGGCAAGATGGTTTGCCTGATGAACTTGTAGGAAAAGAAATACAGATCGCTTTTTTCAATCAGGCAAATACAATACTTGAAAGTTTTATCACAGCAAAAGACAAAAAATCGGAAACTGCCCTTACCATAAGCAAAGGGGTTGATAAAACGATAAGAAGCATAATCTTTGATGGTAACAGCCTAATTGTAGATTGGCAAAATAATACAGATCTGGAAGGCAAGCTAAGAATTGCGCTTGATGATTTTTTGTTTGATTTAAAGGCTGACTTTGAGCTTGACCTGCCGAACAAAAGTATAGACCAGTTAGTAGATGGGTGTTTGAAAATAGCTAAAGTGAGGTATCAATAATGACTATGCAGGAACAACAATTGCAATTTGGAACAAGAGCGATTTCATTTACCACACACTATGCAAATAGACGGTCAATGGGAATACAGGTACGTCCTGATGGTACAGTGCATGTAATAGCACCAAATGATACGCAAAGTAGCGAGATACTTAAAAAAGTAAAAACAAAAGCAGGATGGATATTAAAACAGCAAGATCATTTTACTTCTTTTCTGCCTTTAACTCCACCCAGAAAATACTTAAATGGGGAAACTCATTTATATCTGGGCAGACAATACAGGCTAAAGAAAATGGAATCAGTCAGCAATCAAGTCAAAGTGTACAGAGGCTACATAGAAGTATATAGCAAACAAGATACGCAAGAACAGATAAATTTGATATTACAAGACTGGTATAAATCAAGGGCAAAAATAATCTTC
Organism: Bacteroidota bacterium; assembly: GCA_013288445.1. Classification (GTDB taxonomy): domain Bacteria; phylum Bacteroidota; class Bacteroidia; order Chitinophagales; family Chitinophagaceae; genus Nemorincola. The sequence continues at coordinate 4,345 of JABDBX010000153.1, forward strand.
AATGAACTATTTACAGAAACACTACAAAAAAATCATAGATTTCATAATAAGAAAGTAACATTGCATACAAAGGTAATGCCCACAAGATGGGGCAGTTGTTCGCCGTCTGGCAGGGTTACCCTAAATACGGAACTGGTAAAAAGCCCCAAAGCCTGCATAGAATACGTGATTATACACGAGCTGTGCCACCTTATATATCCGAAGCATAATAAACGTTTCTACAGCCTGTTAAATAGTATAATGCCTGATTGGGAGAAGTGGAAAGAGCGGTTAGAGAGGGGTATGGTATAATTTGAATAGAATATTTATTGAACTACAAAAGGAAATGCATAAAACGTGAATGACTGTTATTTAGCCAGAAATGAACCTAACATATTTATTAAATAGTGAGGGCATAAATATTGAGCAACTACAAAAAGGATTGAAGCACATTGGGCTTAATATATCCAAATTTGATAGTGCCCAAGAAGACCAGATTCCTGGTCTTATAGAGTTATTTAAGATTGCAGTTGATATTGATCCACGGACAACAACTAAGTTTAATAAAATGGATCTGCGGTCGAAACTTGAAAAGGTATTAAAAGGCCAACCAGTAACCATTCACAATAATTCAGTTGCAATCACAGAAACATCAGAAAAAAATGTCGTTTCAAGTGAACAGTTCAAAACCGTTTACCCAAATTCAAAACCCCAAAGGCAGGCTCCCATTGCTCCAAGCCACAAGAAGCTTGGTAAGATAAAATTCTTTGATTCTACCAAAGGATTTGGCTATGTACACAGTTATGATGATAAAAAGGATTGTTTTATCCATGTCTCAAAACTTATCACAACTGGTATTGACGAAGATGATATTGTAATGTTTGAAACTGTTGATTCAAGGAAAAAGCCAGGTGAATTAGATGCTATAAAAGTGTCAAACAAAATTCCTGTTTTTATTTTCAATAAAGAATCGGCATCAAAATCTATTACCGACAACTTCTTTACCTTCCAAATGTGCAATAATTGCAACCTCAGTAAGTTTGCTATAACTTTTATGTGGATAGTCCTTTAAAGTGCCGCCGGATGCTTTGTGAAGTGAATATTGATTCCAGTCTATGTCATAGGCCGGAGCATATCCACTTTTATCTTTTGTTTCCCACCGTTTTGCAAATACGTCTTCACGACCTCTAAATAGAGCATTAAACAAAATGATATTGAACCCGCTACTATCCACCGAGCAAAAATAAAAGTTATTCTTGCTTTACCTTTCATAGCTGGTTATTTTCTCATGTAATTTTGAAATAGCATCAAATCTTCCACAAAAAAGTTCGACATTTGCCCGCTCCTTTCCACCGCAAATACACCACAAACAATTGATTATCAATCGTT
>JABDBX010000154.1 GCA_013288445.1 Bacteroidota bacterium
ATGGCGTTGCGCAGACCCAGGCACACAATATGACAGTACCATAAACGAATGGCATACCTGCCCCGAAGGTGGAAAGATACGTGCATCAAACCCGTGCTCAGAGTACATGTTCCTTGACAATACGGCATGTAACCTTGCCTCGCTGAACCTGCGCCGCTTCTACAATGAAGAGACCAGCACCTTCGACGTACCAGGCTTTGAATACATGACCCGCCTGTGGACGGTGGTGCTGGAGGTGTCTGTGCTTATGGCACAGTTCCCCTCGCCAGAGGTAGCGCAGCTTAGCTACGACTACCGCACACTGGGCCTGGGCTATGCAAACCTGGGCTCTATGCTTATGGTGAGCGGCATCGCCTACGACAGCGAAGAATCGCGCGCTATAGCAGGGGCCATTACCGCTATAATGAATGGTGTTGCTTACAAAACATCGGCAGAGATGGCGGCGTGCCTCGGCGCTTTCCCCCGCTACGAAGAAAACAAAAAGCACATGATGCGCGTGATGCGCAATCACCGTGCAGCAGCATATGATGCAGCCGACGCCTATGAAGGAATAGAAATAAAACCACTCGGCATCAATGCCAAGTATTGCCCCAACTACCTGCTGAAAGCAGCTACCCGCGCATGGGACGATGCTGTGCAACTGGGCGAGAAACATGGCTACCGCAATGCGCAGGCTACGGTGATAGCCCCTACCGGCACCATAGGGTTGGTAATGGATTGTGATACCACCGGCCTGGAACCGGATTTTGCACTGGTGAAATTCAAAAAACTTTCCGGCGGCGGGTATTTCAAGATCATCAACCAGTCTTTACCGGCTGCCTTGAAGAAGCTGGGCTACGCTCCCGACCAGATCGATGCAATTGTAAAATACACAAAGGGGCATGGCACTTTCGCGGGCGCACCTTACATTAATCACCAGAGCCTGAGCGAGAAGGGCTTCATGGCGGAGGAGCTTAAAAAATTGGATACTGCTGTAGAAAGCGCTTTCGAGATAGGCTTTGTATTCAATGTATATAACCTGGGCGAAGAATGCCTGAAGCGCCTCGGCTTTACACCGGCCCAATACTTCGCACCAGATTTCAACCTGCTCGAAGAGCTTGGTTTCTCTGATACAGAGATGGACGCAGCAAATGACTACGCCTGTGGCACTATGACAGTAGAAGGAGCGCCGTACCTGAAAGATGCGCACCTGTCGGTATTCGACTGTGCCAACAAATGCGGTAAGAAAGGGCAGCGCTTTATACATGCGCATGGCCACATACGTATGATGGGTGCAGTGCAGCCATTCATAAGCGGCGCTATCTCTAAGACCATCAACCTGCCTAATGAGGCCAATATCGATGAGATAAAGGATTGCTATTACCTTAGCTGGCAGCTTGGCCTGAAGGCTTGTGCACTCTACCGCGATGGCTCTAAACTTAGCCAGCCACTGAGCAATAAGAGCGATAAAAAAGAGAAAAAGGAAACAAAAGAAGAAGTGGCAGAAGTGAGCCAGATAGTGGACATGAGCAAGCTCACCGTGGGTGAACTGCTGGAAGAGGTGAACAGGCGTGTGCAGGCCAGCCCTGACACCCAACTGAAACGCGAGCTGAGCCGCATAGTGGAGCGCAAGCAGCTACCCGCCAAGCGCCGGGGCTATACCATAAAAGGCAAAGTAGGCGGCCAGGCCCTCTTCCTGCGTACAGGTGAGTATGGAGACGGTACCCTGGGCGAAATATTCATAGACATGGCCAAGGAAGGCGCCACTATGCGTAGCCTGCTCAATAGCTTTGCAATAGCCATTTCGGTAGGGTTGCAATACGGTGTGCCGCTGGAAGAGTATGTGGACAAGTTTGCCTTCTCCCGCTTTGAGCCATCGGGTATTGTGGACCACCCGAATATAAAGACGGCGACTTCTGTGCTGGATTACATCTTCCGCCTGCTGGCCTATGAATACCTGGACCGCGATGACCTGGTACACGTACCCGACCCGAATAGGCGCACACACCAGCAGGAAATGGAAGCATTGCAGCAGGAGCTATCGCAGGTGCGCGTAACAGCGCCGCAAACGCAGGCCCCAAAACCAAAGGTATCGGCCATTGCGCCGGTATCAGTAGCTATGAGCGCGCAAAACAGCCTTGAAATTAAAAAACTGATGGGTACCAGCGCTGATGCCCCAGCCTGCCGCAATTGCGGTAATATAACCCTGCGAAACGGCACCTGCTATATGTGCCCTAACTGCGGAACGACTACGGGCTGTAGTTAATTGGTTAAAAAGTCAATTCGTTAAATAGTTAAAACCATCGCGGAGACGCGGTGGTTTTTTTTATTTTAAGAAACTGAATACACACAATTAATTTGAAAAAAACTTAATTTTGACTATGTGACGATAGCGAAATAAATGCCACCATCTGACTTGTTCTTTTCCATTTCTGCTTCGTCCCAAAAGTCCTTAAATAGCTCACTATTCGCAGATTTTGTGCCTCGCATAAAAGAAAAACAACTTCGTCATATGGTAGTATTTATTTCGCCAGCGTCACTAACTTATTTTGCCAACGTTCCTTATGTAAATGTAAGGCACGCAAGCTTATCCTGCGAAGCAATTTGCATAAAATAAAAAAATATCTGAAAACTTTCCTAACATTTTATCCGTGTACTACGCCTATATAGGTAAGGGCTTTATTTTTTTACTGCTCTTGGCTATAAACCCTGTAAGAACCCTATTCTATCAAATATATAAAACCCTATTCTATAACCCTCTAAACCCTGCTTGACCTATAAACCATTGCCCTATCCTATCATTTTAACCTATAACCCTGCTCCCTATCATTCTTATAACCCGATTCTTTAACTATTGCATTAAATCAATAACCTATCTTAACCCCTTTAATACCTATAAGCCCTCAGATTCCATAAACCCTCCTTTAAACCCTACCTATCTATCGAAACCTAACCTATAAGCCCCGATTACTCGGGGCTTTCCCTTTTTGTTTTGCATGAATAAAATTCTTATTTTTGAATAAAGGGAAATTTATGAAACATGTAAGCCTTATATTATTTGCTGTTCTTGTTTCATTTGCATCCTATGCCACTGTTAGCCCGATAACGGGAACGTTTTCTCTATGCATGGGGTCTTACGGTTATGTTTTAGCCGATTCCACCCATGGAGGCAGATGGACAAGTAGCGACACTTCTGTTGCCAGGATAAATATAAGTACGGGTGTCTATTCGGGTATTTCCGCTGGAACTGCAATAATAACCTATATGCTTGATAGCAGCGATTATGCTACTGCGATTGTAACTATAAACCCCACGCCCTCAGCGCCGTATTCGCCACAGTCTATTTATGGGGGAGGGGTTATGTTATTTGTTTGTTCAGGTAATTCTTTAACGCTAAGGGATTCCCTACCAGGAGGGGAATGGGACCTATGGGATCCTCCCCTTTCAACAGGTATGGGCTATATGTCCGATTCAACTTTTATTGCATCGGGTGCTGGCTCTGTTGAGTTTACTTATAGAATAGTTTCAACTGGTTGCTCAGCTAACGGTGACATTATTATATATGATATGCCTGGCCCCATTACAGGGTTCACGGTGGTGGAGGTCGGTGCAACCAGGCAATTTTATAACTCAATTACAGACGGCTATTGGAGGAGCAATACGCCCTCTATAGCAACAATTGATTTCTATGGTGTTGTAACTGGTGTATCTCCAGGTACAGATACCATTTTTTGTTTTTCTATGCCGTCTTGTCAAGTCTTTACTGTCATTACAGTAATACCACCAACGGAAGTCCCAGTGAAATCAATGCCAGAGACTGGTCTCTATATCTATCCAAACCCCGTTTACGACAATCTGAACATTGTATCTGCAAGCAAAATAGGCAAGGTAACGATCAGCAACTTGCTGGGGCAAACCGTATTTGCTGGAGCCTACGATGATGAAAAGGTGCTGGTAAACGTAGCCGATCTTCCCGTCGGCCTTTACTTTATTAAGATAAATGAAACTGAGGTTAGAAGATTTGTGAAGAACTAAAGTTCCAAATGTAGCTTACCATGTGCTATAATCTTCGTCATCTACGATAGCAGTACCCAAATTCATGTGTGATATCTGCAGCAATTCGTCTTCAGTAAGAAAAATTATGTAATCGTTTTCTATATCGTTAGGCATAATCACTATTTTATAAAAAAAGGTACTGCTCTAGACAAAATCATGCAAATAATCCGGGCAAAAATCAAATTCGTTGGGCCAGTATAAACCTCGCCCATTATCATATATTTTTACTTTTGAAAAATAGGTGAAATCATTAAGCGGCTTACTGATTTTATCAGAGCCAATAAATGGTTTGAAATCAACATTTTTCCTCATCCCATCACTAAATGTGAGTTCGATAGAAAAGTCCCGGTGTGGCTCAATATGTGTTATTTTAATCATTACGGTAAAGGTAATAATCCCTACAACTCTATACACACATTCTTCGGTTCTGTGAAGAACCGGAGCGCATCCCAGCCGCCTTCACGGCCCACGCCACTGTTTTTGAAGCCGCCGAATGGGGTGCGGAGATCACGGAGCAGCCAGCAGTTTACCCATATTATGCCGCTATGTACTTTTCCTGCTACGCGGTTTGCGCGGCTCACGTCCTGTGTCCAGATGGTGGCGCTTAGGCCGTAGTCGCTGGTATTGGCCAGTTGCAGGGCTTCGTCTTCCGTTTTGAAAGATTGTATCGTTACCACCGGGCCAAATATTTCCTCCATATTGGTGCGACAGTGTGACCCCAGTCCCTCTATAACAGTAGGCTCTATAAACAGTCCGTTGGCACAACGACCGGTGAGCGTTACTGCCTGGCCGCCCGTAAGTATTTTGCCGCCTTCCTGTTTCGCCAGTTCTATGCAGCCAAGCACTTTGTTATAGTGTAGCTCACTCACTATAGCGCCTTGCCTGCTTTCATCGTTGAGCGGATCGCCAACGGTGAGTTTTTTGGTACGGGCTACAAACTCGTGCTTAAATTTTTCGTAGATACTTTCCTCCACCAGTATCCGGCTACCGCAAAGGCATATCTGCCCCTGGTTGCTGAAAGAGGATTGCAGGGTGGTGCGCATCATTTTGTCCCAATCGCAATCAGCAAAGATGATGTTCGGGTTTTTGCCGCCCAGCTCCAAGGATATTTTTTTGAACATAGGCGCGGCGATAGATGCAATGTCCCTCCCTGCGCGCGTGCTGCCTGTAAATGATATAGCCTTTATACCCGGATGGGCCACTATTGCCGAGCCACAGCCGGGCCCGGTGCCGTGTATGATATTCAGTACGCCAGATGGCAGGCCTGCCTTGCTGCAAATGATGCTGAGCAGGTAGGCCGTAGCCGGCGTTACCTCGCTGGGCTTCGCCACAACGCAATTGCCCGCAGCAAGCGCCGGGGCTATCTTCCAGGTAAACAGGTATAAGGGCAGGTTCCACGGAGATATGCAGCCCACCACGCCTATGGGCTGGCGCAGGGTATAATTTATGGCCTTATCCTCCATGTTGTGGCTATCGGTGCTGAAGTGCATGATGCCCGTGGCAAAGAACCGGAAGTTGCTGGATGCACGGGCTATATCCACACGCTTGCTCAGCCACAATGGCTTGCCATTATCGTTGGTCTCAGCAAGGGCCAGGGCGTCTAAGTTATCGTCTATAAGCTGGGCTATCCTGTTCAGTACCTTAAATCGTTCTTCAACCGGGGTGGTACTCCAC
>JABDBX010000155.1 GCA_013288445.1 Bacteroidota bacterium
TAGTGTCTCAGTCTCGGCTTTGGTTATGGCATCTTCCTTTTTACCCGTCTGCGAATATTTAAAAAGCGAGATAAAAACCAAGGCTGCTACAGCCGCCGCTATACTATACTTCTTCCATTGCGGGAAGCTAATGGTGCGGGTTGCAGGCTCTTGTTTAAGCAATGATTCCTTCCCTGCAAATACTTGTGTTGTATCAGGTGTAAAGCGTAGCGACTTGTAAGCATCCAATTCTTTTTTTAGTTCAGGGTGCAGTTCTATAAATGCCAGCAGGGCAGCCTCTTCAGCTGGCGTTAATTCGCCATCGGCATACATCATTATATACTCCTCATAATTCTCCTGCGTTACCATCTATATAATGTTTTCTACACTTACCAAATACTCTTTCAATATCTTCCGCGCCCTATGCAGGTAAACCTTTACCTGTGCTTCCGACAGGCCGGTTATCTGTCCTATTTCTTCGTAGCTGTAGCCTTCATAGTCTTTCAGCAGCACCAGGCCCCGCGCCTGCTCATCAAGCTGTGCCAATGCCCGGTCCAGTATCTTTTTCAGGTCAGGGTTTCCGGGCGTATAACTTTGTTCTGGAGGTTCTGCAAACGACACTTTTGATCTTTTCCGAAATCCATCCACCGATTTGTTATAGGCCACCTGGAAAAGAAAAGCCTTAGCTTTCCCGGTATTCACCTCCTTTCTTTTCTGCCAAAGAACTTCAAAACAATTTTGTACCACATCGTGCGCATCGCTGGCCTGCCCTGTGCATTTGCAGGCAAACCTGAACAGGACGTCTGCCCATTCCTGTACACATGCATTGTACTCATTTGCCTCCATTCAGTAGTATATCGTGAGCAGGAAAAAAAGGTTACAAATATTTTTAAAAATATTTTTCTTGATTATAAACTCAAACAAAATAATTATTTTTACAAAAAATAAGATATGAATTATACGGAAAGGCGAATAGTAGAATCATACACGGGTCTTTTTGAAGGGCTAAGCACATTGAGTAAAATGGAGCTTATTAAAAAACTATCAAGATCATTAACTATTGAAAACAATACAAAGGAAGATGATTTTTACAAGTCTTATGGAGCATTTCCTTCAGAAAAGTCTGCCGAAGAAATAATTAAAGACATTAAGGACAGTAGAAAGTTTAGAAATAAGGAAATCAAATTTTGATGAAGTATTTAATTGACACTAGTATTTGCGTGTTCTTCCTTCGTGGTAAATTGAATTTAGATGCGCATTTTAAAGAGAAAGGCAAAGAAAATTGCTTTATCTCGGAGATCACGGTTGCTGAACTGCGTTACGGCGCAGAAAATAGTGAAAATCCCGTAAAAGCGCACAAAGCAGTTGATGCATTTTTAAGTAGTCTTTCAATAATTCCAATATATGGCTCCATAATGCGATACGCGAAAGAAAAAGTAAGACTTCGTAAAATTGGCAAACCCTCAGATGATGATTTTGATTTGTTGATCGGTGCTACAGCCATCGAAAATAAACTCACAATGGTAACGGACAACTTGAAAGACTTTGAAAGGTTGGATGGGATCAAAATTGAAAATTGGTTAAAACGAAAAGATTAATCCTATTCCTCCCCCTTCCCTCCAATATTAAACAACCTGTAAGCCAGCGCGACGCCCGTTTCTTCGGGTTTCTGCCAGGCAAATGATTGTTTTTGTACAATGTAATTTCCTTTGGCATCAAGCACGTAGTAGGTGATATCTTTCTTAGCGCCATTCTTTGTAAATATTACAAAGGCATCGGGCGCGGGGATGCTGCTATTCGTAACGGCATGTATGTTGCAGGCGCGCAGCCTTTTTTCTACTGCGGGGTCTATGTCTCCGCTTATGTGCAGGCGCATATTCATGGGCATGCCACAATAAGGAACCAATTGCGGGTATAGCGTGTAGAGGCGGTACAGCCAGTTGTTCTGCTCTGTCTCTTTCTTCGCTTCTTTGGCGCACTCGGCCTCTGCCTGGTAAACACGGGCGGTAAACAGCTTTTCGTAGTCGCCATCTGTATTAGGGTCGGTGAGCAGTTTGTCGAGGACAGGTTTTACTTCGGAATACTTGCCCTGTTGCATTTTCAGGCGCATGGCAAATAGCTCGAAATACTTGCGTATGTATGCCCGGTTGTCCGTCCGTGCCTGTTCCTGGAAACGCTTTAAAAAATACGAGGTACTGAAGTCATGCACCAGGTACCACACCTCATCCCACGATACTGTGCTTTCTGTAGAGAATAGTTTATAAATAACGCGGTCGCGCTCCGGGTTTTGGGCAAACTGGTTAATGATAAGGAACTGCTGCAAATATTTTTTCGCTAAGCTTGCCTGCCATGCTCACAAGCACAGATGGGTTGTACCACCAGTTGCTGTGCTCAAACTGCTCCATCTGCCATGATTGCTCTTTATTGATGAGCTTTAAAAGCTGTATGCTAAAGTCGTATTGGGTCTGGCCGAGGGTGGTGCCTATGTGTACTTCTTTAAATTCCGCCGCCCTGTCGGCATACTTCTGGGCCTCGGCTATCTGCCCATCATAGAGCAGGCTCCGTGCCAACGCTATATTATACCAGCCATAACCAGGGGTAGAGCCCGCGGCCTTTATCATATCCTGTGCCATTTCTATCCCGGCTTTAGGTTTGGCTTTATATATGTCTATCAGGGTGCTGTAATAGGCCCATTCCTGCAGGCGTTTGTCACCGGCATCTTGTGTTGAAGCTATTTTGTACTCTGCTTCTGCTGTTCTGAAATCGCCGCAAATGCCTTTGAAGTTGGCGTAGTTGTTGTGCGGTAACCCGCCACCTTTCCGCATCAGGTCAAAGTAGTATTCCGCAGAATCAATATTGAAGGAATAGCTGTATAGAATGTTTTTGTAGTGGTAAACAGCCATCTTTTCCCGCTGCTCATAATCGCCTGGCAGAAACTTGGCAATGGGCGCATTCAGCGCTTCGTTGTGCAGTATCAGCATCATACAGGTATCTAAGTAGCGGTTGGCCAGTTTTTCATTTTCCTCTATAGAGTTTTTCAGGAACGAATACTTCTCGTGGGTATAAAACCGGTTACGGTGCACCGTCCAGGCCAGGTAGTTATACGTATCCATGGAGTAATGGAACTGGAATTTCCACTTCAGTGTACGGCGCAGCAGGGAATATACTTTCTCCTCCTGGTCAGTATTACTGTAGCACTGCATCAGGTAGTAGGCTATCAGGGTATAGTCTGGGCCCATCTGCCTTATGGGGTACATGACCATAATATCATTGGTGCGTGTAGCAAGGGCTTTCGCATAGTCATGCTCCATAAGGTACAGTGCCCGCTCCAATGGTATTATTGCATTCTTATACCCCAGGTAGTCCTCGGCATGTGTGTATTTATACACCCCTTCAAACAGCCAGCCAACGTAATAGGTGCTATCGATACGTTTAAACTCCCGCGACCGTGGCAGCGCATCTTCGCCATACATGTTTTCTATCATGCGCTTGGCGTCAATATCAAAGTAGCGCTGCTCCATTTTATCGGCCGGATGGGGAGGGCGAAACTGTGGCGCTATGTTCTGCAACTGCTGTTTGGCTGCGGCCTGTGCCTCCTTGTTATCCTTCTTTTGGGCAAAAGAAATAACTGTGCACAGCATTAAAGCTATTGCAAAGGTTATACGGCATATGTTTTTGTTGCTAGCCAAAAGACAGAAATTAGTACCTGTGACTATTGATGCAGTTTTAGTCGCGCCAGACGTTCAGTTTCCTTATTAATAATGCTATCAAGGGCTTTCAGCTTGCCCTCCTTGTTCCTGTAAACCAGGCGATGCTCCAGCACCACTCTTGCCAGGTCTTTTACATCGTCTTCTATTACGTAAGTGCGGCCACGTACCAGCGCAAAAGCACGCAGGCACTTCAGGAAGGCAATACCGCTGCGGGTTGATGCGCCGAGTGAAATATCCTGGTGATCGCGTGTGGCTCTTACAATATTGCTCACTGCCTTTACTATCTCGTCATGCACAAACACGGCCCCTGCCATAGCTTGCAGTTCCAGTATGTCCTGCATACTCAATACCTGCTGCAGGTCAACAAGGTTTTTGGCAATGTCTAAGTATTCGCGGTAAATGTTCAGTTCGGTCTCCTCGTTTACATAACCGAAGATGATCTTCATGTAAAAACGGTCGAGCTGGGCGGCGGGCAATGGATAGGTGCCTTCCATCTCAATAGGGTTCTGAGTGGCTATGGAGAAGAACAGCCGCTCCAGCATAAGGGTAGTATCGCCTACGGTTATCTGCTGTTCAGCCATAGCTTCCAGCAGGGCGCTCTGCACTTTTGGCGATGCGCGGTTTATTTCATCGGCCAGCAATACATTGCAAAACAATGGGCCTTTCTTAAAAATAAACTCCTTGTTTATATCATCAAAGATGTGCGTGCCTATCAGGTCCATGGGCAGCAGGTCGGGTGTAAACTGTATCCGCTTAAATACCACATGCCCCCCTTCGCGCTCCCCGCTAATGCACTGGGCGAGCGTACGGGCAAGCACCGTTTTACCGGTGCCGGGATTGTCTTCCATAAGTATATGGCCACCTGCAAGCAGGCACGTAATTACAAGCTCTATCTGCCTGCGCTTGCCGCGTATCACCTTTTCCACCTGCCCTACCAATTGCTGGATGGCAGCGACAGAATCAATACCAACAGGTTCTGTTACAGGATCAATCATAATTATTATTTTTCTCCATACAATTTTAGCGATTAAAACGGTATGAAAATAATGCCGCCATTGTAATTTTTTGTGAAATTGGAGATTTGATAGTGAAACAAAGGACTCGAGGGCTATTTGCAGAAGTAATGAGAAATACTACTTAACTTTAACTACACATTCCCCTAAAAAACGATTCTTTTAAAAACAGCTGACTATGACAAGTAACGACGGAATTGACAATGGTGCTTACAATAATGTTAATCCGGAAAAATACACTGTGGAGGAACTCGCGGAATTTTATGACCGGCTTGAAAAATATGATGCCGGAGAAATGCCTGTCTATTCAATTGAAGAAGCGCATAATTATGTAAGACTACAGAAGAAAGTTAAATGAAGTTATTTTTCTTCGGCACTTTTACTATTAGAATAAGCCTCCAATTCATCAATAGTAAAGGTAACCAGATCCTTGTCTTGCTCTAATTCGTTTTTTGAGCGTTCTAATGCATCATAATACTTCAGGTGCTGGTCGTCTGTAGAACTATCCGCCACTATTGCTTTAATCACAGCATCCATAAAAATTCCTTTTTACAAAGTTAGGCTTATTATAGTTAAAATTAGTGAATTTAAGGTCTCTGGTTTCCTCAAAATTACAGATGAGCGATTATTTCTTTAATTTAGCTTCCATATTATGATATACAGAAGTAAAGCGCCATTACGCATTGGCCTGGCCGGAGGTGGAACCGATGTGAGCCCTTATTGCGACCTGTATGGCGGGGCGATTCTCAACGCTACCATTTCGCTATACGCCTATGCCACAATCGAGCCGCTCGATGAACCAAAAATTATCATTGAGGCATTAGACAGGGGCGAGCGCGTGAGCTATGATAAATCCGATAGCCTACCCATAGATGGCATGCTGGACCTTGCAAAGGGAGCCTACAACCATATTGTCAGTAAGTATGGGCCTGTTCCATCCGGCTTTAAGTTGTCCACGTTGGTGGATGCACCTGCAGGGTCGGGGCTGGGCAGTTCATCCAC
>JABDBX010000156.1 GCA_013288445.1 Bacteroidota bacterium
TTTTGCCAACCCGCTTTCTTCACTTAAACACCCAATACACCACTAGCGCACTTAAATAGGCCAGGCCGAACATGTACACGAACTGTATGGCTGGGTATTTCCAGCTACGGGTTTCGCGTTTTACTATGGCGAGGGTGCTCATGCACTGCATGGCAAATACGTAGAAGATTAGCAGCGATAGGCCAGCGGCGAGTGTATATACCGGGGTGCCGTCCTGCCGTTTGGCTTCCTTCATTTTGGCTTCGAGGGTTTCTTTGCCTGCTTCGGTGTCGCCAACGCTGTAAAGGGTGGCCATAGTGCCTACAAATACTTCCCTGGCGGCAAACGAGGTGATAAGGGCAATACCTATCTTCCAGTCGTAACCAAGTGGCCTGATAACCGGCTCAATAGCATGGCCCATGATACCGGCAAATGAATGCTCCAATTTGGCGGTGGCATGTTCGTGTTCTATGGTTGTTTTTTGCTCGGGGTGCTGCCGCAATAGGGTGGCGTACTGTTCTTCTACTGCCCGCATGGCGGCAGGAGGGCCAAACGCGGCAAGCCCCCACAGCACCAGCGAAAGAACAAGGATGACTTTACCCACATCCCTGATAAATATTTTGCCTTTTTCTATCATGGTGATACCCACATTCTTCCATCGTGGGGCGCGATATACGGGGAGTTCCATAAGGAAGAAGGTGCGTTCACTGGTTTTTATGAGGAAGTTCATAACACGGGCTACGACCAACGCCATAAAGAAGCCGAGGAGGTATAGCCCCATCAATACCAAACCCTGTAGATTGAACATGCCCAGGAAGCTGCGGTTTGGAACCACGATAGCGATAAGCATGGTGTAAACGGGGAGGCGTGCAGAGCAGCTCATAAGCGGTGTGACCATTATGGTGATAAGCCGTTCCTTGCGGTTCTGAATAGTGCGGGCAGCCATTATTGCAGGTACGGCACAGGCCATACCACTGATGAGGGGCATTACCGAGCGCCCGTTGAGTCCTGCGCTGCGCATAACCCTGTCTGTAAGAAAGCTGATGCGCGCCATATAACCGCTGTCTTCCAGGATGGTGATAAGGCCGAACAGTATCATGATCTGCGGCACGAATACGGCTATACCGCTTAACCCGGCCAAAACGCCATTTACCAGCATGTCTTTGAGCAGCCCGGCAGGAAGGAGGTTGTTGAGCCAGTTGCCGGCCAGGGCAAAGCCCTGCTCCACCCAATCCATAGGGTAGTGGGCCAGCCAGAAAATGCTCTGGAACAAAAGAAATAACACGGCCAAAAGAATAAGATTGCCCCACAATGGGTGCAGCAGTATTTTATCTATCTGTTCGCTTACCACCATTTTTTTCATGGGGCTGTCTATAGCCACACATTGCTGCATTACGGTGTCAATCTTTTTGTACCGTTGCATCACTTCCTCTGCCTGCATCCTTGATTTATGGAAGCCTGCTTCGCCCAGAAGTGCCGCTATACGCATCCGTTGCGCGGCATTTATGTATTTAAGTTCGTTATAGTTGCAGGCCACATGCATAGCTGCATAATTACTTTCGAGTGCGCATAGCTGTTTTACCTCAGGCAGCCAGGCGCCAGCAAGTGCATTAATGTCTATAAAGTCAGGGATAGCGGTGGGCGTGTTTTGCTGGGTATCGCTGATTGCCTTTTTTAGCAACCCCAGCCCCCGGCCGCGCCGTGGGTTAACGCCCACAACGGGTACGCCCATCATTCGTTGCAGGCCAGGGACATCAATAGTAATTCCTTTTTGCCGGGCAATATCCATCATGGTAAGTACGATGACCACGGGTATTTTCAAGTCCATGATCTGGGAGCAGAACAGCAGGTTGCGCTTCAGGTTGGCGGCATCGGCTATTACGATGATAAGGTCGGGTCGGTCGGCATTCTTTTGGTTCAGCAGCACCTCGTAGGTCACCTGTTCGTCAGCACTTTTAGGATACAGGCTGTAGGTGCCCGGCAGGTCAATAACATGTGCCGATAGACTATCTGAAATCTTTGATATGCCCGTTTTTTTGTCAACAGTTACCCCGGGGAAATTACCCACCTTCTGGTTGAGGCCGGTAAGTGCATTAAAGAGGGAGCTTTTCCCGCTATTGGGGTTTCCCACCAATGCTATCGTATATGGGCGTGGCATGAAGAGTGGCAAAGGTACAGATTGGCAATGGGTTAATAGCCGTGGACAGGACTGGCCTGAAAATTTTCCCGAATGTGAAAACGTAGCTTTTACGCAACTAAATGTTAAACTCTGGATACATTTGCATAAACTAAAGTGTATCGTGTATTTTTACACAAGGTATATTATCAACAATTTTTATCAGTCAATTATATCATTTTGAAAACGTTTCGCAATATATTGGTCCCAATGATGCTCACTTTGGGCGTATTCAGTTTAGTATTATATACCAGTTGCAAAAACAAATGCGGCAGCACTACGTGCCAGAATAACGGTACCTGCTCCAGCAATGTGTGTGTATGCCCAATAGGTTATTCAGGCAACAGTTGCCAGACGGGCTGGTCAACGGCTTGTATAGGCACCTACAATTGCACAAGGGGAACATGTAGCCCGGCAGTAACCGGGGCAAAAACCTGGCAGAGCGCTGTTACTGCTGATGCTACGAATGGCGGTTATACAATAGATATATCGAACTTCAACAACTCGAATACAACGGTTGTGGCTACGATAGACAGCACGAATGCGGACCTGTCGCAGGATATTCTTATCAGCCCGGCAGCAGGCACTTATGGCATTCATGCGACTGGTACTTATAAGGTGATAAACGGAGTAGGCACCATCACGCTGAATTTCACTACCGCCATAGCCGGGGGCACTACCTATATCTGCGATATGGGCATGGTGAAGCAGTAGTGGCAATGTTTCGTTACTCGTCGCGGTTTGGCAGGCGGCATTTTGTGAGCATATTTCCCGATAACCCCCCGGCCCTAAAGGGAGATGCTACGTAAAACGCGAGTTGTCGTAGTTATTTTAATTTGCGAGCAAGTCGTTCAAAACGCTTGATCCTAATGAAATGCGTAAGGAATTCTGAGTTTACGATATTTCGCGAGTTCGATGGGCGATGCCAATTTAAGGGAAATCAGGGGTAACGTAGGTGCGATACCTTCGGCATCGTCAGCAATTTTGTATTGGGTTCTCTATAAACGTTTGATGCCTTCAGCATCTTCAGCGCGACTTTTTCGCTAGGTCAATGACATTGCCCGTTCGAGGCTGTACACGCATCTTCTTTTTTTCTGCCCTGCTTCCCGTATAGCTATTTTCCTGTAAATGCGGGTTTCCGTTTTTCAAGGAATGCCTGGACGCCTTCGCGGAAATCGTGGGTGCTACCAGCTTGAACCTGCACTTCTTTTTCCATATCTAACTGCTGCTGCAGGTCGTGGCTGAAAGAGTTGTTGAGCAGGCGCTTGGTAAGGCCGATCCCCTTTGTTGGCATCTGGGCGAGCGTGGTAGCCATTTTTTTACTTTCGGCTTCAAACGCATCATCTGGAAAACATTTATAGGCCATACCCATAGCCACGGAATCTGCTGCTGTAACTTTTTCACCGGTCATCATGAGGGCCGCTGCACGCTGCATACCCACCAGGCGGGGCAGGAAAAAGGTGCCACCACTATCTGGTATAAGACCTATTTTACTGAATGCCTGTATGAACGATGCACTCTCCGCCGCAAGCACTATATCGCAGGCAAGGGCAATATTGGCCCCAGCCCCGGCGGCTACGCCATTCACCGCAGCAATTATTGGTTTTTCAATCTTTCGTAGGCGCAGTATTGTAGCATTGTAGTGCTCCCGTACCATGCGCTCAAACTCCTCGGCTGTGGGGTTCATTGCTTCCGATAGGTCTTGCCCGGAGCAGAAGCCTTTACCAGCGCCGGTTATGTATATGCAGCGCACCTCGTCATCCGTTTCACAGGCATCTAAATAGCCTTGCAGCGCAAGGGCCATTTCGCGGTTGTAGCTGTTGTATTTATCGGGGCGGTTGAGGGTGATATAACCCACACCATTTTCTTTTTGGAATAGAACTGCGCTCATGCTGCAAAGATAATGGCTGAATGGCTGAATTGCTCAATGGCTCAATTATGAAAAAAGTCAATTATACCGCACAAGCGCTAAATTTGCGACTTTTAGTTTAATAGAAAAATCGAAGAACTGTCATGGTGAGCCCCGCCGAACCATGACATGCTGAAATTTTTTTGATGCTAAATCGGAGAACAAATACACAAATTTATCCTTGCGCAGTATTGTTAATAGGGTTAGTTAAAAATCGCTATTGTAAATTACCGCTAGATACATTGCGGAATCTTCGCAGAATGCCCAAGAACTACTTTTAGCATAATCCCGGTGAGACAATGCTCCTTTCCTGGTAATTGAAAGTTTGATATTGTCTTTACTTACGTTCCATAAATAATTTTGCGCACTGCCTTGAATGCCGTGGTCAATAGTAAAAATGATTTTTGATGAATCCCTGGGAATAATAAAATTTGTGTCGATGCGATATTGCTGAAGGGTATCCACTGATTTGCAGTGTACGAAGATGGCTGTATCCGTATTGTTTGTTACTTTATAATAATAAGTATTGCCGTATTCGCAAGACGACAGCACGGTTAATATTAAGATGAAACCTACAAACAATTTGGCCTCTGAATTATTTGATGTACTCATTTTCAAATGCTTAGTTCTCTTTTGTTCTGATTATAAACAGACACAGTCTAACTATCCGTAAATTATTTGTCGCCGTGCTTTTCATGCCGTTTTATGCCAAAATCAATACGGTAATAAAAGATAGGCAGGAAGCCGAGCTGGTACTGGTAGTAGAACGGCTGTGCGCCGTGGGTTTGCTGGTTGAGGCCGTAGCTATAGGTCTCTGAGAGGATGTTTTGGGTATTGAAAATATTTACGAGGTCAACGGCGATCTCGTGGGTTACTTTTTTCGAGTTGAAGCGCACGCCCAGCTTCAGGTCGGTACGAAAGTAGGGTTTGAATTGAAGGGTGTTCCGTTCGCTGTCCACTACCACCACATCGCCCAGCTTGTTGGAGGCAAGGGTGTCAACCGGGGAGTAAAGCTTGCCGCCTATGAAGGTCACTTTTACCCCGGTTATGAGCGTGCTGTACTTGCCGAGTTTGGTTTCGTAGCCGCCCAACAGGTTTACAGCATAATGAGAGTTATAATCGGTGTTGCGGAAAACGCCATCGTTGCCTTTTGCTTTAGAGTCGAACAACGACCCGGTGAGGAGAAAATAATAACCATTGCTAAAGGCTTTTTCAAGGGTTAACTCAATACCATAGTTATAACCCACACCCGTATTTTTTAGCGAATCGGGGAAGTCGCGGGAATATCCTGTTCCCTGGTCTATTGCCGAATAAGATGACCCTATGCGCGTTTCTATCGGCACATCGAAAAGGTATTGGTAGTAAGTCTCCAGTTTCAAATGCACCTTTTGCGACAATGATTTATCGTAGCCCAGTATAAAATGATGGCTGCGGGTAAAACCTATGTTTTTATTGGCCATGACCTTGAAGGTGTCTAATGCAAAATATTGATAGAGTTGCTGCATCTCGCTGTGCAGGCCATAACCCGCTGTGATGATGTCGTTGTCTGACAACGCCCAGCGCAT
>JABDBX010000157.1 GCA_013288445.1 Bacteroidota bacterium
CATCTTATAAAGCGCTTCAAACGTATAACCGGCAATATGCGGAGTCACAACTACTTGCGGCAAAGCCAGCAATTCGTTCATAAGGCATTGCAAATCTTTTCTCATGGCGGTTATTGGCTCCTGCTCAAAGACATCCAAGCAGGCCCCGATGATCTTCCCAGTCATAATTCCTTCGTACAATGCCTCTGTATCCACTACAACGCCCCTCGAAGTATTTATCAAAATGAATGGTTTTCGCATCAGCGAAATAAACTCGCGGTTAAAATAATGAACAGTATCCGCTTGCAGCGGCACATGGAAGCTCACAATATCGGCTTCTTCAAAGATCTGCTCTATGCTGGCGCTGGTCACCAAATCGGTCGGCTCCTGAACTTGATTATATTTATCATAAGCCAGTATCCGCAGATCAAACCCGCTTAGTTTTTTGGCAAATGCCCGCCCCGTATGCCCAAACCCTACGATGCCTATTGTTTTTCCCTCCAGCTCTATGCCCCTGTTTTCCTCCCTGTACCATAACCCCTGCTTTACCTCCGCATTGCTCCATGAAATTCGCCGGATCAATGAAAGCAGCATCCCCAAGGCATGTTCGCCTACCGCATTACAGTTACCTTCAGGGCTACCATAGCAATCAATGCCTTTCGCCATTGCATATTCCAGGTCTATTACCTCCATTCCCGAACCCATGCGGCCAATCCACCGCAGATTCGGCGCAGCGTCGATCAGTGCCTTGTCCAATTGGATACGCGTAGAAGTGATCACACCCTCGCAGTCTCCTATCAACTCAAAGGCTGCATCCTGTGTTATCTTTTCATGGATAATGCACTCGTACCCGGCCTGGGCAAGTCCATCCAATAGAACCGGGTGTACCGGCGCTGCTATTAGCGCTTTTTTATTATTAGTAATAAAACTTTCCATACCTCATTTTTAACATTAGCCCTTTAGTGACGTTGACAAAATAAATGCCACTATATGGCGAAGTTATTTTTCTTTTATGCAAGGCACAAAATCCGCGAATAGCAAGCTATTTAAGGACTTTTGTAACGAAGCAGAAATGAAAAAGAACGAGTCAGATGGTGGTATTTATTTTGTCATCGTCACTTAGTTCGGTGGCGTGGCCCATCACTATTAGATTCCGCCCTTTAGGACTTGCGTATAGATGTCCCACTCGTTCCGGGAAACTAACAACAAGAGGTGCGTAACACACTCCCCTCCTTTTTTCAAGGAGGGGACGATTTATGAGGCGAATGCCGAATAAATCGGGGGTGGTTGGCTCGCGGCTACGTTCGCCCGCTCTTTACCTTGTTTCTCCAATCTCAATAACGCGCAAAACCATGCCTTGCAATCTACAACCACATTGCTTAACGCTCCTATTCCTATTGGCTTTGGTCACTCTTTAATAGCTCCACAAAATCTGCTACCGATAATTGCTCTGCCCTTTTTTCCATCATCGGGCCGGTTAGTGCCGCCGCGGGTAAAGTAGCCTTGAGTGCATTTCTCAGCGTTTTTCTTCGCTGGTTGAACGCCGCTTTTACCAGGATGATAAACCGCCGCTTGTCCGTTATCCCAAAGGGATTATGCAGGTTCGTGAACCGCAATACCCCGCTGGTCACTTTTGGCGGCGGGGTAAAACAGTTTTCATTAACGTCAAAAAGATACTCCACTTTAAAGAAAGCCTGCATCAGCACACTCAGTATCCCATAAACCTTAGAGCCCGGGCCCGATGCTATTCGCTGTGCCACTTCCTTCTGAAACATACCGATCACTTCCGTTACCTCCGGCTCCCACTCTAATATTTTGAAAAGGATGAGCGATGAAATGTTGTAGGGGAAATTTCCTATCACCGCAAAATCGCCTTCAAAAGGCTTATCGGCCTTCAATATGTCCTGCATTATTATTTTACCCTGTATCTCGGGGTACTGCTTATTCAGGTACACTACCTTTTCCTCATCTATTTCTATCGCCTTATAATCTATATCGCTCCATTGCAACAGGTATTTTGTGATCGCCCCACCACCCGGGCCCACTTCCAGCAGGCGCATACCCGGCTTGTGCGACAAATGCTCAACGATCTTCCGGCACACCTGTTCATCATGCAGGAAATGCTGGCCCAAACTTTTTTTCAACCTCAACTCCCCGTCATTATATCTCGTATATCCACTCATAGCAATATCAAAAGTAAGTGCTTTTTGCAATTATACTTTGCACGGGATAGTTTTGTGCAGTATTGAAAAGGGGTTTGGCTAAACATGGTCAAGCCCTGAAGGGGCGAAATCAATTAGCGATGGGCATCGCCCATCGAACTTGCGTAGGACACGACACACCTCACCAAATGCACGAAACTATCCTTTTGCAATTAAGCACACGAAGATAAACCCCTACGGGTGAATGCAATTATACTTCTCACCGCATAAGTTTGTGCAGTGATAAGCGGGCAAGCCCGATAGGGCTTAAATTATGAATAGCCACCGGTGAAACCGGTGGGAAAATAGATGTGTTCATTGAACCCCGGCGGGGTTCAACTTGTATAACCCTGAAAACTCCGGGTTGCACCGGGAGCTATTCACATTAAAGCCTTTCAGGCTTTTAAATTCAATGCACATTTTTATCCGGCGTATAGTATAGTTAAGGAAAAAATCGTGTTGGGTGATGCTGAAGGCATCCAACGTTTATAGTAAACCCAATGCAAAATGAGGGACGATGCCGAAGGTGTCGAACTACTTTTGTTCGGACAATCTCTTAGGAACGATGACATTAGGGAAAGGGAGATGCCCCCCACGCCATTGCCTGGCTGTACAACATGTGCTATGTGCCTTGTGGTAAAAAAGCAAATACTGCGAAGTAAATCTTACCTTTGCCCACCTTTCAATATATCAGAATATGGAATTTAAAATACAGCAGAAACCTACTAAGAAACACCAGGTTTATATTATTGACGATGTGAAAAAGCTGGCCCAGGTAGCAGGCATTAGCGAAGACGAGGCTGGGTTTGCACGATCATCATTCGAAGCCGAACAGAACATCGTGACGTTGAACAGGTATAGCAGCTTTGTTTTTATTTATCTCCTTAAAAATAAAAAAACAGATTGGCAAACCCGCGAAGCCTGCCGCAAGGCCGGGGTGGAAATACAAGCCGCCTGCAACAAACATAAGCTGGATGAAATTACCATCACCAACTTTACTGCTCAAAGTTTCGCCGCTGTTGGCCTGGCCGAAGGTATTGCCCTTTCCAATTACCAGTTCTTAAAATACCGCACCGAGGCTAAGAAGGTTACAAATACGCTCCATACCGTTTATTTTACCAAAGACACGGCCACCGCAAAAGAAGTGGCACAGATCAACATTACCATACAGGCCATCTACTATGCCCGCACATTGGTAAATGAGCCACTGAGCTACCTTACTGCCGACCAATTATCGAAAGAGATAGCACTGATAGGCAAGGAAGGTGGGTTCAAAGTAACGATACTGAATAAAGCAAGGATAGTAAAAGAGAAAATGGGTGGCATACTGTCGGTGAACCGTGGCAGCATTGACCCGCCTACGTTTACCATTATGGAGTACGTACCCAGGAAAGCGCTGAATAAAAAACCAATAGTGCTTGTGGGAAAAGGCGTGGTGTATGATACAGGCGGCGTTTCCCTGAAACCCACGCTCAACTCCATGGACCGCATGAAGAGCGATATGAGCGGTGCAGCATTGGTTACCGGCGCTATGTATGCCATCTCCAAGATGCAGTTGCCACTCCATGTCATTGCCCTTGTTCCCGCCACCGATAACCGGCCTGGTGAGAATGCTTATGTACCCGGCGATGTAGTGACCATGTATAGTGGCGCTACCGTAGAGGTGCTGAACACCGATGCCGAAGGCCGTATGCTGCTTGGCGATGCACTTCATTGGGCCAAACGCTACAAGCCCGAACTGGTTATGGACTTTGCCACACTCACGGGCGCAGCATCTGCTGCCGTGGGCGACAATGGAATTGTATGCATGGGCACAGCTGCCGACGACGTAAAACAATCCATAAAGGAAAGCGGCTTCCGCCAATATGAACGCATGGTGGAATACCCGCTTTGGGACGAATATGGCGAGCAGATAAAATCTGATATTGCCGATATTAAGAACACAGGTGGCGCATCAGGCGGGGCTATTACCGCAGGCAAATTCCTGGAGCACTTCACAGACTATCCCTGGATGCACTTCGATATTGCAGGCGTATCTTTCGCCACATCGCGCAAGGGCTATACCCCAGTGGGCGGTACTGCCTACGGTATGCGTATGCTCCTTGATTTTTTGATCAATTATGGCATAGTGAATAAAGCATAAATATTGTATCGCTCATTTTTGAACTTTTAATTATTTACTTTGCACGTTCCCGCCTTTATGCGGCTTTTTAAACTAACAACATGGCACAACATATCGAAAAACCTATTATCGGCATTACTACGGGTGATCTAAACGGCATCGGCACTGAAATTATCATTAAGACATTTTCAGACAACCGTATGCTCGACCTCTGCACACCCGTAATATTCGCTTCCAACAAGGTCATCAACTACTACCGCCGCATTGTACCAGAACATACTTTTAATTTCACCAGCACAAAAGACCTTACAAAATTAAACCTCAAGCAGGTCAATGTATTTAACTGCTGGGATGAAGAAGTGCCTATACAGCCCGGTGTGCTTACAGACGCTGGCGGCAAGTATGCCATCCGTTCGCTTATGGTGGCCACACAGTGCCTCAAAGACGGTCAGCTAAATGCTATTGTTACCGCGCCCATCCATAAGAGCAATACCAACGTTAGCGACTTTCCGTTTACTGGGCATACCCCGTACTTCAAAGATAAATTTGGCGCCAAAGATGTGCTGATGTTGCTGTACAACAACACACTTCGCGTGGCCCTGGCTACGGAGCATATACCTATTTCAAAGGTAGCAACAGCCATCACCAAAGAGGTATTACAGTCAAAGCTGGCTTTACTCCGGGACTCCCTTGTAAAAGATTTCGGGATAGACAAACCACGTATCGCGGTGCTTGGGCTAAATCCACATGCCGGAGACGAGGGCCAGATAGGCAATGAGGAACAAACTACAATAAAGCCCGTAATAGACGCCCTCAGGCAAAGCGGTGGGCTTGTTTTTGGGCCATACAGCGCTGATGCTTTTTTTGCACGGGGTAGTTATACCGAGTTCGATGCTGTCCTCGCTATGTATCACGACCAGGGCCTCGTAGCTTTCAAAACGCTCGCACGTGGCGAAGGGGTAAACTATACGGCAGGCCTCCCCATCATCCGCACATCACCAGATCATGGCACTGCATTTAATATTGCCGGTAAAAACCTCGCCGACCCCGACTCATTCCGTGAAGCGGTTTATCAGTGCATAGACCTGCTCAACCATCGCCGTGAATACGCTGCCAACACTGCCAACCCGTTGAAGAAAGGCCGCATAGAAAAAGAAAAGGAAACAGAAGAAGTAGCGTCATAAAAAGGACCAATAGGATTCAGGATAATTGTCCGGGCTGTAGTTCTTTTACCGGCATCGTTGCGTCGCACCGTTGTACGGTTGT
>JABDBX010000158.1:0-3362 GCA_013288445.1 Bacteroidota bacterium
GCATGTCGAAATTCCATATGGAGGATGATTTTTCCGAAAAACGGAAATAATTAGGCTTTGCGGCCCATACGTCGATGAGCGATGCCCATCATACTCGCATCGCTCTCATCCTGTTGCTCCGCTCTCAATAGGTGTCCCACACCTTTTTCTGGTGTGGGACACCTAACCGGGTTAGCAATATTCCGGATAACCTGTCCTACGCTGTGTAAAATTTACATACCCCATTCTATACAGTATATCGTAGTATTATTACCTTTAAGGCGCTATACTTATGGCCAAAAAAAACAAGAGCTCACAAACAGATAAACCAGTAGTTGCAGGCAGGCACCCACCTGCACAGGCACTGACTGCAACCAGCCCTGCCAATACCTCCTTTTTGGCTAAGTACAGCGATGTTTTGATCCCGGTGGCTATTGCAGTAGTCGTATGGCTGTTTCTGAACACCTGCCTTAACGACGGGATTACTAACTGGGACGACCCCGGGTATATAAAAGACGATAAGCTGGTACGCGATATTTCGTGGAACGGGATAAAGCATATTTTTTCCTTGTCGGCCGCAGTGCAGGGAAACTATCACCCGCTCACCATTCTTAGTTATGCTATAGAGTACAGCCTGGTAAGCCTTCAACCCTGGTTATACCATTTCGATAGCCTTGCTATTCATATAGGCGTTACCCTGCTTGTTTATTATTTTGTTGTCCTGCTCACGGGCCGGCGGGTGGCAGCGGCAATTACGGCTTTATTATTCGGGCTGCACCCCATGCACATGGAATCGGTAGCATGGCTCTCTGGCCGTAAAGACGTGATCTATGGCTTTTTCTACATGGCGGCATGTATTGCTTACTTATACTACGTACGTACCGCGGGTAGCAAAAGATGGAAGTGGTACACTGCGGTCATCGTACTATTCATCTGCTCTTTGCTGGCAAAGCCAGTAGCGGTTGTTTTACCCATAACGCTGCTACTCATTGACCTGTATGAAAGACGTAAACTGAATTTTGGGCTGCTCCTGGAAAAGATCCCCCATTTCGCCATCGCCATTGTCTTTGGTATCAAATCGGTGATGGACCAGCGGACCTACGGGGCGTTAAAGCTGCAGGGCGTCACCTACTCTATCATTGACCGCATAAGCCTGGGTAGCCATGCGCTTGTTACCTATTTATGGAAAGCAGTTGCACCGGTGGCGCTGTGCTGTTTTTATCCCTATCCCGAAAAGCTGGAATGGGTATCTTTTGCCATAATGCTCATCATCATTGCCCTGGTGGGGTGGTTTGGGCGGAAAAGCAAAATTGTTGTTTTTGGCTCTTTGTTCTTTCTGATAAATATGGCCCTGCTGCTCCAGTTCATCCCTGTGGGTGATGCCATTGTTGCCGAACGATACACCTACATACCCTATATTGGTTTGTTCTTTATTTTAGGCTGGTATGTGTCCGGTTATTTTCAGCCGGGGGCGAACAGGCAAACGGGATACATGGTATTATCAGCCGTTCTGGCCTACTCGCTTTTTCTGGGTTACCTGGCCAACGAGCGTTGCCAGGTGTGGTACAGCACCGTGAGCCTATGGAATGATGAGATAGACAAACAACCACAAAGCCCGAACGCCTACAACAACCTCGGGTTCGACTATTTTACCCGGTTCGATGTTGCGACAAACCCTAATGAGAAACGCCTGTGCTATGATTCCTCTTATTACTTACTGAGCAAGGCGATTGCCATAAAGCCCGATTACCAAAGCCCGTACATTACCATCGGCGACCTGGAGCGCACCGTAGGAAAGTATGCCGAGGCAAAGAGGAATTATTACATGGGCCTATCGCTGAAAAAGAAAGATGATGAATATGCTAAGGCATACATGGGCCTGGGCATTATCTATGCTATAGGTAACAATTTCGATTCTTCCCTTTTCTGTTTCCGCTCTTCTCTTGGCCTAACGGAGCTATCGGAAGCGCACAGCAATTTCGGGAACCTGTATGCCATGCTTGGAAAGCACGACTCATCGCTGATACAGTACAGCGCCGCGATAGCCATGAGACCAGACGGCACGCCCGCATACCTGAACCGGGGCCGGGAACTACAGCGCCTGCACCGCTACCCCGAAGCTATGAAAGATCTGGACAAAGCATTATCCCTTAGCCCAAATGATGGCGAGATATACTATGCCCGGTCCCTGTGCAATGCCGAAAACGGCAACAGGCCCCAAGCCCTGGCCGATGTGGAGAAGGCCGTTTCTTTGGGATACCGGCAGGTTGACCAGGCGTATTACCAGGGGCTGAAAAGGTGAGACGCAATTAGCGCGGCAGGGATTGTTGCCCCGGCTTATTGCTACTATTAAGCATCCGTTGCGTCGCACTCTTGTACGCCTTGTTCACTATTGGGCCTGCACTAAGTGGTACTTATGTCACCCCGAGCGAAGCCGAGGGGCGCTACCTGTAATAGCTGATCTTATAAGTAAATACCAGCAAAAAATAGCGCTGCTGTATAGTGCTACGGGCATCTTGTATATAGGTGTCGGTTATGGTATGCTGTATATTGCTGTTCTCATTCAGCAGGTCGAAAAAGGAGAGGCGTATATCGCCCTGGTGTTTCTTGAATATCTTTTTGCCGATCGCGAGGTTCCACAGCAGGTAATCATGGTTATACCCCGCCGACAGGCCTGCATTAGACTGGTAGCTGACCGCAGTATTACACACAATGCCCCGCCACAGTATCAGGTTTATAGACGCCTTGCTGTTCTGGTTGTAATAGGTGGTATTCAGTTGCCTGTTTATAGAGTTCTCATTTGCGGCAATACCCCCGTTCGACGATAGCAGGAAATCCACATTTTCGCTGATGTTGCTACTCACGGATAGCCCCAGGCCCACAGTTTTATTATCCTGCTCGTTCACTACGCCATTTATTATAGATGGCGACTGGCCCGCGCCCGCATTAATGCTAATGTTCAGGTGGCACTTTATAGGCTTTAGCGGCAGGCCGTAGCTGATGTTGCCGGTCAGCGACGGCGTCCCGTCTATATTCACTGGCATGGTAAGCTGCGAGCCTTTGGCAAGCGTTACGCCCTGTATCACCGTATCGTTTGGCGCTATGAGCGCGTTCGAGGTAATGCTGTGCTCCGTTATACCCCCGGTCACGGATGCCGAAAAACTGGTTTTACCGCTGTTTCCGGTAGCGTTGTAGCGCAGCACCAGGTTGTGCTTATAGGGCTGTTTCAGGCCGGGGTTGCCGGTATATAGGTGCAGCGGGTCGTTATTGTTTATAGCGTTTTGCAGTTGGCTTACAGATGGGGCCTGTGTGCTGGTATTATAGGTAAGCTGCAGGTTCTTTGTTTTACTGCATTTTATATGCAGCGTGGCCACCGGCAGCAC
>JABDBX010000158.1:3372-5460 GCA_013288445.1 Bacteroidota bacterium
AGCATAGCCCATCTGCCAACCAGAACTACAGCCACCGGCAGCACATTCTGGTAGCTATGGGCTATGTTATAGCTCTGCGGCAGCGTTTGGTCGCTCATAAGCTGCGTAAGCTGGTAGTTGAGGCCGAACGAGAACTCCACCTTTTTGCGCTGCACTTGGTAGCTGGCCCCCGCTTTGTGGGCCAGGTTGCGGCTGTAAAATATATTGGAATACAGATCGTCCGGCACCGAGTAGGCATTGGCTGCATAAGAGTAGTCGCTGGTGGTGCGGTTGGCGCTGGCGGGCAGGTAACTAATGTTGTATTCCACCTTTAGCAGGCCATGCGGGGTAAGCGGGTCAGTATAGGTGGCATTGCCCGCCAGGTTCCAAGAGTTTTGTTTTTGCAGCGTTTGCTGGTTCAGCGTGTCATTGAGCGCCGGGCTGGTATAGTAAATGTTTTGTGCGGTATGTATAGTAGTGCCATCGCTGCCGTTGTTGCCCGCCGTGAGGTTCATGGATACCGTGCGCCCCTTCTTACGAAACCTATGCCGTAGCAGCAGGTTATTGGTAAAGCTGAGGCCCGTATTATTAGTGCTGTTGTTGCTCACCGACTGGTTTATGGGCGTCAGCGCCTCGGTGGTGGTATCCTGCCGCAGGCTGCTGCCATTGCTTTTATTGATGGTGAAGGACGGCTGCCACAAAATAGAGTTCATCGTATCGGCAACATAGTTCAGCCGCAGGTTGAACCGGTGGCTGTAGTTCTGGTTGGCAGATGGGCTATGCTCATCATACACCTGCCCCGAATCAACCGAGAGGAAGTAGGTTTTACGCAGCTCGCGGTCCACTGAGCTGTTTGTGGTACTGAAAAAATAGCTGCCGCTTACGTCTGTTTTCTTGCCCCATTTATCGGTATAGTTTATACCTGCTGCATTGGTTTGGGCAATGCCCGCATTGCCTCCCGTATTTGCCGCATTATCATTGGTAAAGTTCTGGCTGTTTATATTGTTGCTTTGTGCGGTATAGGTTATCCGCCTGTCGCCGCCAAACTGGTTCAGCGTTAGCCCGGTGCCATACATATCGTCCCCGCCTGTATTTTGCCCATCGCCGCTATACACCTTACCAAAGGCGCCATTGCGCTTATCGGGCCGGGTGATGATGTTTATGGTTTTGCTGGTAGCCCCCTCACTGAAGCCTGTAAACTGCTCCTGGTCGGTCTTTTCGTTATACACCTGCACCTTGTCTATCATATCGGCAGGCAGGTTTTTAAGGCCAGCGTAGGGGTCTGTGCCAAAGAATGGCTTGCCGTCCACCAGTATCTTCACTACGCTTTCGCCCTGCGCGGTTACTACCTTGTCGTTTATCTCTATGCCGGGCATTTTGCGCACCAGGTCTGCCCCATCGGCATCTGGGTTCACTTTATACGCCCTGCTGTTATACTCCATGGTATCATCCTTCTGCACCATAGCCAGTATTTTTTCCACCACCTTCACCTCGTCCAGGTTGTGGGTCTCTAATAGCAGGCGCACCAGGCCTATGGCGGTATCACGGCTTATGTACATACTATCCCCGTATGGCTCGTAGCCATGTGCGGAGATTGATAAGTAGTAATAGCCGTGCGCTATAGCAGTAATAGAAAAAACGCCGCTCTTATCTGTCACTACCCTTGCCGCAGTAGTATCATTGTTTTTGCTAAGCCTCACTTCCGCCGCTTTAATGCCCAGGTTTTGCTCATCAGTTACACGGCCAGTAATAGTTTGCGAAAAGGAAGAAAAAGGAAGAAAGAATAGGAAGGAAAGAAGCAAGATCAAGGCCGTCATTTCGTAACGAAGTCCCGGTTTTTCACCGGGACGTAGTGCAGAAATCTCCTGATGGGTAGTGACTATGTTCATTTTTTCCCATCGTTGGTTTGGTGCGCAACACGCGCACCACCTGTTTTTAGGCTACCGCGCACCCACATCTTTTTAAATGTCGATTGCTCCGTTAGGAGCGAAAGCTTTGTAGTAAAACAGCACAAAATGGGCTTTGCTCCGTAGGTGCAAAACGACTTATGTGTGATTGTAGTGCACCTACGGAGCACAAAAACAATTTTCATTCCTGTTACTACAAAGC
>JABDBX010000159.1 GCA_013288445.1 Bacteroidota bacterium
CCAGATCATAGTAGCTGTGCCCGGAGGACAGAATATAACCTATAAGGGTGATGTGCTGCTGATAAGATAGCTGCTCTAAAAGAGCATAAATATTTAAAATTGATCCCCCTACACAAGGGGGATTTTTTTGCCCTGATTTAGGATATAACAGTGTTCTGTTTTAGATCAGTTTATTACAAAACAGCTTTCTACTTTCTACTTTGGACTTTAGACTATCTACTTTTAAATTATCTTTGTTAGAAATGAAACGATGATGGACGAAATGAATATAGTATCGCTCAGACAAGCCAACATATACCAGGGCAATAGCCTTGTGCTGAATAATGTGAACCTGGAGGTGGACAAGGGCGAATTCATTTACCTGATAGGAAAGACAGGTACTGGTAAATCCAGCTTGCTTAAGACGCTTTATGGTGATCTGTACCTGAACGAGGGAGAGGGGAATGTTGCAGGCTTTGACCTGAAAGACCTTACCTGGCAAAAGATACCGCTGCTAAGGCGTAACCTGGGTATTGTGTTCCAGGATTTCAGGTTGCTTACAGACCGGGATGTTTATCATAACCTGGAGTTTGTGCTGAAGGCTACGGGCTGGAAAGACAAGGGCCTGATGAAAGAGAAGATTGAGAATGTATTATCCAAAGTTGGCCTGAAGAATAAGGGTTCGAAAATGACCTATGAAATGTCGGGCGGGGAGCAGCAGCGTGTGGACATAGCCAGGGCCTTGCTGAACAACCCCAAGCTGATACTTGCCGATGAGCCTACAGGGAACCTTGACCCGGACACTACCGAAGAGATCATGCAGTTGCTGTTTAACATTTGCCGCGACTACCAGACCGCTTTCATCATGGCCACCCATGACTATACGATCATACAGAAATACCCTGCGAGGGTAGTGAAAATAGAGCATGGGCTGGTAAAGGAGATAAGCGCTGCCGGGGTATAGGTAATAACACTGTTTAGACACCAAAACCAGGCACTCCCCACGTTCAACCCCTTAAGGGTTGCAATCTGAAATACCATCCAACCCTGGGTTTCACCCAAGGCTATTAACATTAAAGCCCTTCGGGCTTGCCCATGGCATAACCAATTTTGATGTCTAAACGGTATAACCTACCTACTGGGTATAAACGTTTTGTAAACCTGTTTCCCGAGGCTGGAGACTAAAAGAAATGGTAACAGAAGTATAAAGATCGGGTTAAGCTTCGCAAGCCTTGCGTAAGCCCTCATTTCTCCCGTTCGCATCTTCCACCTGTTCTCGCTAATGCCGCCTTTTGATGTGAATGTGCGGAATATGCGGGTAAGGGGTATATTGATAAAATACAGCTTGTATTTATAACCTATGCGCAGGCAGAAATCATAATCTTCGGTATAGCGCATGGTGGGCTCAAAACGGAAAGAAGGGTCGTTGCGCACTACCACGCAAGATGTGGCAATGGGATTGCTGGGTAGTAGTTTTATGAAAGGCAGTTTGTAAACCACAATGTTTTCGGGCAGCTTTTTATTAGTTATTTCTTCCTGGGTGTAAGGGTGGTAAAACAAGGTGATATTAGGTTGCGATTGGAGAATGGTATTCATCAGCATCAGCTTGTCTTTGTGCCATACATCATCGGCATCTATGAAGGCTATATAATCTCCTGTAGCCGAGTTCATGCCCGTGTTGCGCGAGACGGAACTGCCGCTATTCTTTATCTTCTGAACCAGTTGAATATCGCCGGGGAATTTTGTTTCCAACAACTTCACCGTGCCATCGCTACTAGCATCGTCCACAACTATTATTTCATAAGCCGGGTACGACTGGTCTAACACCGATAAAATAGCCCTTGAAATGGTGCTTTCTGCATTGTAAGTGGGAATAATTACGCTGAATTTTATTCCGCCATTCTGCACGCCCGCACTATGATCTATGTTTGTTTCCATGGGTTAAAGCTTTTGGTAAATTGCCAGTAATTTCTTCTCTTCTTCCTGCCAGCAATAATCCTGCCGGGCTGCAAGGCAATTCTGCTGCAACCTACTGTAGTAAGCCTTGTCATCGAGCAATTTATTTATTTCTGCGGCTATGCTTTCCGGGGTAGGGTGGTCTATAAGGGCTGCTACCTCATACCGTTCATTTATACGTTCGTATTCCGGGTATTTTATGCAAAGCTGTGGTACGCCATAATGCATGTAGTCGAAGAACCTGTTGGCCAGCGATAGCCGGTTGCTGAGGCTGGTGTCTTCAAACAGGGTAATGCCGATCGTTGCCTGCCGGGTATAGTCGCTAAGCTGTGCCGGCGGCACGTATCCTTTAAACGTTATTTTGTCTTCAACCCCGTATTGCTTTGTAAGGGCTACGGCCTGCGTATAAAAATTGCCTTCGCCGCAAATCACCAGGTTTGCATTTACGTGCTTCATGGCGGGTATCAGTTGCTCAAAGCAGCGGCCCACATTCACCCAGCCCTGGTAGAGAATAAAGCGATTTTGTTTTTCGGGAATTTCCAGTGGTTTCAGGATGGTGGCGTTCCTTACAACACCATAATCGACGCCATATCTCTTTTTAAATTCTTCGGCGTAGCACTCGCCAATAGTGTAGCCGGTTTTGAAATGAGGTACGGTATGGTTGCCTATCCACGTCCACATCTTATGCACTGAGGGGCGGGAGATTACTTCTTTAAGATCGGTAAATATTTCGTGGGCGTCATAAACCCTTTTTTTGTTTCTTATAAGGGAAGCATAATAAACCGGAAGGATCGTGTCTAAGTCTATAGCGCAAAGAATATCGGCCTTGCGGAAGAGGAGAAAGAAAAAAAGGTTGATCCAATAGCTCAGGTACAGTAGTTTTCCCTGCTCTGTGGCCACATGCAGCCGTACTTGTTTAAAAGGACGCTGGGTGAGCGGTTGGCTTTTCTTTTTTTTAAACCCTACCAGTGTCACGTCATAGCCTGCTCCCGCCAGTGAGGTGCAGATGCGTATCATGCGCTGGTCGTAGCTGAGGTCGTTGGTAACGGTACAGATTATTCTTTTGGGCTTCATGCTTGGATGTAAAGATAAGCGTGGATGGCAATTATATTGTAGAAGGGATAATTGTTATATTAAAGTTTCGCGGAAAGCCTTGTATTGTCTTCCCACGTGGTCGTACTTTTCTTTTGCTTCGCTCCCGATATAAAAAATCGGGACAGGCATCAGAAAAGTACCAAAAGAAAAGGCGATTTTTTGCCAAAGGCTCCGCCGGCAAAAAAAGGCTCTACGCTGTTGTCGCATCGCTGCTGTCAACAGCATGGCGCTGGTTTTGGCTCTACCAGGAATACTATTAAGTGACGATGACAAAATAAATACCACCATCTGACTTGTTCTTTTTCATTTCTGCTTCGTCCCAAAAGTCCTTAAATAGCTCACTATTCGCGGATTTTGTGCCTTGCATAAACGAAAAATAACTTCGGCATATAGTGGTATTTATTTCGTCAACGTCACTAAGCTGCTATTGTCGTATCGGCCCTATCAAGGTATTTGCCGCTATCAATCGTGCCTACGACCCAAAAAGGCGCCATCAAGATTTCGGCTTCCGGTCTTCTATCAACGGTTGTGTTAGACAAAAAAATCCAGCCAACATCAAATCCAGGATAAAGCCGAAGCGTCGCACATCTTTTGGGAATATTATTATTTGAATGCTGGAAATTGCTATCTTTATTGTTGCTAAAAATAGCATTACATACTATAAAGGGATGAAAAAACTCCTTACTATATTTTTTTTGCTTTTTTGTGTAAGTAATGGTTTCTCCCAATCATTGAGCTCGTATTCATTTTCAGCGTTCAGCAGTGGTTATAATCCGGTTTCCAGTAGTTTTCTTTCATCGTCTGGCTATGCGTTCCCTTACGGCTCTACCGACTGGGATGATTGTTATTATAACAGTATTGCTATCGGTTTTAATTTCGTTTATTGCGGCACTACTTATACTTCTTTATCTGCATCGCAAAATTGTTGGGTGGTTTTGGGCCAAACTTTTTCTTACCCATCGTATCCTTCGGTAGTGAATACTTATGACGATGACCTTGCCAACACATCTTACACGGCTACTACTTATGCGGGTGTGAGCAGCACAGTGGGTGCACAGAATCTGCCACGCCCCATACTTGCGCCCTTATGGATCGATGCTATCTCTACTGGCCCATGTGTGCGTTATGCTACAACAGGCACTGCGCCGTTCCGGGTATTTACGATAGAGTGGGATAGTATCGGGTTTTATTATTCCGGAACGGTAACGCCACGTGAAAGCGTAGAAATAAAGCTATACGAAACGACAAATATAATTGACTTTGCCTATTCTTTTATTTCTTCGGGGACATCAAATACCGGGGATCTGGCTATAGGTATAACTGATGGCTCAGGAGGTTACCCAACTTACGGCACACCTGACTACTGGTGCTTAAACGGAACAGGATCGTCTCCCTCGGCAACCATGAGCACATTATATACTTCGCTTACTGGGCTGCCAGCCACGAACCAGGTTTATGAATGGTCGATACCGTGTGCGGGTACTCCGTCTGCGGGTACCGTTAGCGCCAGTGCAACTTCTGGCTGTTCTTCTTATTCTTCGTTTCTCACATTGTCCGGCTCATCGTCCGGTAGTGGGCTTACCTATCAATGGCAGTCGTCGTCTGACAGCGCTACGTGGAGCAATATTTCCGGCGCCACCAGCACCGGCTACACAACTACGGTTTCTGCAACCGTCTATTACCGCTGTATTGTAACCTGCACCAATAGCGGGCTGAGCGACACCACAGCCGGAACCGGGCTGTATTATTACTCACCTCCGGCTTCCATTTCAGGGTCGTCTATCCCTTTGTGTATCGGCTCGAGCGTTACATTTACAGACGCTACTTCTGGCGGAGCCTGGACGAGTAGCAGTTCTTCAACTGCCTCAGTGGGTTCATCTGGTATTGTCACCGGTTCATCCTCTGGTTCATCAGTCATTACCTATACGCTGCCTACGGGCTGTTATGCCACCTCCACGGTAAATGTCATTTCAGCCCCGGCTGCTATCTCAGGTGCATCAACGGTATGTACAGGGCTTACTACCACTCTTAGCGATGCTACGACGGGCGCTACCTGGAGCAGCAGTAATACGGCTTACGCCACCATCGGTTCTACTACCGGCATTGTCGCCGGGATAGCCCCCGGGGTGGTCACCATTGGCTATTCGCTGAGCGGTTGTTCCATTACGAAGCTTTTAACGGTCAATCTTACGCCTTCTTCCATTACCGGCCCTTCTGTGGTCTGCCAGGGTTCTGTAATACCGCTCATTGATACATCATCTGGTGG
>JABDBX010000160.1 GCA_013288445.1 Bacteroidota bacterium
GGGGGTTAGGGGGATGTTCGCTCGGGCACTGACACGCGCTGGGTCATCTTGAGCTGATCACTCGCGCTTAACTATTTGGCGCGAAGATTTGAAATGCACCTAATTTCACCAACCAAACGAGTGCAAAATGAAGAACCTATTTATAGCGCTGGAGGGCATAGATGGCAGCGGCAAGAGTACCCAGGTGCGGCTGCTGGCAGAACGGCTGGAGCAGGCGGGGCACAAAGTGTATGCCACCTACGAACCTACCGATGGCATGGTGGGCAAGACATTGCGCAACATTCTGAAAGGCAATATGAAGGCCGATGAACGGACCATAGCCGGGCTGTTCCTGGCCGACAGGCTGGACCACCTCCTGAATGAAGAAACAGGATTGGTGAAGAAGATGCAGGAGGGCTATACAGTAGTCACCGACCGCTACTATTTTTCGTCATACGCCTATCATGGCACACACATGGATATGGACTGGGTGATAGACGCCAACAGGATGTGCGCGGAAATACTCAGGCCCGACATAAATATTTTCATCGACGTGCCGCCCGAGACCAGCATGGGCCGCATAAGCCGCAACCGCGAAAAAACAGAACTGTATGAAACGCTGGACAACTTAAAGAATGTGCGAGCCAAATACATGGAGGCATTTGAAAAGCTGGGGGATAAAGAGCGTATTGCTATTGTAGCGGGGAGCCCCTCCATAGAAGAGATTGGGGCAGAGATATGGCAGGTGGTGAGTGGGATAATGTAGGGTCAAATAATATGGCCGTTTTATCCGCATCATTTTTTCTCTGCCTTTGGTTTCACTTCGCTCAGAAAATAGTCGTCCCAGATATGCCCTGCAAAGGTGTTGTTTGGATGGTAATGCTCATAGCGGGCCAGTATATCCAGTATGTCTGTGTAATGCACCCAATACATTGCTTGCACACCCCTGAAGTCGCCTGCTTCGCCGTATATCTCCCTTACCGGCGCCACAGCCACAATGTGAATATCGGTATTGCCAGTAGCCGTATTGAACGACCAGTCTTCCAGTATCCGGTACTTATGCACTGCGTCGAAATTAAAGTCGTGATAGATTATTTTTTGGATCTCATGCTTATCTATTGGGTCCGTCAAAGTAACCGTATCTGGTTTATCGCCAAACAATATCTGGTCCACTTCAATTTTAGTCAGTTTGGTTACGTGGTCGAAGTTTGAATAGGCAGCTATTTTTCCCGATTTGGCAGCACTAGTTATCATTTCGGCAAGGGTGGTATCAAAAGTCACGTCCTTCAAGTGATGCACTTTTGTGTCTTCTTTTTCCCGCATGTCTATTTCGCGGGCCACCTGTTTTTTCCATATGGGGTTACTCCCTTTTTGGGCTATGGCGCTGCCCGCGACAAATAATAGTGCAGCAGAAAAAAACGATTTAGTAACCAGGAATTTGTTCATATGCTATTGGTTTCACTATAAATGTAATTAGAAATAAAATGAAAATGAAACATTGATTGATTTATTTAGTTATACTGCGCTACGAGTAAATTTGTGTACTTAACTCCAATTGGGCTTCAAACAAAATTTCAGCATGTCATGGTTCGACGGGGCTCACCATGACAGTTCTTCGATTTTTCTGTTAGAATAAAGACTTACAAATTCCCCTTGGGCAGTACAAAAGGACATAAATTATGACAGTTTCGAAACCCACAATGCCCAATAGAAATTCTGTCATGGTAAATAAATCCCGCAATTGCGGGACTGCCCATAAGCTCTTTGAAAATGACACTGCTTTTTCTCGCGTTTGGCTGCGTAACACACTCCCCTCCTGTTTTTAGAGGGGGTGCCAGGAGCTTGCGACTGGCTGGGGTGGTTGGCTCGCGCATACGCAGCTTCACCTCTC
Source organism: Bacteroidota bacterium (assembly GCA_013288445.1). Lineage (GTDB taxonomy): Bacteria > Bacteroidota > Bacteroidia > Chitinophagales > Chitinophagaceae > Nemorincola. Next base: position 1,871 of record JABDBX010000160.1, read on the forward strand.
CTTTGGAGAGGCCGGGAGAGGCTTCTTCCCCAATTTTAACCATCCCTTCACGCGCGCCGGCAATCCATTATCCTGAAAAAAGGTAACTTACAGCCTGTAATATGAAAAACCGAGTGTCTTATTTGTGGGCGTGCAGCTTGTTTGTTTGTTTATTCATTCAAAATGCTGCATTCGCCACAAAAATATTTATCCCTATGGATGCCGAAGGGCAGGCCAACCACCTGAAAGCCTATGGTGTGGCTTATGCTGCGCTGAAGGGCAATATAGCTGTTGACTGGCTGCTGAACTACAAGGGCGGCAGCTTTGGCATAGACGATGTGGAAAGCATAGAGCGCATGTGCAAGCTGCGTGGGGTAACCTTTGAAGTGATCAGCGATGCTCAGTACAGCGGCATCATCAACGATATAGCCAATCCCGACTTTAATGGCGATGTGATAAAGTTAGAGAAGGCGCCTAAAATAGCGGTCTATACTCCGCTGAATAAAGAGCCCTGGGACGATGCAGTGACCCTGGTACTCACCTATGCCGAAATACCTTTTGACAAAGTGTATGACGATGAGGTGCTTGCCGAAGACCTGCCCAAGTATGACTGGCTGCACCTGCACCACGAAGATTTTACCGGGCAATACGGGAAATTCTGGGCGCAGTTCAGGAATACCACCTGGTACCAGAACGACCAGAAAACCGCAGAAGCCCTTGCTTCCAAACATGGCTTCAACAAAGTATCGCAGCTAAAACTGGCAGTAGCCAAAAAGATACGCGATTTCGTGGCGGGAGGTGGGTATATGTTCGCTATGTGCTCTGCTACCGACACTTATGATATAGCGCTGGCTGCAGAGGGTACCGACATATGCGCCGAGCCATTTGATGGCGACCCTATGGACCCCAATGCACAGGGCAAGCTGGACTTTACCAAGAGCTTCGCGTTTAAGGATTTTACATTGGAAACAAACCCCTATGTATATGAATATACCGCCCAGCCAAACGCGATAGACAACACAAATTTCAGGAAGGTGACGCCGACTACCGATTACTTTTCGCTGTTTACCTTTTCCGCCAAGTTCGACCCCGTGCCGAGTATGCTTACCCAGGACCATACCACTACTATTAAGGGTTTTATGGGGCAAACAACATCCTTCCGTAACCAGGTATTGAAATCGAGCGTGCTGGTGATGGGCGATTACAAGCCGGCCAGCGAGGCCCGCTATATACATGGTGAATATGGCAAGGGCACCTGGACCTTCTATGGTGGTCATGACCCGGAATGCTATGAACACCGTGTGGGCGATCCACCGACAGACCTCAGCCTGCACCCCAACTCTCCCGGCTATCGCCTGATATTAAACAACGTGCTTTTCCCCGCCGCAAAAAAGAAACCGAGGAAAACGTAAAGCACCAGGTACGTGTGATGAGCCTTTAAAGTCCAACTGATAATAGGTGTTGTGAAAGTAACCACCAGGGGCACGAAGTTGAACCACTAAGGACACAAAGTGGGCTTTGTGATCCTTGTGCATTTCCTTGTGACCTTTGTGGTAAAAAGCAAATGCATGGATTTTTGACAAAGAGCCTCACCACTACTTCGCTACCACCACTTTCTCATAGTAGCGCCCATGGGCAGTTGAGGCGGAAATAAAATAGACTCCGGCAGCCGTGTTAAGATGCATAGCAGTTGTGGCGTTAGTAGTGGTTGTAAAGTTCTTTACTCTTTCGCCAACAATATTTGTAATGGTTATCTGCGCATCTTCTGCTATATCTGAAGATAAAGTGATGGAAAAATCTCCTTGGTTCGGGCTGGGAAATGTGACGAGGCCATCATTGCTGCCGGATGATAATTCCGCTATTCCGGTACGGCAATCGGGCAGCACAATGAAGGGAAATATTGCAGAAGCAATGCCACAGGAATTCATAACGGTATAGACAACAGTATCTGTACCCGGGAAAACGCCGGTGACACTGCCTGCCACACTGATACCGGAAATGGTGGTATTGGTAATGCTCCAGAACCCACCAAGAGCTGTTTCTGCCAAAGAGACCGAATTGCCGGGGCAAACACTATCTATGCCGGATATGATACCCGCATTGGGCATATTATTCACCGTAACATTTATTGTGGTCTCATCAGTTCCACCACCATTGGAAACGGTTACTTTAAACATATCCGTACCCGTATAACCCAAGGCTGGTGTATAGGTAAGACCGGTGGGCACAAGTGAGCTACCCGTAGAAGTAACACTGTACGTAGCAACCACACTACCATGAGCGGGGGGGACAGTAACACTCCATGATTCCGGCAAACCGGAAGCAGAATCCATTACCGTGAGCAGCCCATTTATAGGCACCGCCGGGTCTGATTCCTCAATACAAACATTTAATGATTGGGTGGGGCCTCCGATGAAGGAAGGGGCAGTTGAAGGCAACAGTATCCTTATTCGCTCATTCCCACCATCGGCTATTAACAGATGACCGCTATGGTCGAATGCAAGCTGATAGCAGATATTTAGTTGCGCCGCAGTGGCAGGAATTCCATCGCCGCTGTAACCCGCAACACCTGTGCCGGCAATGGTATTTATTATGCCAGATGAATTTATTTTCCTGACTTTATAATTATATCCATCGTCAATATAGATGTTTCCGGCGGCATCCACTATTGAGCCGCCAGCGTAAGATATTTCACATGCAGTTGCCGGGCCACCATCCCCGGATGAGCCTATACTTCCATTTCCGGCAATTGTGGAAACAATTCCAGATGTATTAACTTTCCTTACGCGAAAATTGCCGTTATCAGTGAAAATAATATTTCCACCAGGATCGACATATACGTAGTTCGGCAAATTTACTTGTGTTGATGTGGAGGTAATCAAGCCGTCCCCACTAAAACCCGCAAACCCATTACCAATGAAGGTGGAAATAATATTAGTAGATGTATTAATAACCCGTATCCGGTTATTATACTGGTCTGCAATGTATAAATAACCCGAGGCGCTAAGTCCCAGGCCGTAAGGGTTATGAAACGATGCATTAGTTGCGGGCAATCCATCACCTGAATATCCTAAAGTGCCGTTCCCGGCAATAGTGGTAATTATGCCAGAGGTATTTATTTTTCTAACTCTCTGGTTACCCATATCTGAGAAATAAATATTGCCCACAGTATCAACAACGATCCCCGATGGACCAAATAGCAGTGCGGCAGTTGCCAGTCCACCATCACCTGCAAAGCCTGCTACGCCAGTACCTGCAATTGTGGTGATAATACCGGATGTATTTATTTTCCTTACCCTATTATTATCATTGTCGCAGAGGTAGATATTCCCGGTTCCATCAACAAAAATACTATTGGGAGTGTTTAATTCAGTCGCGGTTGCTGCAATCCCATCGCCTGTATAACCAGCCATCCCATTTCCTGCGACGGTT
>JABDBX010000161.1 GCA_013288445.1 Bacteroidota bacterium
TCCGGCAGTTTGGTGCCTGCAGGTACTTTAATGATCACATTTAGCGTCTGCGTGGCAGCGTCCACACTGGGCATAAATGCAGTTATGTTGCCCTTGATCTTTGTGTCGTCCGGCAATGTCAGGTCAACTGTGCTGTTGCTTGCCAGGTACTTCTTCAATTCGTAGGGCAGGTTCAAAATAAAGGCAAAACTGTTCTCATCGCTTATCACGGCAAGCTGTTCGCCATCCTGCACATAATCCCCCAGTTGATGGCTAAGCAGTGTCACATATCCACTTGTTGTGGCTTTAATATTGTTGACGCCCGAGAATTTGAAACCTTTATCTAATTTGTTTACTGCATTTCCTATACTCTCCGCTTCTTTTGTTTTTATGATGAACAGCGTTTGCCCCGAGGTAACATATTTGCCGGGTTGTGTATTTACCTCCTGCACGTAGCCGTTCACATTTGCTTTTACATAGCTTTTCTGCAGAAAGGTAGCTGTAGCATTCAGTTCCACCTTTTCTGTAAGCGCATCTGAGCTTATAGTAGTGATCGTAACAGGCGTTCCCGTTGTAGCCTGCTTTCCCGCTGCCTCTTCTTCTTTTTGGCTACCGTTATGGCACGAGCCTATACCCGCCAACAACAGGCATAGGAACCAATGATATTTTCTACTAAATAAGCCCATTGCATTTTGTTTATCGGTTCCAGTAGTTTAATTGATTAATTACCTGCAACCTGCTGATGTTATTTTGTGTAAGGATGTTTTTCGCCGATAGAAAATTATTTATAGCAATAACATAATCAGCGATCTTGGCATCGCCGGTCTCCAGCAGTTTTTCATTCACGTTTATCAATCCTTCTGCAAGCTTTATCTGTTCATTTATATCGCTTATCAGCGATTCCGTAGCCGTCAATTGCTGGCGCAGCATGGCCGTCTGTTGACTATATTGAAGGGTAAAAAAATCCTTATAGTTGATGCTGGTGTTTTGAAGAAGATTTATTTTTCGCTCCTGCAGCGCCCGCTGGTGGCCATCATATATAGGAATGCTCAGGTTCAGACCCGCACCCACGCCGAAGTTTTTGTAGGCTTGATACAGCAAGGTGGAACTATAGCCTGCATTGGCAAAAGCATTTAACTTCGGTTTATAGCTATATTTTAAAATCATAGCTTCATTGGCCAGCCTTTCACTATCTATTCTGTACCGGAGAAAGAAGGCTGACGATGAAGGATCAGGGAGATTTTGCAGATCAATATCCGGCGCATCGAGCGTGGCAGATGTGGTATCGAATATGCCGCACAGATAATTAAGCGTAGCAAAATCAATTCCGTACTGTATCCGCAATTGTTTTATCTGCAACTCTTGCTGCTTCATGGTTACCAGGAACGTGAGGTAATCAGTTTGCCGGTATATATTGTTTTGGGTAAGCTTCTTCAAAATTACCTCCTGGTCCTTCAACAGGGCATTGACCTCGCTCACAAAATTGAGTTGCTGTAGGCCACCGTAAGCCGTTATGTATTGGGAGACAATGGTACGTTTTAGTTCCTGCTCCGTTAGTTTCTGTCCATTGCGCACAGAATCCGTTAGCAACCGTATCGCTTTATGTTGGGCACTCAGGTTATTGCGGCCTATGAATGTTTGGTTTACGTTTATCAGTTCATTAAATGATTGCTGGTTACTTAAAATAGCATCGTATCCATAGCCGTTAATGATGGGCGAGATCGTATTATTAGACGTAGCTGTTACTTGTGGCCTGAATGTGGCCATGAGACGCTGGCTGTCAATGCTGTTTGCCGCAACCTGGTTTTGATAGTCTTTTAGCAGCGGGCTGTTCGTAAGCCCTTCTCTAAGGTAATAGTTAAGATCCCTGTGTTGCGCGGTAACTGAGTTGCAAAAAAGCGAGAACAAAACAACCAGGTGGTTTGCTTTACGCAACTTCAAAAGTATTTTTTGCCCAAAACTCATCTTCACAAAGGAAGAACCCAATTCTGAATAAATTCGGAATCAATGTCTTATTTTGGATGAAACATAGCCTCCAGCATAGTGTAAAGTTCGGGATGGTGGGTTTGCAATTCGCCTGGCTTTTCAAAGAAATATTCCGATACAACTGCAAAAAACTCCGCCTCATTAGTTGCGCCGTAGGGGTTGATATCCGGGTATTTCTTCTTCTTCATTTCTTCAATTGTCTCGTGCATCAGCTTTATCCAGGGCAATATATAGGGCTTTGCCAGCAAGTATTCGGGTACGCCATCTGTAGCGCCATCGGCTTTGTCTATAAGATGGGCAAACTCGTGGATCGTGGTATTCTGTCCATCTGTCGGGTTTTGAAAAGATGCCCGCAAGGAGGGTTGAGACAGTATCATCTCGCGTTGCATGGCGCCATCGCCCACCATACCGAGTACATTCCGTTCAGCCCCAGCCGTGCTGTACTCCTTGTTGAATGTGCCTTTGTAGAGCAGCACTTCAGAAATGTTGTTATACTTCCAGTCGGGGAAAGCAAATATGGGGATAATAGCCCCCGCACCAACAAGTATGCGGTCGAGCGGGATCACCGTTGTATCAACACCTCTGATGGCCACATTTTTGAGGAAGTATTTCACGCGCTCTTCAAATACGGGCTTTTCTTTTTCACTGAGGTTGTTATAGAAGGCTACATTGTCCAATAGCAACTGCTGCATATTTTTCGGCACAATATAGTTTCCCTCATCTCTTTTTCGCGACCTGTAAAGAAAATAACCGACTACAACTATACAAACAATACTGATAACCAATCCTGTTCCCATACCTGCAAAGATAGGTTAGGATTTGCGGGATTAAGGAATTAGAAGTTCACTCTATATTGTTTGGAATTCCGAACGTTAAAATTAATACAACTGCTCATTTCTGGCACAATCTTTACACTGTGGCAAGTGTATATAAAACCATACAAAATGAACAAAAAACAATTAATTGGAGTGGCTGCATTAGGAGTAGTATCTGTTTTTGCATCCTGCAGCAAGGGGAAACAAGGGAATCCGGGGCCATCATTTACAGGGGCCATTTCCGGGCACGTGATGCTGTATGACCAGTATGGAACTAAAGTAAATACCGGCTTGTCAGGTATCCAGGTGACGTTGTCTAACCCTACAACTACGGTGACAACCGATGCTAACGGCTATTACCTGTTTACAGGGGTAACCACCCGTGACTACACGATACTGGTTCACGACCCTAATACTACCCCATATACCTATGGCGATAATGAAGCGGTAAACTTCCAATACCTGGCAGATACCTTGATAAAGGACATAAAACTCTCTGCAATTCCATCTTTTTCACCAGCAACAATGACTGCTGTGATGTCAGCTACAACGCCCAATGACTCGTTGGTTTTTACGATCGCTCCAGACACAAGAGCGAGGGATATTATTGTTTTTGTAAACAATAACTCCACAGTAAATAATCAACCGGCCAACTATTTACTGGCTTATGTGAAGGCCGTTCCGGCTAATGCAACCACGGTAAGTCTATTAGTACCGGCCAACGATTTGCACGACCAGGGTATCAACTCAGGTAATACTGCTTACTATGCGGCATATGGCTACCCAACAAGTAATTCGTCTATTTATGAAGACATAGCTACGGGTAAAAGCATATATAACGCATTGAGCACGGCATCCGTTTCAGCAAGTGCAATAGCGCCTTAGTAGAAGGAACATCACAACTTAACTAATGCGATATAAACAGAAATGCTGTCCCTGAATTTTGGGGCGGCATTTTTATTTTAGGTGTAACAGGTTGCGAAACTGTTATCCACAGCAGGGTTATGCCGTTATTTACTTTTTATATACAGGGGTAAATCGGTGTTGATAGCCTATCTTAGCGGCGTTATAATTTACTTATGGACGAAGTGATTGAATTGACTTTTGCATCAGAAGATGGCGTTATTGATTGCAGACTGGAACCGCAAAGGAATGATGATGAACTAACGTACAGCGCTACTATTCTCTATCCGAGTATTGTAAATGGTTTTAGCCGGTCCGATATCTATTGCCATAATCTGCGGCGTGGCACTAAGATGGGTGATTACTTTTTCGAATCAGGAGAAGATCCATTACTTTCCAAGATCAAGAAGCTAGAACCACAGATATCTAAGGCAATAGTGACTGCTCATCAAAAGGGATAGCACCTTATATAGTAAAAGCCTGCAGTAAAGTTGCTTTCGGCAGTTTTACTACAGGCTTAGGTTTTGCTGCTTAGGTTATTTCCGTACCGATTGCGTATAAATTTTGTTGATAATAAAATTCCCCTGGCTGTCACGCTTTGCGAGTTCTCCGTGAACCTCCTTTTTGTTCAGGCGCTTTACTGCGCTTACAAATTGGGGCTGCGATTTGAAATCCCTTTTAATGTTTTTAAGGTTTAGCAGTTGGATGGGAGCCGTGAGGTCTGTGCTGTAATAGTATTCGCTACCGCCATTGAATTCGGAGGTGTATATGACCAGGCCCCGGTCATCCTCTACCCGGTAGTAGTCTTCTGCTGCGTAGAGGTTGCCAGGCGGCGCATACCTATAGACTTTTCCGTTTTCATAGTAGCCATATATAGTGCCGCGTTTGAAGGTTTGAACGCTGTCGGGCGTAACGATCCTTATCGTAAGTGTCCAGTCGGCGATGGGGATGAATTTCAGTTTATCTCCCTTGTCTGCGGTGTTGATCTTATACGACAAACGGTTATTAATAAAATTCTCCTTGGTCATGTAAACGCCGGCATACCCCTGGTCGCTTTTTTGTGCAAAAGCAACCAGGGATAGCGACATCAGTAAGAAAGCCAACGTTATTTTTCTCATTTTCGGGCTAATTTATTGCGCTTAATGTTTTGCTTTTATATCTATTGTTATGTCGGCATTGTCAGCCATTGTAAGTGTTTTTCCACCTACCCCGAAGTCCCGGCGATTGATGGTGAAACCGCCTTTAAATTCGGCATCGTTTCCTTTTTGTATAAATTCAAAGGGCATTTCCACCTGCTTAGTGACGCCTTTTATGGTGACGCTAAAAAGCCCGGCATACTGGTTGCCTTTTTTATAGAGCTTGGTTGACTTCACCTCTATTGTTTTATATTTTCCGGCATCGAAATATTTATCACCTTTCAGGTCTTCGTCTCTTTTGTCAATACCTGTTTTTATGGTGGCTACTTCTACCGTGCCTTTGAGCGATGACGCCCCCAGCTTATCCGGGCTAAAGACTATAG
>JABDBX010000162.1 GCA_013288445.1 Bacteroidota bacterium
GGCACAAAGCCCCAATAGCGGGAGTCGAGCGAATTGTGGCGGTTATCGCCCATCATCCAGTAGTAATCCATTTTGAAGGTATAGGAAGTTGCTTCCTTACCGTTGATAATGAACTTGCCGTCTTTTTCTTCCAGTGTATTGCCTTCGTAGTTGCGGATAACACGGCGGTAAATAGCTATATTTTTTGGGCTCAACTTAACATAAAGCAAAAAAAATCCGCGTATCGTCAACTGATAGGGAAGTTGAAAATACGCGGATAAAATAAATTGCCTGCCTGCACAAACAGCCGCAATGATAGGGTAAGGTATGATAGAGCTAAGGGTAATATTTTTGTCTATATATAATATTTAACTTGCTTCAGCAACCAATCCTAAATGCTCAGAACTAACCATTTGTAATGCCAGGCTTTTGATAGAAGGATAAACCAACTCATAAACACCCTTCTTGCTTGGTGGCACATCGGCCTCCTGCATAGCTACGATGTAAATAATAGATTCCGGTATATCTAATACGAGGCACACCTTTGAGATCGTTCGCTGGCTGGGGCGCTTCACGCCGGTCTCTATTTGAGAAAGCGAAGTTTGCGAAAGTTCACATTTTTCTGCCAGTTCGTACTGGGTTATGGATAGTTTCTTCCTGATCGACTTAATAGCTGAACCGATATTCATTGGATGGTTTTTTGTATTTTTAGTTAAATGATCCTGGTAACAAAGGCTAACAGTTTCATCTAAAACCGATACTAACTAATAAGACGTGTTGAAACACTAAAACGTTTGGTTCGGTACAAATTTTCATTTTAATAAAATATCACGGAAAGCTAAAAACCTGGATTTCTGCATAGCTTTGCAGTGTGGCAAGTAGCTTTTCAAAACAGATTATTTATAATAAAGCACCCCTGTTGGCGGTGATCGTACCCCAATTGCGCAAGGACGGCATGTACTATGAAGTGAACATAAAGGGCTACCCCCGGTTCTATATGTCGTGGTCGCAACTGGGCCGGTTTGATGTGGCTGGGGACGAGGCGCCATCGTTGCCCTACGAACTGGTGTTGGCGGTAAGTGATGCCATCGAAAATCAAAAGCAACGGTAAGGGAACTACCTCACCCGCTTTATCTTTATCAGCGATTCCTGGTTTTTGGGGTTGTAAGCAAGAATGCTGTACTTGGCAGCACCGTCAGTAAGCAACAGGTTGGCCGTATTGGGCGGGTCTGAGCCTTCATTGACCGCCAGGATAGTAATGGTATTTACGCCTGTGCCAATTAGCGGAATGCGCAGTTGTTTTTTCTCCTTTACAAGGTAGTAGTTGGTGAGGTAAGGCTTGCCATTGAACTCCAGCGTTATTTTATCACCATCAACTGTGCCGCCATCCCAAACATCTATCACCACCGTATCAGAGTGCCATTCATACATTTTCTCTATACCTGCGGTTATCTTATCGGTTACCAAAGGCTTTTCCTGGGCAGGCGCTTCTGCACTCACCACAGCAGGCTGAGGTTCCCTTACTTTCTTCTTCATGGAGATCACCGTATCAAACTTTTCGTGGTAGCTGAACAGGTTCTCTATCTCCGCCTCATCGCTGAACGTTATTTTGCCACCGGTACATGCGGTTTTATCCAGTTGAGCACTCGTTATGGTGCCGGTGAGCACCCTACGGCTGCCTATATACTCCAGGTTGGCATCTATAAGGCACATATACGCCTTCGTTTTTACGCCGTGCGAATACTGTATCTCCGTCTCCTTAAAGCTTAGGGTGCGGTTATGCCTGTCCAGCGAACCTGTTATTGTAGTTCTTGTATCGTCCGGCTCTTTAAAAGTAACTGAATAGCCCTTCACCAGCCCGCCGGCCTCTGTAAGCACCACCTTGTAGGGGAAAGTTTCCCCGGTATTTACTTTAAGCGTGCCGGTAAGGGTTACCTCTTTTTGCTGTGCAAAGGAAGAGATGCTGGATAGCAAACAAAAAACATTAAGCGCTATTCTTTTTATGAAACTGTTTGGATACAAGAAATTATTCATTGCGGGTAGGCTACAAGTATGGCTATTGATAATGAGAGAAACAAGAAAAGATAAGGATTGTAGTTTCGGAGACTTTATAAACTAACCTATGTTCGTGGTCTATCCGTCTGCTCCAATATCCTTTAAATTCATACTTTAATGGCTCCGGTTTACCAATACCGTCAAATGGATTGCGAAGACTGTCATTTATTAAGTCGCTAATTCGTAAAGCAATTTTCCTGTCTATCTCTATCCAATTCCTGTATTCGATAAAAGCTGAGGGAACAAATTCTATATTCCTCATAGTAAGTCACTGGCCTTTATTGAAATCACTTCTTTTTTTGCTTCATATTCGGCAATTCTTTTTCTTAGTTCATTTGCATAACCCGGATTGCTGAGAATATAGTCGGTATCATCTGATGGCTGTATAGTAATATCTACTGTTTTATGCGGAAACATCTTTTTTATTCCATCCATAATATCAACAGTGAGCATATCCGTATTAATCCTGATTGTTGTTTCCATAAAAATCTTTGCGTAAAGTTACGGGATTTAGCTTATTGCCATATTCATTCGTTCATTTAGTAAATATTTATCCGTCTGGCGCGTGTCTGTAGCAAAGCCATGAGCGCAGCCGACTCGTGCCTACACAAATGAGCCAGTTTGCAACTGGCATCTCGCGCAGGGCAGATAACACTGATTGCAAATAGACCGTGTCGCTATTTCACAATCGCGCCCGGTATATTCGGGTTCTCCGGGTTGGGCATTAATTTCAATTGTGCGGGATGAATGATGAGGTCCATATCTTCAATGGGTATAGCTCCCAGCAATACCTCTTCGCCTATCACCATAGCGCCTGTGAGGCACTGGCGGTTCGCATATTTCAAATGGATGGGGCCTACATAGCTGCATAACCTCCTGCTGCCATCGGCTATAGTCACTTCGCGCTGTTAAAACTCCTTAAGTTTTAGGTGTGTGGCAATATGGGCAGGTATGCAAAGAAATAAAGCCCCGGTATCAACCAAAGCCCGCGCTTTTATTGACGTTAATTCATCATGCGCAGGGTTCGCAATTTCCAGGTCTGCATAGACGAATTCCATATATTGTGGTAGCTAAGCTTTGATAAAATATGTGTAAATTCCTATAACTAAATATAATGCCCGTGGCAACTATTTATGTAAATCACGTCCTGCTCAATTCTATAAACAAGTCTATGCTCCTCTGTAATTCTTCGCGACCAATACCCTTTAAAATTTCCTTTTAAAGGCTCCGGCTTACCTAACCCTTTAAATAAGTTTCTGTCAATGTCAATTATTAATTTGTTGATCTTATCAAAAATATCCACGTTAGCCTTAGCCCAGTCAATATAGTCCTGGTAAGCCGATGATTCAAATTGAATTGGTTTCATTATCTCACTGCGGATAATACTTTCGATAATTGTTGAAATTCTTCTCCTGTAAAAGAAACAAAGTTTCCCTTTTCCATATTCTTTATGGACCTTTCTATTCGCTCTTTCACTTCGTCTTTTGTTTCTTCCCGCAATGATTTTCTCTTCGGAGTGGAGAAACTGATAGTTATCTCCTTGGCATTCAAAGCCTGGAAATATTTTTTCAAACCTGTGATTAGCGAGGGTTGCAACTCATCGGTCTTAATCGTAATTGACTGCTCCATAACATTACAAAAATATTGAAAAAAATGGATAATCCGTTGCCGTGTTTCCGAATAGCTGCCCGCTTCTTTTCCCACTTGGCAAATCCTACATAATTTTGTAAATTTCAGTTTTAAAAAGAACAGTTATGACTATTGCGGCGATAAGGCAAAAAATGTATGAATACATACGGTTTGCCGATGAAAAAAAGGTAAAGGCTATCTATACAATAGTTGCAGACGAAGCAAATGAAATAAATGAATGGTGGGAAGATAAAAAACTGCTTGAAAAAATAAGAGCTACAGATGCTGATATGGAAAGCGGCGTTGACAAAGGGATAAGCTGGCCGGAAGCAAAAAAGCAATTATTGCAAAGCTATTAATACACTTTCTTCCCACCCTCATAAGTAGCCACCACCTTCGTTTTCAGCAATTCATTCTCGGGGGCCAGCATCAGGTCTTTGTCCAGTATTACAAAGTCGGCAGACTTGCCTTTCTCCAGGCTGCCCGTTTCCTTTTCCAGGAAGTCAGCTTTAGCCGCCCATATAGTCATGCCACGTAATGCCTGCTCGCGGGTCAGCGCGTTCTCCGTCTGGAAACCGGCTTTGGGGTTGCCCCGCGCATCCTTACGCACCACGGCTGCATAAAATGTTTTTAAGGGCGAAATATCTTCTACCGGGAAGTCGGTGCCCAGGGGCAGCCAGCCATTCTGTTTCAGCAGTTGCTCGTATGCGTAAGCGCCTTTCATTCTTTCCGGGCCTATGCGGTCTGTGGCCCAGGGCATATCACTGGTAGCATGTGTGGGCTGCACAGATGGTATGATCGAAGTCCTGCCAAACAAATCGAAATCCTGCGGGCTCACTACCTGGGCATGTTCTATCCGCCAGCGTTTGTCGTTCTTGCCTTTCAGGTATTTGTTATACACATTCAGCACCATCCTGTTCCCACTATCGCCTATTGCATGGGTGCATAGCTGGAAGTCCGTGTTCACAAGCATCTGGGCTAATGAATCGTAATGGCTCACCGGGTGCAGCAAAAACCCTTTCGATTCAGGCTTGTCGTTGTACGGGGCCAGCAGGCAGGCGCCCCTGCTCCCCAACGCCCCATCGGCATAAGCCTTTATGCCCTTTACGTATAGCTTGTCTGTTTTATACGGCCCCTTTGCCAGGTACCGCCTGAAGTTTGCAGTATCGTCGCTCAGCATCACATACAGGCGCATTTTTAGTTTGCCTTCGCGCTGCAATGTGTCTATAGCCTCTATGTCATTATACATCAGCCCGCAATCGGTGATGGTCGTCAGGCCTTTTGCAAAGCAATTTTTCTGTGCAGGCAGCAGCCACTTTTCATACTCTGCCTTTGTCGCTGTCGGTATTACACGGGTCACAAGTTCCACCGCATTGTCTATTAGCAGGCCGGTTAGCTTGCCCTTTTTAGTTGTCTCTATTTCGCCGCCTGCTACTATCGTCTCCGGTGTTATGCCTGCCAGGTCCATAGCTATCATATTGGCCATAGCCGCATGGCCATCCACACGCTGCAGCAGCACGGGC
>JABDBX010000163.1 GCA_013288445.1 Bacteroidota bacterium
GCAGTTATAGGGTTTTGCCTCATAGTGGCATCCCTGCTCGACAAATTGACCTCCTTACCGGCCGAAAATTTTTCTATTGCCGGCAACAAAAAATTGCTGATAATATTGACGTCAATTTCCGTTGTTTATGGCACCCTGACAATAAGCAGGAACAGGGACTGGGCCGACAATTACAAGTTGTTCACCACTGATCTGAAAAAGGCGCCGCAGAACAGTGCGCTTAACTATGACCTGGGAACAAACCTGATGATATCCAGTGAATCATTAGGGCCGAACGATTCTATAAGAAAAGATAAACTCATCAGGCAAGGTATTCGATACCTGAGAAATGCTGTTACTATTTATCCTCGTTTTGCGCTTGCCTACTCGGAGCAGGGGAGGGCATATCTAAATATTGGCGAAATAGATTCCGCGGGTCTTAATGATGGCCGGGCATTGAACCTGGGTATTGGAGATGTGAATACAATGAATAATTTAGCGGCTGTTTATTTCAAAACCCGCAGGTTCCCGGAGTGCCTGCAAATATGCAAAAAGGCGATTCTGATGAATCCCGGATTTGCCCGTGGGTACAGGAATATGTCGAACTGCTATTTCCAGCTTGGGAAGTATGATTCGGCTATTTACGTATTAAAAAAGGTGATTTCTTTAGAGCCGTCTTTTTATGCATCGTACCAGAATCTTGCTTACGCGTTTCAGCAAACGGGGAATCTTGATTCAGCAAAAAAATATGCGGCGATTGCAGAAAAAATAACGCCAAAGTAGGCCATGCCGCTTTTTTTGTAGCGTGCTACTTCATACTTTGGCAAAACAGCGATAACCCAATTTTGGATGAAGCAGCGGACTCATTATAGCAGCCTGGAAAATAGGAATGCCGGGTTTCATGTGGAGATGTTTTTTCTGAAGTAGGCACAGGCAAGATGGCTTTGTATCGTATTGTTTTTTATCTGTGTGGGTTAAACAGATACTGTAGGGAGTGGCTGTGCGTATGAGATGCGCTTTTTGAATTAAAAAATACAAACTAATTGTTCAACTTCAAAGTTAGATTTTCAATATAAAAAATGGCGGACGGACAAGATGAAGTACCTGCGATAGTTTCTGACCATCATGACAGCGAAAATGATGCGGCAGGCAATGGTACAATAGGAATTGAATTTTTCATTTCGGTAAGGGCGAAGCTGGCTTTTCTGCTGGGACTGGCTTCGCTGGTAGTTTATGCCAATACGGTAATGAATGGTTATACCCTTAGTGACTTTGTTGTGATCAAAAACAACAGCATAGTGTCGAAGGGAATAACAGCCATTCCCGAGATTTTTTCTACGCCTATCCTTAAAGGCAATTCAATAATATTTAATGACGTTTACCGGCCGCTTTCATTGGCCATGTTTGCGCTGGAATACCAGGTCTTTGAGGGATCGCCGTTTGGGAGCCATTTGATAAATATTCTATTGTTCGCGGGGTGTGTCATTGTGCTTTTCTTGTTTCTTGACGCATTGTTTGAGCATAAGAAAACCCGTGTTGCATTTATCGCTGCATTGTTATTCGCATTACATCCCATTAATACAGAAGTAGTGGCAAGTATTAAAAACAGGGACCAACTGCTCTGTTTTTTCTTTGCTTTTATGTCGCTGATCTCGTTTATTACGTACATGGATAGGGGAAAAACGGGTAAATTAATCAGCGGCAGCCTGTTTTTTTTCTTGTCGTTGTTATCTAAGGATACTGCTATAACCATGTTGGGTATTATCCCCTTGATTTTCTTTTTTCACAGGAATGAAAATAGAGCGCGCTCCGTTCAGATCGTGGGGGCAGCGGCTGCCATGATGGTAATCTATTTAGTTACTTGCATTGCCATATTAAATACGTACAATGCAAGTTTCCATGTAAAGTTCACTTTGCTCGACAACGCTTTGGTGAACGCACCGAATGTATGGTATAGAACAGCAACTGCGATATTTATACTGGGTAGATATTTAAAGCTTCTTTTTATCCCGTACCCACTTATTTGCGATTATTCTTTTAATACTATCCCCATTGTAAACTTCGCAAATGTTGGGGTGCTGTTTTCTCTGCTGGCCTATTGCTGCATTATTTTTATCAGTGTGAGCAGGTTTAAAAAAGATCATAAAGATCCTTATGCTTTCGGAATATTATTTTTCGTGGTTACGTTGTCTATTTTCTCTAATATAGGAGATCTCGCTGCCGTTACAATGTCTGAAACTTTTTTGTTTTTTGCAGCTGTTGGTTTTTGCCTTATCATGGCGTTACTGCTGGAGAAATTAACCTCTTTGCCGCCGGATATTTTTTCTATTGCCGGCATGAAATTTCTTTTGATGGTATTGGGTTCGATCTGCGTGATATACGGTGCCATGACGATAAGCAGGAACCGGGATTGGGCTGGCAATTACAAGCTGTTTAGTACCGATCTGAAAAAGGCGCCGCAGAACTGTATGCTGAACTACGACCTGGGAACAAACCTGCTGATATCCAGCGATTCCTTAGGAGAGAACGATGCGATAAGGAAGAATAAGCTAATTAATGAAGGGATAAGTTGCCTGAGAAAAGCAGTTGCAATTTATCCCCGTTTTGCACTTGCCTACTCAGAGCTAGGCAGAACATATCTTAACATCGGGGAAATAGATTCGGCGGGCCTTAATGATGGCCGGGCTTTGAACCTGGGCCTGGGGGATGTGAATACGATGAATAACCTGGCGGCTGTTTATTTCAAAACCAGGAGGTTCCGGGAATGCCTGCAAATATGCGAGAAAGCGATCGTGATGGACCCCCGGTTTGCACGGGGGTATAGAAATATGTCGAACTGTTATTTCCACATGGAGAAGTACGATTCGGCTATTTACGTCTTAAAAAAGGCGATTGCTATAGAGCCGTATTTTTACCCATCGTACCAGAATCTTGCATATGCTTTTCAGCAAACGGGGAACCTGGATTCAGCAAGAAAATATGGAGCAATTGCCGAAAAGATGGCCCCAAAATAAGTGGTAGTGCGGTGTTTTTTTATTGAGCGATTTCATAATTTAGCAAAACAAACATAAACCGATTCGGATAATGCACGATGTTCAAAATAAAGAGCAGGAAAATTGGAAACAGGGAGTGGTGCAAGCCTTCCTGGTCAAGTGTTATCTGAAGTGGACATTGGCCACAAGGCTTTGTATTGTACTGGCTTTTTTTTCCTGCCTGTTATACGCAAATACTCTGCGGAATGACTATGTGATGGACGATGTGATGATGATAGTGGAAAATAATTATGTACACATGGGGGTTGCCGGCATTCCATTACTTTTTAAAACCTCGCACATGAAAGGCTTTCACGCAAGCGAAAGAACTGAGGATTACAGACCTCTCTCGCTGGTAATGTTTGCAATAGAATACCAGTTCTTTGGCTTAAATCCTGTTACCGGCCATTTGATCAGTGTTCTTGTATTTGCTGCGTGTGTGGTTGTCCTATTCCAGTTTATAAATAGGCTGTGTAACGGCGAAAAGATAGTTGTTGCATTTGTGGCGTCACTTTTGTTTGCCGTTCACCCTGTTCATACCGAGGTTGTGGCAAATATAAAAAGCAGGGATGAGCTGTTATGTTTTTTCTTTGCATTTTTGTCGCTTTGCATGTTCATTGATTATGCAAAAGAAGGCAAATTGTACAAATTGTTTTTTGGCGCTTTGTGCCTGTTTTTATCTGTTCTGTCAAAAGAAACATCGGTCACTTTTGTAGCGCTCGTTCCTGTTATTTTTTTCTTTTATCAAAACGAAAATAAAAGGCGGAGCGTGTATATTACCATCAGTACGCTGGCGGTTGTTTTTCTCTTTTTTGTTATATGGACGGGCGTAATAAGCAGTAATGACCCGGCCGGTGTAAAACTGGTCAATAATTTACTTGCAAATTCCAATAATGCATCGACCTATCTGGCGGCGGACATTCACATGTTTGGGCGCTATATTACATTGCTGTTAGTGCCTTACCCTTTGAACAATAATTATGATTTCAGATTGTTTGCATCTGCCGGGTTTGGCACCTGGGCGGTATGGGCCTCGTTATTATCGTATCTGTTACTGGCACTTACAGGTATCTTCAGGCTTTTAAAATATAAAAAGGACCTCTGGGCTTTTGGTATCCTGCTTTACCTGATCACACTGTCATTATTCTCAAATTTTCCTTTCCTTTTGGCGCAGCCTATGTCTGAGCGGTATGTTTTTTTCGCTTCTGCGGGCTTTTGCCTGTTGTTTGCGCTGGCATTTGAGCGCTGGGTAACTGGGATGCCTGCAAATAAGATAGCCGTGCTGAAAAGTACAAAGGCTATAGTAGTGCTTTTACCTGTTTTATTGTGCTATTCGGTAATTACTGTGGCACGTAATATGGATTGGAAAAGTAACCTCTCACTTACTCTTGCCGATGTTCCCAAAAGCCCGGACGATGCAAACCTGCAATATAGGGCTGGCCTGGAATTACAGGTGAAATACAACAGCGAGACAGACACTGCTATCCAGAGGAAGCTTAATGAAGAAAGTATCGGGCACTTTTTGAAGTCACTGGCCATCAGGCCTGATTATACTGAATCCCATTCAGATTTAGGGGTAGCGTATTTTCGTGAAAACAACTATGACTCTGCCGAGTTTCATTTTAAGCGGGTGCTTGAATTGAACCCCCGGCATTTTAATTCCTCAACGAACCTTGCAACTTTATATTTTAAGAAACAGCAATTCAGGGACGCGATAACCTACTACCGGAGGGCGGTACAAATTGATCCGGTTGCCGACCTGGAATGGTACAATATGGGCATTGCGTATGCCCGGCTACTACAGTACGATTCTGCAATAATGTGCAGTAAAATGGTTATTGCAATTGCACCGCAATATGATAATTACAAGTCTTATGGTAATGCCGCAATACTCTATAAGCTGACAGGCCAAATGGATTCGGCAATAAAATATGAGCAGTTGACGAAGCAATATTATCCTGGGTTCCATCTTTGATGAGGATCGCTATACTTCAAAAGGGATAAATTATTTACTTGTACTCCGGTTTAGCTTCAGATATAATTTTAGGATGTCATGGTTCGCAGTTCGGCAAGAGCTCACTGTGACAGGCTC
>JABDBX010000164.1:0-3826 GCA_013288445.1 Bacteroidota bacterium
TGGAATATTATTTTACGACAAATCTATTAACCTTAATTAACCACTGCAATCCCCCAAAGCAATTGCATTGTGATGTAATTTCGAGTAGTTACAAAGACTGCTGTGTTAAGAAACAAAATAAAAATAGAATTGTGTCTTATTGCCATTTTTAACTTGATGGTTGTCTTTGCATACGCACAATGCAAACCTGATTCTATACAGATCAGGATTAGCCACAAGGATAAAAAGACAGAGCTTTATTATCGATGTGACCGGATGATAAATCTGAAACAAATGGGAGCAATAATGAAAAGTGACCCACCTGCAATGGAGTATATGAACAAAGCCTTAAGCGCAAACAAGAAATACACCGACGTTTCTTTATCGCTTACAGGTGCAGCGGTTTTGGGATACCTGGCCTATTGCAATTTTAAAAACGTTACTTTAAAAAACCTGACCGGAATTACTGTTGATGCGGCCTTCATCAGTATCATAGTTTGCCTGCCAATAACGCGGGCAAACAAATTTCACATAAAGGATGCCGTACTGCAATATAACCGCGATCGTGCTGCTTTGAATGTAGGGCCCTAAGGTTATACTGCGCAAGGGATAAATTTGTGAGTTTCATTTTAAGAGAAAATCGAAGAAATGTCATGGTGAGCCACGCCGAACCATGACATGCTGAGATTCTGTTTGAAGCCAAATCGGGGTTAATACACGAATTTACCCCTTGCGAAGTATAATCGGTCAAAATAAAAATCAAATCGTATCCAGTTTGTGGCTTTCCCGAAAGTGTTCACTCTTTTTTCCTGCTTGTCACTAACACAACGACACCCGCTAATACCGCAAACCCACCCGCATAAACGGGCCAACCTATACTGTGATTTTCCTGTTTATCAATTTTCAATGGACCAATGTCGGCCACCCTTTTCTCTGTAGTATAGTTGAACCCGTTAAATGCAAACATTAAAATTCCCAAAACGATCAAGACAATTCCAAATACGCGCATAACATTGTTTTAATTCAGAGCATACAAAAATCATGCACAAGCAATATTATCGGAAGTTTCGTTTCACCTCGTAAAGCCGGCATATAGAGGTTTAAATGTAAGCCCGTATCCGATGGCATTCCGGAGGGGCGGCTAAGTGGGCGCCTCCAGATGGAGAATCAAATTATTACTCCCGAATGTCTTTCTGGCATAGTTATTATACTATGCAGAAGTATATACTGGTCTGGCATCTCTCGCTACATCTTTGTAATAAAGTAATTTCTACATAATCAATCAAAAACATGACAACGCAAAAAAAATTAGGTATTTGGATGGATCACGCACATGCCCATCTAATGGAAGTTACACCTGGCGCCACTGAGACGGAAACAGTTGGATCAAAATTTACCGATGAAGCCGAGGATCAGGATTCTGCTAAAGGAGAGCGCCTGATGCACAATAAAGAGCAACACGAGGAGTCTGCTTACTACAAAGAACTTGGCAAGGAAATATTAAAGTACGATGATGTTCTGCTTTTTGGCCCTACCGATGCAAAGGCAGAATTATTCAATCTTCTTAAAGCCGACACCCACTTCCAGGATATAAAAATCGAGATGAGGCAGGCTGATAAGATGACAGATAACCAGCAACATGCCTTCGTAAAAGATTACTTTATGGCCAACTAAAACACAAGTTCCTCCTCTGGTGACCATCCATTGGTCGAAGGGTTCCACTGGTCGGAGGGTCTCCGTTCGTCCACTCCCGATATGCCGAAGCGTCCGCTTCTGAAAAAACGTTCTTCAGGATGTTCCGCAAAAGCGGGCATCCGGAAGTGCGAATAAAACTCCTTCTGGAGTCGGCCCTGACCGCGTGCCGCCTGTAGCTTTAGCGGTGGCGCAGCGATAGCCGAAATGAAGGCATTCAAAGAACTATAGTAGAATGACTGCCCGAATTGCTCGTTCAAATTTAGTGATAGAGTGGACTCCGTTGCTGGGCGTAAACTCTGTTTATGTCCTTGTGGTTGCCAGTCTCCCGCTACAACGTAATCGGAGACGTACACCGAACAGCAATTATTATAAGTTTTGGAAGACTGCGAATAACAGAGCCTGAAAAAGATAACAGGAATCGCTATCTTCGGCTCCAAAAAATGCCGACTTTATGAAGAGTGCCTTAATAGTTTTATCTGCGCTCCTGCTTTGCGTTACAACGCTTACAGCACAGCAATTCAAGGTAGAAAAAAGCGACGAATTTGATGAGCCTGCCCATGGCTGGAATAAATTGTTCCAGCTCAGCAACGGAAACACTTTCTTTTTTCAGGGCACTGACAGAGACGGGGTGACTATCTCTGTATATGACAAGCAAAGAAAGCCGGCAGGCACGAAATCGCTGGCAACCAAACTGTGGGATCTGGGTGATATTTCCGATGCACGCATTCTGGGCCTTTATGAAATAAACGGAGAACCTGTCCTGTTCGTAAATCAGTCAAATGTACTCTACCGGGTAAGGCTCAATCCTGCTGACGGCAGCCTCGTGAATGAAGAAGAATTGGCTAAGGATTTTGAGGGGGCAGTTGCCGTAGATCCTGCATCTGGTTGCTATGCGGTTGTTGAAACCGGCACCGTACCCGGTGACAGGAGGGGACAGACAATAAAGGTCTCCCATTACGATGCCAACCATAAAAAACTCAATGAATCAACGTACCCTTTGACGGGTACAGGCTATAAATATGTGAGATTCAGCCAGTTGACTGTAGATGGGAATAAGAGTGTTTACCTGGCCCTTCGCGGCTATAAAGGCGACCCGTTTTCCCGCAGCACCCCATTCAGGTTCGTAATAAGCCGGCTCAATGCCGGGGACAAAGCCTTTACCAGTAAGCCACTGAACATGAAGGCGGAACTGGAGGGTACTGAAAATTATACGGAATGTGCATTTAATAAAAAGCTGAACAGGGTACAGGTAATCACGATGGTAAAGGTAGAATCAACGAAAAAGGCGCTGTCACAAAAGACTACCGATTATTATGCAACACTGCTGATCTGTATTGATGCGGAAAGCCTGAATTTTACAGCGGTGAAACCACTATACGGCGAGAAAATATCAGCATATGCCCAACGCCATATCGACAAGGACTACAGCTATGATGGCATGACTAGCGGTATGAGGATGAATGACGATAACACCACTACTATACTCATGGAAGAATACGGTAATTATGACAAAAAAGAATTTCTGGGGGCAATAGGCATATCGGAGCTGAATGACACCGGCGCAGAGCAAGCGGGTTACGCCATCGGTAAAAACCAGGTAACAGAAGGCTACTCCCCTTTGATGGAACAAAACAAAAAAAGCAGGGGCGAATACAAAATTCACAAACATGTTCTTGACAACGCCCGCTACATGTCTTACGACTACCTCATTACTCCAAAAGGCCATTACGTCATATTCAACGACCTCCCCGAGAACTTCAAAAGGGAGGAGGATGAATCAAAACGTCAAAAAATGTCGGCAATAACGGGTGCCAGTGCATTTTGCTTCCGGCTGAATGGAGACAATATCGACAGGTTCTACTTGTTTGGAGAGCCTGACAGCAAGTCATCAGCTTTTTGTTATATAGACGGGTCTGACTTTAATAAAGCAAGCAATACATATGCCACTGTCGTTACCGAACGGGAAGGCCATGGCAAGAACTGCCGCGTGGCATGGGTTACGTTTGAGTAGTGGAAAAGAAGGAGAAAACAGAGGAGAACATAGCTGGTTCTTCCAAATATCATGCAAAGCGGGCATCCGGAGGTGCGAATAAAACTCCTTCTGGAGCCTTCCCTCGGCGATAGCCGGAGGGAAGGCATTCAAAGAACTGAA
>JABDBX010000164.1:3836-4527 GCA_013288445.1 Bacteroidota bacterium
AGAATGACTGTCCTGTTGCTCGTGCAAATTCGAAGACGACACCCATTTGCAATTACCCGCAATAACATTTTTCTATCTGGCAATTCGAAATAATGCTAATTGATTGATTGGGGCTTGCGGTAGCTTTGCGCCATGAAAAATGAAATTTTGTTCGCCCCATACGACTTAGCCGGATTAACGCTAAAAAACAAGATAGTTATGGCTCCCATGACCCGCAGCCGCGCTATAGGAAACATACCCAACGAGTTAATGGCAAAATACTACAGTAGCCGCGCCGATGCCGGACTGATAATTACAGAAGGCACAGCACCTGGGCCAGATGGATTGGGATACGCTCGCATACCCGGGCTTTTCAACGAGGAGCAGGTTAGCGGATGGAAAAATGTCACGGAGGCCGTACATGCAAGCGGAGGCAAAATATTTGTTCAGTTGATGCATACCGGCCGTATTGCGCACGATCTTAACCTGGCCGATGGTGGAAGCGTGGTGGGCGCATCGCCCATCGCTGCCGCCGGGCAAATGTGGACGGACCAACAAGGTATGCTGGCCATGCCCGCTCCTAAAGAAATAAAGGAGGAAGAAATACAAGAGCTGATAGCAGAGTTTGTAAAAAGTGCTAATGCTGCTATTGAAGCAGGATTTGATGGTGTAGAAATTCACGCTGCAAATGGCTACCTGCCTATGCAATTTT
>JABDBX010000164.1:4537-5065 GCA_013288445.1 Bacteroidota bacterium
ACCGACAAATATGGTGGCAGCTACGAAAACCGCAACCGCTTTGTGTTGGAAATGACAGAGGCAATGGCTGCGGCAATTGGCAAAGAAAAGCTGGGCATACGCCTGTCGCCCTTCAATAAATTTAACGACATGACGCCCGACGAACAGGAGGCAACTCAATACATTTCGCTGGCAGAAGGACTGAAAAAAATAGGTATTGCTTATATTCATTTGCTGCGTTTTGCCATGCCTGCCGAACTTATAACAGAGATGCACAGTGCCTTTGGTGGAACGCTTATCCTCAATGGAGGGTATAATGCCGACACTGCCGCCGCCGACCTGGAAGCAGGAAACGCAGAACTGATCTCTTTTGGTAGCCCCTTCATTGCAAACCCTGACCTGGTGACACGTATGAAAGATGCGATTGATCTCGCAAAACCAGACCCTGCGACTTTCTATACTCCCGGAGAAAAAGGATATACAGACTACCCGGCTTTAGTGAATTAATAAGCCGCGCTATTTCCTCGATCTTGTCGTAGCGGATGCTTC
>JABDBX010000165.1 GCA_013288445.1 Bacteroidota bacterium
TAAAAAGTACCTGGTTAACGCCAGTGGATTTAGCTGGTTTGGAAAAGTGAATACGAACATAAAATTCCCAAAGAATTTTTCATTGCAGATCAATGGAAATTATGAGTCGCCAAAGGTTACCGCCCAGGGCAGCATCAGGGAAACGTATTGGGTCGATGTAGCGTTGCGGAAAAACTTCCTGAAAAATAAGGCTACGCTTATCCTGAATTGCTCTGACATTTTTAATACGCATACCAATGTCACTGATTTCAACATACCTGCTTACAGCCAAACGATAAACCGGATCAGGGAAACACGGATAGGGAACATTAACTTTACGTACCGTTTCGGTAAAACAGACCTGGGTAAAAATAGCGCCGCCGGAAAACATGGCAAGGACGATAAAAAGAAGCTGGCTCCCCCATCGAGCGAGGACAGGGAGAAAAACCTGAAAGATGGTGACGATAATGACCAGGGCGGCAATGGCGGGCCGGGTGGCGGGCAGAAGAAAGATGGCGGCGGTGGCGCAAGTGGTGGTGCGGGTGCGGGGCATTAAATAGGAGCTGAGAAACAGGACGGAGCGCGGTGGAAAAAGTAATAGGTGTCCCACACCCGAAAAAGGTGTGGGACACCGCCTAAGAGCGGAGAAACAGGGGGGAGAGCGGTGGAAAACGTTCGATGGGCGATGCCCATCGCTATTAGATTTCACCCTTTCAGGGCTGTATAAGTAAAGGAAATATGGATTGGGAGTGTAGAAACAGAGTTGAGGCAGGGGTAAGTAGTAGGTGTCCCACACCTTTTTCTGGTGCGGGACACCTTGTAAGAGCAGGAAAACAGGGTGGAGAGCCCTAGGCGCGAGCCGACCACCCCAGATTTATTCGGCAGTCGCCTCATAAATCATCCCCTCCTTGGAAAAAGGTGGGGGAGTGTGTTACGCAACTCTTGTTGTGCAGCCCCAGTATGAAAAACAAAATCTGCCAGTAAGGATTGAGATAAACGACAACTAAAACGATTATTATGAAAGCAATAAAGGGTTCCATTTTAGTTCTATCAATATTGATTGCGGCACAGGGCCATGTTCGTGCCCAGATACTTCGCGATTATGTGAGCGATGCGGACCGCTCACTGGAAAAGTTTAAGGGTAAAAAAGGTGGTGGCGCGTCCCTTTCGCAATCAGAAATTTCTGATGGCCTTCGGGAGGCTTTGCGTGTGGGGGCTAAGAATGCTACCGGCAAGGTTTCTGCGGTTGACGGCTTCTTCGGGAATGCGCTGATAAAAATACCGATGCCGCCAGAGGCAGTGAAAGTGGAGAAAACGCTTAGGGAAGTGGGCCTGGGCAACCAGGTGGACGATGCAATTCTATCTATGAATCGTGCTGCGGAAGATGCATCGGGGAAGGCGCTGGATATATTTGTGGACGCTATTAAGGATATGAGCATCCAGGATGCGCTAAGCATTTTGCAAGGCAGCAATGACGCTGCGACCCAATACCTGAAGTCGAAAACATCTGCCGCGCTTACAAAGGCATTCCGTCCGGTGATAGACGAGGCGCTGGAAAAAGTAAATGCAACCAAGTATTGGAATACGGTATTTAAAACGTATAATAGCCTGCCTACTACCTTTAAGAAAGTAAATCCCGATCTTCCTGCCTATGTAACCGAACGTGCCCTGAATGGCGTATTTGTGTATATAGCCGATGAAGAAGCTAAAATACGCATGAACCCCGCTGCCAGGGTGAACGACCTGCTTAAAAAGGTGTTTGGGAAATAGGGGCATGCGTCACGAGGCACTTTGGGAATATAAATTTTAGTTGCCCGGCCGTTAGGTTGGGGGATTAAAGCGAAATATATCGGGCTTTAGCCGAAACTGTACAACATGATTATACTTCCGACGGGATAGTTTTGTGCATTTTGCCATGTACTCAGAAATCCTACGCGAGTTCGATGGGCGATGCCCATCGCTATTAGATGCCGCCCTTTCAGGGCTTGACCATATAGCGATGCCGTGCATCTAAGGTTAGGGACACTTATGAACGAAACCCCCTTTTAACAAACGCACAAAACTATGCCGTGCAAAGTATAAAACATGCAGTTTGCCATACACTCGAAAATAGCGTTGTCCAAATCAGCAAAAAAACCCGCTTTAATACCCCTAAAGAACCCATTCGGGTATAGGTTTGTTGTTTTCGTCTATAGTGTTGGGATATATAGACAATTAGCATTATCTTGCGATACAGTTTTAATGGCTGTGTATTAAAAACCGGGAAGCGTTATGTCGCAGGAACAAAATTCTGATCTTATCAGCTGGTGGAACGAGCAATCATTTGCCGCTAAAGAATTATTTAAACTGGAAGAAAACGGGGACATCGTACTCCTTGCCAACAGCAATATTAGAGAACGTATTATTGCCAGGATCTCTCCTGAGAGCGGTGATGCGGTGGTTAAAACCCTGACGGATAAATTCAAGGCTGTGGAAGGCCGTATAATGGAAACCGAGGTAGAGTGGCTGGCCGCTGAAGACAAGCTGAAACTGGCAGACAAGGTGGCAAGTACCAAGGAATACCTGCACCACGCAGTGGCCCTTGGCGACTTTGAAAAGCTGGCGTTGCTGGTACACGACTGGGAACATACCATATATACATTAGCCGAAGAAAATTATGCCGAAAAGTTAAAGCTGGCCGAGCTTGCTGAAGGTCTTGCCGGAAGCGAAGAATGGAAAGAAACTACGCTGGCATTCCGTGATATTGCAGAACGCTGGAAGCTATCGGGCTACGTGGATAAAGGCAGGAATGATAAGCTATGGAACAGGATAGAAGCTGCGCGCAAAGGTTTTCATGAGCGTAAGCGCCTGCACCACGAAGATGAGGAAAAAGACCTGCTACGCAAGCTGGACCTGAAGATAGACCTGGTGGAACAGGCCGAGACGATGGCAAAATCGGAAGAGTGGAAAAAGACGACCGAAGCTTTTCACCGGCTTACCGAAGAATGGAAAACGATAGGCCATACCGTTAATAAAAAGAACGAAGAATTATGGCAGCGTTTCATAGCCGCGAAGAGCGCCTTTTTTGATAAAAAGAAAGAGAATTTCAATAAAATACAAGTACAGCAGGAACAGAATTATATAACAAAGCTGGCTTTGACAGAAAAGGCCGAAGCCCTGAAGGAAAGCCGCGACTGGAATGCAACTACCAAGGCATTTGCCACGCTTATGGAAGAATGGAAAAAAACCGGCCGTGTACCACAGGAAAGGGGAGATGATCTATGGACACGATTCACCGCCAGCCAGGAACAGTTCTTTGAAGCCAAGCGGCAACATAACGAAGGCGTTAATGCCATGTTTGAGAATAATTACCGGCTGAAAAGCGACCTGCTGGAGCGTGCGGAACAACTGAAGTATTCAAACCACTGGGGCGAGGCTACTGCCGGCATGGTGGAGCTGATGGAAGAGTGGAAGAAGATAGGCCCGGTAGCACGGGTGCATGGCGACAAAATGTGGGAAGATTTTAACGCTGCCCGCAAATTCTTCTTCGAGCGTAAAGACGCCAGCCGCGAGCAACACAAACAATTTATAGAATCGCAGAAAGACGCGCGCGTGGCCAAGGCCAGGGACCTGGTAGTGCAGCTGCAGAAAGATATCCAAGAGGAAAAGGAAAAACTGGTTGACTTTAAAGCCGCGATAGAGAATATAACCCCCGGTAAGAAAGCTAACGAGTTGCGGGCGCACTTGGAAAAACTTATGGCCGATGGGGAACGGCAAATAAAAAGGCTGGAAGAAAAATACGCACAGGCTAAAAATGACCTGAAAACACCTGAACCTGCAGAAGTAAAGAAGGAACATAAAAATGACCGCAAGTCCCGCACTGAGGGAGCTGTGGCAGAGGAGCATAATACAGCGGGGAATACATCTGAATCTGCCGTGGTAACAGAAGAGCATGAAAGTGATACGCAAATAAGTGAACCTGCCGTAGAAGCGACCAGTGACAGCATGGAAACAGCCGAACCTGTGGCCGAGAACGTGGACAATAGAGACGACGTTGAAACATCTGAGCCGGAAACCACCACTGTTGAAAACGCGGCTGGCGAGGAAATGACTGAACCAGTGGCCGAGAATCGGGACAACGGAAATACGATTGAAACATCGGAACCCGAGACAGTGACGGAGGAAAAGATCTCTGAACCTGAATAATAAAACACTTACTGTTTGCGCGAGATTTAGCTTTGACAACTTTTGAAAAGTTGTCAAAGCTGTATCGCAAACACCACATTCATCCGAACACTATATACGGCATGGTTTTTGCGGGTAACACAATAAGCACAGGTGTTTAGCGTTAATGGTATGCGCTGAAATACACCCAGTTACATTGATCTTTAACCACAAATTAATTTTTATGAGAAGAAGCTATTTACTCGTTGCCCTGGCGTCTGTTATCCTGGCCGGATGTACGAAAACCACAAATAATACTACAATTATTCCGCAGCCACCATCGTTTTTAGTTAATGGTGTGACTGACCTTACATTGCAAAACGGCAGCTTTGAGCCCGTGTTTATGCAGCTAACGGTCCAATATTCAGACTCAGCACAGCAGGCGGTTACACTGTCGTTGTCCGCGCTACCGGCATCCATAACCATGGATTCGTCCAGCTGGACTGCCACCGGAATCCCAACCTTTAGCACTACACTCTCCTTAAGGGATTCAACCGCCGCAGGGGCAGTGCCCGGAAAATACCCAATGGTACTTACAGCTACTACCGCCTCAGGTGAGGTTAAAACCTATGGATTTAACCTGACCGTAAAAGCACAGCCGCCATGTACCTCATTTTTTGTGGGCGCTTATCATCTTTGCAATTCAGATTGCTCAACCAGCGGCTACTATACCGATAGTATTTACAATGACCCTACCGTGATTAACAAGGTTTGGTTTAACAATTTCAACAATACACATTCTAAAGTTTATGGGCTATACAACTGCTCAAATGAGCAGTTGACGATCCCGCCGCAAACAATAGGGGCAGAGACCT
>JABDBX010000166.1 GCA_013288445.1 Bacteroidota bacterium
GCCGAAGGCATCCAACGTTTATAGAAGATTAAATATTGAATGACTCACGATGCCGAAGGTATCGAACCTACGTCTGTATGGGTTTTCGTTAAGTCAATGACGTTGCCCCGGCGGGGCTTACTCTTTGTAGCAATATCATAAATGCGGGCTATGCCCCATGGGGGCTGACACCCTCGCGAGTGATGTTAGCCCCCATGGGGCATACACGTATTTGTTTGCTTCATTGCTACAAAAAGATAGCTCCTACGGAGCAACCCATTAGGATGCTTCAATGAAAAAGATGTGGTTCTTCTGTCCCGCTCCCCGCTCTGTTTCTCCGCTCTCGCCCGCAGGGCGTCAATCCCGCCAATCGCGGAAGCGCATGTCGAAGAGGAAATCTTTGTCGGTGAGGGTTTGGAGGAAGGCGATGATGTCTTTCTTGTCGTCGGGGGTGAGGATCATGGGGGTACGCAGCTCTTTGGCAAGGGTGCGGCTTTGCACTATGCCATCGGTGTAGTGGTCCAGCACCTGCATAAGGGTTTTAAAACGGCCGTCGTGCATATATGGGTAGGAGTTCACAATGTTGCGCAACGACGGTACTTTGAACTTCAGCGAATCGTTAGGGTCATTGGTTATGGCCATGCGGCCATAGTCCCATAGCTGGCGGTCCACGGTAAGACCGATGTTCTCAAAGCCATTGTTGGTGAACAGCGGCTCTTTGTGGCAGGTTTCGCAACGGGCACGAAATAGTTTGAGGCCACTGAGCTCCTGCGGGCTCATTTCGCCGCCTGTTTCGTTGCGGGTGTATTTATCGTACTTGGAGTTGAAGGATTCCAGCATCACCAGGAACTGCGCCATAGCTTTAAGCACATGCTGGCCGGTAACCGTGCTGTCGCCAAAGGCAAGATAGAAGCGGGCGCGGTAGCCTTTGGCGGTGTCTAATTTCTTTACCACGTTTTCTAATGTGGTACCCATCTCCACCGGGTTGCCCATAGGGCCCAGTGGCTGCACTTCCAGGTTATTAATGCCACCATCCCACATGAACGACTTGTTCCAGGCGAGGTTAAAAAGTGTGAGTGAATTGCGCTTGCCTTTGAGCCCGTTTATGCCGTGGCTCACACCATGGTCCACATGCGTAAAACCCGACCACTGGGTGTGGCAACTGGCGCAGGAGGTAGAACCATCGAGCGACAATATGGGATCATAAAACAGCTTGCGCCCCAGCTTAAAACCTTCGTCGGTAAGTTTGTTTTTATTGAGCTTGTAAACCGGTTTTGGCCAGCCCGGAGGCACTACAAATTTTACATCGCCGGGCTTTATATCGAACCCCAGCGTGCATACGATAATGAATACAAACACCACACATGGCAACAGGTATTTTATGGCTCGTGTATTCATAATTTGTTACTCTCCTACTGAGAACATTTGTGCATAGTTATCGGCCATCATAGAGGCTTCGCGGCCGGGTATCACAATGTCGTTGACTATGGAGAGATCAATATTGCCATTGAACCATGCAGCAGCATTGGCCTTGATGCGGATGGTGGTATTACTGCCGCTTTTCACATCAATGGGCTTTGGCAGATCGAGGGTAACGCCGCGGGCGGCATTGTAGGGTGGGGCATATCCGCCTATATGGAACTCGAACGCCTCGTGCAGCGTCTTGCATACATGCGAGTGGCCTTCCAGCTTGGCCATAATATAGCCACTGTTCCAGGCCCAGTACATACCCTTTACCGGGTCCAGGTCGCCACTGTTGGCGCCATTGGTATTATAGATGCTGTCCACGCCTACGATGAATGAAAGGTCGCTGTACTCGCCGGGTGGCACATCAAGCGTGAAGGTGGTGCTGGCGGGCTCTTCGGCGTCAATAAGGTGGTTGCTGTCTTTGCACTGGAAGGATTTGCCGGAGTGGGTATCGGTGAGCCCGAAGTCGGTCATATAAAACCGGAAGAGGTCCACATACAGGGTGTCGCCGTTTGAGTTTACGTAGTATTGCGTGGCCAGCTTTAGCGGATGGCTATTGAATACCGGTGTAACAATAACGGTAATGCGCCCTGTTTTTTCAGCCGGGTCTTTTGCGATAGCCACTGTTTGCAAGCCAGCAAACGACACTAACAAAAGGCAAATAAAAACGACCAGGCTTTTTCTCATTTGGCAAAATTAAGAAATGAGTGGAACATAATGGTAGTTTTGCTTTCGGCAGGATCCGTGTATCCGGCGATGGGGAAAAGAATGATTAATGGCTGTATTTTCTCGTGATTAGCTGCGCTACACGCTCCCCTCCTGTTTTTAGGAGGGGATGATTTATGAGGCGACTGCCGAATAAATCTGGGGTGGTTGACTCGCGAATAAGCAACGCCAACTCGCGTTAATTGTATTCCATGTTTCCTGATAAGCACGAGCCAACCACCCCAGCCAGTCGCAAGCTCCTGGCATCCCCTCCTAAAAACAGGAGGGGAGTGTGTTACGTACTCCAAGAGGTTCATTATTAACGCATTACAGAGTGATTGTACAGAAGAAAATAAAATCTGCAACGGCGGGAAATGACTCTGCTACAAGATTCGTTTCGTGTACAATCCGGATCAGCATTGCCGTATCCTAGTTACAAACAAGGAAGAGTAGAAAATTATATTCTATATTTGATTGTTACAATCTGCCAACAATGTATTCAATCGAAAATTTGCAACAACGTCTCGAATTTAAAAAATCAAAAAAATACTACGTGCCCCGCGTTCTTCCTTTCTGGGCAGCTGTCGGCTATTTGCCTTACTTAGCGTTCACAATTACAAAATGGACAATCCCGGTAGCTATTAGTTTTATTATGGTGATGGCATCTTCGGTTTACTTTGTCATTATATATACAAAGTACATTATTAGTAAAAAAATATACCTGGCAATCGATAGTTCTGGGATTTCAAACGAAGGTGTGTTAATAAAATGGGATGAAATAGAATATTATGCCACACTTAAAGTAGGTCGGCCATTAAATTTGTACCTTACACTAACCCTCGTTGCAGATAATATTACTGTTGTACGGATTCCTTTATATGATTTGAACATAGATGATACACAAATAAGGGAGTATATCAGTACTTACAACACTAATCATTTAATAGAAGACAAGGGGACTTCAAAAGAATAACAGAAAATGAATCCCAGGTGGGTCAAGTATCTGACTACGTTCTTGCGACTGTCGCCTTCTACACTGGTCAGACGATCGCGGTTTGTTTTTGCACAGGTAAGCGTTTCGCTTCCGAAAACTACAACATAACTTCAAACCCACTACAACCGGGTTCGGGATTTGTCCCCCAAGGCTAACAAAATAGCAAAAGCCACTGATGTAGCGGCTTTTACAAAATGTTTTTCAACGGTATTTCTGACTATCTGTCGATAGCAGCCATGTTCATTTCGTTGTGCCGCTCACCGGCGGCTGGCGTAAGGTTGTTCAGCCGTTCAAGTTGCTGTGGACTTAGTACGATGCCGTCGGCTGCGGTATTTTCTTCTACGCGTGCAACGCGCTTGGTGCCAGGAATAGGGGCTATATCGTTGCCCTGCGCAAGCAACCAGGCCAGCGCCACCTGTGCCGGTGTAGCACCCACCTGTGCGGCTACAGACTTGACCTCGTCAACGATCCGTAGGTTGCGATGGAAATTCTCACCGGTGAATCGCGGGTTGTTCTTGCGCCAGTCATCGTCCGACAGTTGCTCCGGCGATTTGATCTCGCCCGTTAGAAATCCATGGCCAAGCGGAGAATAAGGCACAAATCCAATGCCCAGCTCGCGCAACAATGGCAGCAGTTCGGCTTCAGGATCCCGGGTCCACAATGAATACTCAGTTTGTATCGCTGCAATGGGATGCACAGCATGGGCCCGGCGAATGGTATTTGTGCCAGCCTCAGACAATCCGATATTGCGGATCTTGCCCTCGGCAACCAGGTCGGCCAGCGCGCCAATGGTGTCTTCTATTGGGGTGTTTGGGTCAACCCGGTGCTGGTAATACAGGTCGATATAGTCTGTGTTCAGCCGCTTCAAAGAGCCCTCCACTGCGGCACGAACGTTTGCCGGACTACTGTCTATGACGCCCGGGCCGCCACCGGAGTGGGATACAAGGCCGAATTTGGTGGCTAACACCACTTTATCCCGACGGTGCTTGATAGCGCGACCTACAAGTTCTTCATTGACAAAGGGACCGTAAATCTCGGCGGTGTCGATATGGGTTACACCCAACTCGAGCGCCCGGTGAATGGTACGGATGGATTCGGTATCGCTACCCTCACCTATGTTGTAGTAGCCGGCCATAGACATAGCGCCGAGTCCGATGCGGGAGACATCAAGCCCCCCGATTGAGATGTGTTTCATAAGATTGTTTCCTGGTTATCGTTAATAATGACACAAAGGTCATAATAAGCCCCGCACAGATATAACGAAAAGCAAACGAAAAAGTATAAAAATCAAAGATGGGCAGCCCTCACCGATTTAGGAATATAACCGGTTTTCTTTTTAAAAAAATTATTGAAGTAGGTAGGGTATTCAAAACCAAGGGAGTATGCGATCTCGGCTATATTCCAATTCGTATGTTGGAGTAAAGCTTTGGCTTCGGTTACAATTCTTTCGGCAATATGGGTAGTTGTTGGTTTACCGGTAATCTCCTTCACCGAACTATTCAAATAGTTAACATGAACAGATAAATGCTTTGCAAAATCCTGGGCTGTTCTTATTTGAAGTGGCCGTGAAGTGCTTTCTATGGGGAACTGTCGTTCGAGCAATTCCAGGAACACAGATGTTACTCGCTGTGCCGCATTTTTCTGTTCGGAATGCCTTTCAGATGGCTGTATTTTCAACGCCTCATGTATGATCAGCTGAATGTAATTGCGTATCAGATCATCTTTAAAGGCATAGTCAGAAGCTTGCTCAGCAAGCATTTTCTTAAATATCTCCGTGATAGGTCCCTTCTGCGCTTTGTTTAAATCAAAAATGGGAGTGCCACCGATCTTAAAGAGCGGTGATTGTAAAAG
>JABDBX010000167.1 GCA_013288445.1 Bacteroidota bacterium
TTTTTCATTTGTGTATGGAACAATTACAAAGTGGGCAATTAATTTGTCTTTATCATAGAGTTGTTCTCAGGAACCGAACCCGTTGGCGCTTTCTCCACCATTCCCTTTATGGTAAGTACTTTAGT
The DNA here is from genome assembly GCA_013288445.1 of Bacteroidota bacterium. Taxonomy (GTDB): domain Bacteria; phylum Bacteroidota; class Bacteroidia; order Chitinophagales; family Chitinophagaceae; genus Nemorincola. The sequence continues at coordinate 126 of JABDBX010000167.1, forward strand.
GCCGGCATTAGATACCACAGTTATGGTTTTATTGAATGTGGCCGGCTTACCCTTAGTGTGGAACGCAACATTGATAGTTCCGGTACCGCCCGGAGGTACCGGCTCATTGGAAAATGAAGGAACCGTGCAGCCGCAGGAAGGCTGGGCTTTTTGTATAATAATTGGCTCTTTCCCGTTATTAACAAAGGTAAATTCGCACGTGGCATCGGGGCCTTCAGGCACCGTTCCGAATTCATGCGTGGCATCTTTAAACGCCATATCATCGGCCTTTAAACTAGTAGCGGCGGGAGCGGTTGCGGTTGCAGTTGTTTGTTTTTCGCTCAGGGCAGTGCTCTCTTTATCTTTTTTATGCTGCGCCATAGTAACGCCCGCTGATAACAGCAATAACCCTAAGGATAGAATAGCTTTTTTCATTTCTAAATATTTTAATTACAATGTTGAACAAATTTAGCACCAAAAAAACAAAAAACGATTTTTTTATTGTTAAAACCTGTTGCTGGTATTTCACTGAATTTGTGCTCTTAATTAAGACAACTGTTCATACTTACACCCCTACTTATAACCATAAACAATATGCAAAGAGTCTAAAGTTTTCAGAAAAGCAGCATGTTCTTTGCCAGCCTCGTTTACATAGCGTATTTTGCCCCCTGATGCAGCAATTTTTGGTCATACAAACGGCTTTTACCGGAGATGTGGTGCTGGCCACTGCCATACTGGAAAAGCTGCACCAAAATTTCCCAAACGCCCGGATAGATTTTCTGTTGCGTAAGGGAAACGAAGGCTTGCTGCAACAGCACCCATTTATCACTAAACTACTTATTTGGGACAAGCAAACACAGAAGAACAAGAACCTACTGAAAATAGCGTTGGAGGTGCGCAAGGAGCGCTATACCCACGTCATCAATTTGCATCGTTTTGCAACATCCGGCCTTATTACTTTTCTGTCTGGCGCTGAATTTAAAGCTGGATTTGACAAAAACCCCTTTTCGTTTTGCTATACCAGGAAAGTACACCACATTATTTCTGAGCCTTATTCCGGAGAGCCTGTGCATGAGGTAGCAAGAAACCAAATGCTTATTTCTGACATCACAGGTGGTGACTTTGAGTTTCCTAAATTGTATCCTTCGCCCGTTGATTACGACCTGGTTAAGCAATACCAGGGTGCGCCTTATATTTGTATCGCGCCATCGTCGGTGTGGTTCACAAAACAATTCCCGGCAGAAAAATGGGTTGCGTTGATCGATGCCCTGCCGGACAGTTATCCGGTATATTTACTCGGCGCTCCTTCGGACAGTGATTTGGCTGAATCGATACTTGCTAAAATACGGCGTGGATATGTGAAAAACCTTTGCGGGAAACTTGGCTTTTTGCAATCTGCAGCGTTAATGCAGGGCGCGGAAATGAATTATGCCAATGATTCGGCTCCTTTACACTTTGCCACAGCGATGAATGCGCCGGTTACAGGGGTGTTCTGCTCCACTGTGCCTGCATTTGGTTTCGGGCCTTTGCGAGCGAATGGAAAGGTGGTAGAGATAAAAGAACGATTGTATTGCCGCCCGTGTGGACTGCATGGGCATAAAGCATGCCCGGAAGGCCACTTCAGGTGTGCATTAGAAATAACCAACGACCAGCTACTATGGTGGACTTCGAGAGCGACATAAAAAACTGTGTATCCACTCTGCAGACCGGTGGCGTAATACTATATCCCACGGATACTATATGGGGGCTGGGTTGCGCTGCAATGAATGAAAAGGCTGTAGAAAAGATATTCAACATAAAGCAGCGGCCAAAGGAAAAAAGCCTGATCGTATTGCTGGCTGAAGCACGTGAAGTGCTGCAATATGTTGCAACCCCTCACCCCGATATAATAGCCATCATAGAAGGCTTTAAACGGCCTACTACCGTTATTTATGAAAATGCATTGGACTTCCCCTCAAATGTGGTAAACAAAGATGGAAGCATAGCGATCAGGGTGACCACAGACCCGTTTTGCAAGGCGCTGATAAAACGGTTTCGTGGCCCGATAGTCTCTACTTCAGCAAACATAAGCGGCACGCCAGGCGCACCTGTATATAAAATGCTGCAACCCGCCATAATCGAGGGCGCGGACTATGTGGTCAACTACCGGCGAGACGATGACACAATAAGTGAACCATCTATGCTGGTTCGGATAAAAGATGACGGCAGCATGGACGTGCTTAGGGGATAGGTATGAAGAGCGAAGAAACAGAGCGAACAGCGGGGGTGCTGCGGGCAATGCCCATCGCTATTAGATTTCTGCCATGCAGGGCTGCCCGTATTGCGACATAAATCAATCCTGCACCTTCATTCTTACCATTGTCAGTATGGTGGCGATAGCTACTGTTTCGCCGGTTTCATCATACACATCCACCAGCCACTTTACTATTCCTTTGGCCACATCTTCGGGTGTCCGCTTTTCCTGCGCGGTTTTTTCTTTCACAGTCAGGCGCACACCTATGGTCATACCTGGGTACACCGGCTTTGTAAAGCGGCATTCGTCTATACCATAGTTAAGCAATACCGGGCCTTTTTTGGCATCCACAAATAGGCCCGCCGCCTTCGATAGTATGTAGTAACCATGCGCTACTCGGTGTTCAAATATCGTCCCCTCCAGTGAAGTGGCATCCATGTGAGCGTAAAAATTATCGCCACTCACGTTGGCAAAGTTGGTAATGTCGGCATCTGTAACGGTATGTTTTGCTGTTATCAGGGTCTCACCTATGGCCAGGTCTTCAAAGTATTTTTTGAAAGGATGCACATCTGTTTCATGCTGCTTCCCACCTTGCTGATATACGTTAGTGATGCGAGATAAAGTTGTGGGGGAGCCCTGTATCGCCGTGCGTTGCATATAGTGCAGCACACCACGCTTACCGCCCATTTCTTCACCTCCCCCTGCCCTGCCCGGACCGCCGTGCACCAGCAGTGGTAATGGTGAACCATGCCCTGTGCTTTCCTTTGCACAGTCGGCATTGAGTATCAATATCCGGCCATGCATACTGGCCGTGCCTAAAACTATTTCCCTAGCTATTTCGTCATCGGCAGTAACTACCGAGCTTACCAACGAACCCATACCCATCCGGGAAAGTTCTATCGCTTCATCAATACCATTATAAGGTATTATGGTTGACACCGGCCCAAAAGCTTCTACACTATGGCAATCGGTATTCTTAAATGGATCCGTATTCAGGAATATAAGCGGCGGAAGGAACGCGCCCTTTTCTTTGTCGGCTCCCATTACCTCAAAATGGTCCATATTGCCTATGACTATACGCTGCGACTTTGCAAGCAACTGCACTTTTTCCCGCACCTCATTGCGCTGGGAAAGACCAGCCAATGGGCCCATACGCACTTCCTTTATCGAGGGATCTCCAATTGTTGTTGTAGCGAGCCGCTTGCCCAGAGCAATTTGCACATCCTCTACCCTATCCGCAGGCACTATGATGCGGCGAATAGCTGTACACTTCTGCCCTGCCTTGGTGGTCACTTCCCGCACTACTTCCTTAATAAAAATATCAAACTCCGCCATACCGGGATGCACGTCAGGGGCCAGTATGCAGCAGTTTAGGGAATCAGCCTCCATATTGAAGGGGACTGCCTCAGAAAGTATGCGCGGTTGCGCCTTCAGCATCCGGCCGGTAGATGCCGAGCCGGTGAAGGTCACCACATCTTGTGTTTCTATACTGTCCAATATACCCCGCGCCGAGCCGCATATAAGTTGCAACGACCCTTCAGGCAATACGTCCGACTTAATGATCTCTTCAAAAACAGCTTCTGTAAGATAAGAAGTAAGCGTGGCTGGCTTTACAATTGCCGGCACACCGGCAAGCAGGTTCACCGCTATCTTTTCCAGCATACCCCATACCGGGAAGTTAAATGCATTGATATGTATGGCCACACCCTCGCGCGGCACCATAATATGCTGGCCTATGAACGTGTTGTTCTTTGACAATTTAGCCGTATCCCCATCCACATAAAACCGCTCATCCGGGAACTGGCGGCGCAGGCTGGCATTGGCAAACAAGTTGCCTATACCGCCTTCAATATCCACCCACGAGTCGGCACGGGTAGCACCGGTAAAAGCGCTTATGGTATAAAAATATTCTTTGCGCTCCAGCAAGTATAAGGCCAGGGCCTTGAGCATACGCCCGCGTTCATGGAAGGTTAGTTTGCGCAATGCAGGGCCTCCCACCTTACGGGCATAATGCATCATAGCCCCAAAGTCGAGCCCGTCACTGCTGGCTGTGTAAAGTGCATCGCCTGTTATTGCATTATGCAATGTTTCGCCAGTCTTGGTTCCATTTATCCATTTGCCTTCGGCGTAGTTCTTTAATTGTGTTGTCATATAGTATAAAGTCGTAAGTAGAAAGTCTAAAGCTGTTTTTTAATGTAGATAGTCGTTAGTAGATAGTATAGGGTCGTTTGGTAATGTAGCTTTAGGCTAACGTTTTAAATGAAGATGCAATTTAAAGTTTTTGAGCGGGTAATCGCAAAATGAGTACTTTTAACTTGCCTTAAATTCTATATTTGTAAGTATGAAATTTTTTTAACTGAAATGACAAAGAAAAAAACAAGCGGTAAGCGTGGTGTTATCAAAATAGATAAATCACTTGAAAAATATGTGAATATGCCTCTTTTTCAAGATAAAGTGGAGAAGGCTAATGAGATGCTTAGAACAGTGGG
>JABDBX010000168.1 GCA_013288445.1 Bacteroidota bacterium
TCTCTGGAGATGACCAATTTCTGTATTTCAGAAGTGCCTTCGCCAATAGTGCAAAGCTTGCTGTCGCGGTAATACTTTTCTACCGGGAAATCCTTTGTATAACCGTAGCCGCCAAATATCTGCACCGCATCTGTTGATATACGCACAGCCGCTTCCGATGCATAGTATTTAGCCATAGCCGATTCCTTGGTCATTTTTTCGCCACGGTTCTTTTTGTCAGATGCCTGGTATATCAGCAGTTCAGATGCCTCTATCTGGGTAGCCATATCTGCCAGCTTAAAGGCTATTGCCTGGAAGTTGGATATGGGCTGGTCGAATTGATGGCGCTCTTTAGAGTATTTCAAGGATGCTTCATAAGCACCCTTTGCAATGCCCAGCGCCAGGGCTGCAATAGATATTCTGCCACCATCAAGCACCTTCATAGCCTGGTGGAAGCCATCGCCCACGTCGCCCATTCTTTGTGCGTCTGATACCCGGCAATTGTCGAATACAAGCTCCGATGTTTCGCTGGCGCGCATACCCAGTTTGTTTTCCTTCTTACCTGCCGAAAAGCCTGGTGTGCCGCGCTCTATAATAAATGCCGTGCTGTTATTTTTCGCCCTCGGCTCGCCGGTGCGGGCCAGCACCACCGCTACGTTGCCGCTGATGCCATGTGTTATCCAGTTCTTGGTACCGTTTATCACCCATTCATCGCCGTCCTTGGTGGCGGTGCAGCGCATATTGCCTGAGTCGCTGCCTGTGTTGGCTTCTGTTAGCCCCCATGCGCCTATCCACTCACCGCTGGCGAGTTTTGGAAGGTATTTCTTTTTTTGTTCCTCGCTGCCAAAGTAGAGTATGTGGCCGGTACACAACGAGTTATGCGCCGCTACCGAAAGGCCGATGGAACCACAAACTTTAGCGATCTCGCTGATAATGGTAACGTATTCAAAATAGCCAAGGCCTGAACCGCCATATTCTGCTGGTACCAATACGCCCATAAGGCCAAGCTCACCCATCTTATGAAAAAGATCGACAGGGAATTTTTGCGCCTCGTCCCATTCCATCATTTGTGGCCGGATATGCTTATTAGCAAAATCACGAATCATTTCAGCAATAGAGACCTGGGTATCTGTATAGTTAAAATCCATTTTGTTATATAGAGGTTATTATGCCACAATTTTACGACATTTTTTTATCTGGTGCTTAAATGTTTTTTTAATAATTCAAAAGTTGCATCCGGGAACCTGCCTACTTCTGTGAGCTGCTCTATGCTGGTGAACGGGCCTTTGTCCTTCCTGCGCGCCACTATTTTGCCAGCGGTAACCGGCCCTATCCCTTTAAAACGCACAAGAGTAGCTGAGTCGGCTGTATTCACGTTTACGGTATCGGGTAGTGGGGTAGGGTTATCATCAAAGGCATCCTGGTAGTCTTTTTTAGGGTTATCAGTTTTGTTATTTAGTCCGTCCTGGCTACGCTGGTAGGGCCGCCATGATGCAACCAGTTTTCTGTCATTCTCCAGGTTCTCAACGGGATGCACCCATAGCGGCATAGTCGCCCTGACAACAACAAGAATAATAAGCAATGCACATATGCCGAGTAGCCCAAAACGTTCTGTTCGGGTAAAAGAGATATATGATTTGAGCAGCTTTTTCAATCTGGTTACTCTCTGGTTATCTACTGGTCCATGGTAGGGATTGTTTTCAAAGAAGCTATTGAACTACTATTGCTTACAGAACTTTCTCACCTCTGAGCCATTTATAGAAATATAGTAAACACCCGCAGGCAAGTCGGCGATATCTACTTGCACTTCCTGTTTATAATGGTAGCTGCTAATGATATGCTGTCCACAGATGTTGAGCAAGGCTACTGTTATGATAGGAGTTGATGAACAAATAGTTAGGGTTGTAGATGCTGGATTGGGATAGATTTTTATGTCTTCAGACGGTAGCGTTAACGATTTTATAAGGACTGTAGTATCCATTTTAATTAAACGAACACGTTTATTACCGCCATCTCCGATATAAATATCGCCAAAAATATCAATTGCCAATCCATAAGGGTAGCTTAACTTAGCTGAAAAAGCCCCAATCCCATCTCCGTTATATCCGGCAGTTCCTATTCCTGCTATTGTTGAAATGATCCCTGAAGTATCAACTAAACGCAAGCGATGCCCTTCAAATTCGGTTATATATAGGTTGCCCAGTTTATCAAGAGCGACATCAATAGGGCCATTTAATTTAGCGTCTGTAGCAGCTATCCCATCGCTGTTGTAGCCAGCTGTTCCATATTTTCCTGCGACAATGCTAAGTATTCCGGCTGTATTTACTTTACATACTATTTGGTTGCCGCCTTCAGCGAAGTAAATATTACCCACATTATCCACGGAAACATTTTGAACACCGACAAGATATGCAGAAGTTGCAAGTAACCCATTGCCGGGATCGTTGGACCCTCCGCCTGCAACAGTTGAGATGGTGCCTAAGACATCTATTTTTCGTATGCTGTTATTGCCATAATTATCAGCTACATAAATATTGCCTGCAACGTCCATTGTAACTCCTTCAGGTGAGCCTAACTCTGCCGCTGTCGCAGGTCCGCCATCTCCGCTTTGGCCTATAATTCCCGTTCCCGCAATAGTAGTTATGACTCCCGACGTATTAACCTTACGCACTCGATGATTTTCATAATCAGCTATATACACGTTCCCCGAAATATCTACAGTTACACCCATAGGGTAGTATAATTCCGCTGATGTAGCTGGTATATTATCGCCATTGTATCCCCCGGTTATGCCACCAGATCCGGCACCATATCCATTACCAGCTATCGTCGTAATAATGCCCGAAGTATTGACTTTACGTATGCAATTGTTACCTGCATCAGCTATGTATATGTTCCCAGAAACATCAACAGCAACGCCAGTTGGACCCATTTGCGCACCAGTAGCTTGACTCCCATCCCCGCTATATCCAGATGATCCGTTTCCTGCAACCGTGGTAATGATCTGGGCGTTTGTCAAAAGAGGTAATAAAAAAAACAGGAATAATATTTTCTTCATGATGGCATCTTTTATATAGTGAAGATAGTATTTAATTATTTGCACGTGAACAGAATTGAGTGTTCATTGAAGATATTTTCTTTACGTTATCGGGAAGTATTGGGTAAGATATATTCTACTTGTAATAGCTTTGCAGCCACAAAAAGATCAATGGTAAACATCCTGATTATTGATGATGAAGAAAAGCTGCGGCTGTTGCTAAAGCGGATAATCTCATTGGAAGGTTATGATGTAGCTGATACTGCTACTATTAATAAGGCAAGGCAACACCTTGCTCATCATCCTGTGGACATTGTGCTGTGCGATGTGAAGCTTGCAGATGGGAATGGGGTTGATTTCGCTAAGGAGCTAAAGGAAAAGTATCCGGCGATAGAAATAATTTTACTCACCGCTTATGGCAATATCCCCGATGGGGTACAGGCCATAAAGAACGGCGCTTTCGATTATATAGTTAAAGGCAATGATAACGATAAAATACTGCCGCTATTAAGCCGCGCATCTGAGAAAGTAGCGTTGCAAAACAAGGTTAGCAGGCTAGAAAAACAATTGGGCAACCAATATAGCTTTGAAGCCATCATCGGTAATAGCGCTGCAATTCACAGCGCCATCCAGTTGGCAAAAAAGGTGGCCCCAACAGAGGCTGCCGTTTTGCTTACCGGCGAAACCGGGACCGGTAAAGAGGTATTTGCCCAGGCAATTCATTACAGTAGCTCCCGTTCAAGCCACCCATTTGTAGCGCTTAATTGCAGCGCCTTTAGCAAGGACTTGCTGGAGAGCGAGCTGTTTGGTCATAAGGCAGGTGCATTTACAGGCGCAACAAAGGATAAGAAGGGCCTCGTGGAAGAGGCGAAAGATGGAACTTTATTCCTTGATGAGATAGGTGAAATGCCCTTAGAGCTACAGCCGAAACTATTGCGATTGCTGGAAAACGGAACCTACATGAGGGTAGGGGATACCAAGGAACAAAAGGCCAATCTTCGTATTGTTGCGGCATCCAATAGAAACTTGCACGACGAAATTGCGAATGGCCATTTCCGTAGCGACCTCTATTACCGCATCGCTGTGTTTAGTATTGAATTGCCATCTCTGCGGGAAAGGGTTAAAGACATTCCGCTCCTGGCACAACATTTTCTGGATGTGTATGCCGGTAAAACTAATAAAAATATCAAGTCCATCTCCAAAGAAGCGACCGAGGTGTTGAAGCATAATGAATGGAAGGGCAATGTAAGGGAATTGAAAAAATGTTATGGAGCGTGCAGTGATCATGGAGGATGGCGCTGAAATACAGGTGCAGAGCCTGCCCTTTGACATACAGACAGGCAGGGGAGACCTACCGGCATTTCACCTGGCAACAATTGAGCAAAACCACATCCGGAAAATACTACATTACACAAATGGGAATAAGGCAGAAACGGCCCGGTTGCTGGATATTGGCTTAGCAACATTGTACAGAAAGATAGAGGAATACGGGCTAAAATAGATTTCTGTAGAAAGCAGATTAAGTTTATAGTCAATTTAACAGGAATGGAGTTACAAACAAGGTTCATAGTACGAAATACGATGAACAAATTTAAGGGCAGTTTTCTCTTTAGGCCCATGCTTACCGCCCTTGTAATTGGAGGGGTGGGTGAATTTTTATGTTCATACGAAGGCTCGAATCCGTGGATTGGCAGGGCAATACCCCATGTTTTTT
>JABDBX010000169.1 GCA_013288445.1 Bacteroidota bacterium
TAGGCCCTGTAGCGCCTGGGACTGCAACTGTATTGATAAACCACTGGTAAGTAGGCGAGCCGCCTGCATTGATAGCAGTAGCGTTAAATGTAACGTACTCGCCAGTCACTATGCTTAAACCAGAGTTAGATGCTACGGTAACAGTAGGTGTAGTAGGCAGGTCAACGATCATATTGATATGATTGCTGTTTGCAACAGCTGCAGTCTGGCAATGGTAGTTGCTGGTCATTACGCAATACAGGTTATCACCATTAGCTGGTACGTAGCTGAATGAAGCGGTAGTAGCAACTGTGCTACCTGCTTTTATCCAGGTGAATGTAGGAGCAGACCCACCGTAAGAAGGAGTGGCAGTCAGAGTAACCGACTGACCCTGGCAAACTTCATTGCCTGGCGCAACAACGGCGCTTACAGCAGGTGTCTCAGTAGCGTTAACCACCAAAGTAATGTAGTTACTTACTGTATTAGGAGTAGCACACGCTGCACTGCTCGTCATAGAAACACCAACTACGTCACCGTCATTTGGCAGGTAACCAAATGAAGTACCGGTACCGCTTGTTACGCTGTTAACTGTCCATACATAAGAAGGAGCAGTGCCACCATTAACCGTTGGTGCAGTGAATGTAGTGAAGTTACCTGCGCATAAGGTGTCGCCCGAAGGTGAATTCACTGTTACACCAGGAGTAACCAATGGAGTAATTGAAACAGTTGCGCTACCAGACATCGTGTTGGTACAGCTTGTAGTAGCGTTTGTAGCAACTACAGTATAAGCGCCGGCAATTGTTTGCAAGCCAAGATCCAGCGGCCCGCCAATACCGGTTACAGCGCCACCTACAGAAGATATGGAATTGTAAAGCTGGTAGTTGACACCAACTGTAGAACCATTGATGCCAACATGCACACCAGCGCCTTCAGCACAATAGTGGCCACCGCCAACTACAGAGAAAACAGCAGGTAACGGATTAACAACCACAGTAGCGCTGCCAGACATGTTATGCGTACAGGTAGTAGTAGCATCTGTTGCAACAACCGTATAAGTTCCTGCAGCAGTCTTCAAACCAAAGTCCAGGCCGAAACCTGTACCGGAAGTTGCCGAGCCAACAGCAGCCGAACCATTAAACAACTGGTAATTAACACCAGTATGCGAGCCGCTGATTCCCACATGCACACCAGAACCTGTTGCACAGAAGTTACCACCGCCGGTTACGCCATAAGCTGTTGGCAGCGGATTAGTAGCAACCGTAACACTGCCGGCCATGTTATTGGTACAACTGGTAGCCGTATTTGTAGCCACAACCGTGTAAGCGCCAACACCCGTCTCAGGACCAAAATCAATAGAACTTCCTGTGCCGGTCATTGCACCCCCAACAGGTGAAGTACCCTTGTATAACTGGTAGCTAACGCCTGCATCAGAACCACCAAGCATAACAGGGGCGCCAGCGCTGCCAACACAGAAGTTACCACCACCGGTCACTGGATAAAGATTAGGAAGAGCGCTGGTTGATATCGCAACCGCACCAGACATACTGCTGGTACAGGTAGTAGAAGGATTCACACCAACTATTGTATAACTTCCGGTTGTTGTTTGCATACCGAACGACACTGCACTGCCAGTACCAATTACAGGAGTACCAACAGCACTAGAGCCGTTATACAACTGATAAGAGATACCAACTTCTGAACCGCTTGTACCAACCGCAACACCAGTACCACCGTCACAGTAGCTACCGCCACCTGTTGCTGTATATACTGTAGGAAGTGGGGTAACGGTGATAACAGCGGTACCTGCCATATTCCTTGTGCACGAAGACGAACCGCCATTTGCAATAACACTGTAAGCACCTGGGATTGTTTGGCTACCAAAATCAATTGGCAAACCAGTTCCTGCCATTGCAGAACCAACTGCTGTAGTACCCTGGTATAACTGGTAAGTGATACCAACGTCAGAACCACTTAATGAAACGTCAATCCCGGAACCGCCGGCGCAGTAATTACTGCCAAGCGCTACAATGGAATGAAGCGGTGGTAAAGTAGTAGCGTTCACACTAACACTGCCGGTCATACTTCCGGTGCATGAAGTTGTAAGGCTGGTACCACCAACAGTATAAATACCTGAAGTTGTTTGTAACCCGAAATCTATAGAACCACCGGTACCCAAGGCCGGGCTACCCACTGGCGAACCGCCAACAAATAACTGGTAAGTAACACCTGCGTTAGAACCGCCTATGCCTACATGTACACCAGTACCGCCGGTGCAGAAGTTACCACCACCGGTTACGGAATAAGCAACAGGAGGAGGGGTAACAGCAATAGTCGCTGTTCCAGACATATTATCTGTACAAGATGTAGCAGAATTGCTAGCCACTACCGTATATACACCTGGAGTCGTAAATAAACCGAGATCAAGAGAAGATGCGCCCGTGCCTAATGCTGCCGTACCTATACTTGCGCCACCTGTATATACCTGGTAAGATACACCAACGTCAGAACCGCTAAGTACAATATGAGAACCAGATGTACCACTGCAATAGTTGCCTCCGCCTGCTACCAGGTATACGGCCGGTAGCGGATTTACCACTACACTTGCAGTTCCGGTCATACCGCCGGAGCACGTTGTAGCTGATGAACTTGCTACAACAGTATAAGTACCCGGTGCAGTAACAAAGCCGAAGCTCAACGCCGAGCCTGTGCCTGCCATTGCTGCGCCAACTGGGGTACCACCATTAACTAATTGGTAAGAAATACCAGCGTCAGAACCGTTTATCCCAATGGTAACACCAGTTCCACCGGAACAGAAGTTGCCACCGCCAAGCACCGTATGCGTAGCAGGCAATGTACTTACACCCACTACTGCCGTACCAGTCATGTTATTATTACAAGTAGTTGCAACACCGGTAGCAATTACCGAGTAGCTGCCGATAACAGATTGAACTCCAAAATCAATTGGTAAACCTGTACCTGCTATAGGACTGCCAACAACAGAAGTACCATTCATTAACTGGTAAGTAGTACCTGAACTGGAACCACTTAAACCAATGTCGCTGCCGGCTGTACCTGGGCAATAATTGCCGCCGCCTGTGATGCTATAAGCAGTAGGAAGAGCAGATATTGCCACCGCCCTGCTGCCTGTCATATTATTAGAGCAGGTAGTGGCAGGGGTATTGGCAACTACCGTATAAATACCTGTAGTAGTTACCAACCCGAAATTAATTGGCGTACCTGTACCTGTAATTGCAGCGCCAACAGGAGTAGTACCTACAAATAGCTGGTATTGTGTGCCTGTGTTAGAGCCGTCAAGCCCTATCGTTACGCCTGTTCCGGAGGGGCAATAATTACCACCGCCGGTAACACTATGTAATGAAGGAAGCGGGCTGATATTGATAACAGGGCTTCCCGCCATTGCGCCGGAGCAACCTGTAACAGTGCTTGAGGCCAGAACAGCATAAGTGCCGGCAGCAGTTTGTAAGCCAAAATCGATAGCGCTGCCGGTACCTGATATTGGAGCGCCAACAGATGCGCCGCCAAGGTAAAGCTGGTAGGTAACACCAGGAGCAGAACTAAACAGACCGATATGCTCACCAGGTGTTCCGAAGCAATAGTTGCCACCACCAGTAACCGTAAATGATGCAGGTAAAGCAACAGGAGCAACTAAAGCCGTACCAAACATAGTATTAGTACATCCGGTAACGCTGTTAGAAGCAATAACAGAATATGTACCTGTAGCAGTTTTTAATCCGAAATCAAGAACGGCACCGGTTCCTGCAACCGGGGCGCCTGCCAAAGCAGAGCCATTCATCAGTTGGTAAGTAAAGCCGGTTGACGAAGCAGCAAGCCCGATATGAACACCTGTTGTACCTGTACAATAGTTGCCGCCACCCGTTACATTATAAACGGTAGGTAAAGGATTGGCAACAATTACAGCAGTCCCGGTCATATTACTGGAACAAGCGGTTGTAGCATTGATAGCAACCACAGTGTAGTTGCCAGCTGTCCATGGACCGAAATTGATACCACTGCCCGTAGTACCAGGAATTGCTGTACCAACGGCTGAAGTACCCCTGAATAATTGGTAATTAACACCCGTGGTAGAATTGCTGACACCAACAGTATCGCCAACACCACCGGCACAGTAGCTATTAGAACCGGTAACTGAATAAACAGTTGGCAACGGACTTGTTGCTACTGTTGCAGTACCAGACATACTCCTTGTACAACCCGTAGTAGGATTGGTAGCTTGTATAGTATAAGAACCGGCAAGGGAAGCCAAACCCAAATCAATAGAACCGCCGGTACCAGTTACAGGAAGACCGGAAGTTGCACCGCTAATTAAAAGTTGATAACTGATACCGAGATCAGATCCAAGCAATCCAACGTGAACGCCTGTTCCACCGGCACAGTAATTACCGCCACCTGTTACCGGATACAAAGTAGGCAAAGGATTAGCAATAATAAGTATGCTGCCCGACATGCCTGCACCACAACCTAAAGAACTGGTAGCAACAGCGGTATAAGTACCTGCTGTTTGCGCACCGAAAGAAATGGCTGAACCTGTGCCTGCAACCGAAGCACCACTGCCGGCCACAGGTACACCACTATTAAACAACTGGTAAGTAACACCCGTTTGCGAAGGAGTCAACCCTACCGCAACACCGGTGCTG
>JABDBX010000170.1 GCA_013288445.1 Bacteroidota bacterium
CCCACCTGGGCCATACCAAAAGTAAGTTGCACCGATGGAATCACCCCGGTCGCGGAAGGTAAGCGCATCGCCAATACAAGGGCTGTTGCACCATGCCTCATGGCACGAATGAACGGTAAATATGAAGGTTTTGTTGTTACAGTCGAGCATGGTACCGGCAATGCTATCCGTTCCGGTAACTGTATAAGTTACATCACCTGTTATATCAAAAAGATGAATATAATTGATCGTACCCAAAGTAGTAGATAACCCCATTGCAGGCGACCAGGTCCATTTGCTCATTGTCCAGTCTTTGTCTAAGCCATATAACACATCGACGGGCAAAGAATCAACACCCGGATATGCACATGCGTCCACCGTATCGTGAGCAACGGTTATGACCGTATTATTAATAGAAAGTTCAGGATCTGGTAAAGCTCCCGGATCATCCATATGCGTCCAGCCATTAAATACATAAGCATAAGAAACTACTGCCACTGACCCTGGCGAAGCAGAAGGAGCAAGTGTGCCAATATTATACACAAGCCCTATAGCAATATCACCTGTATGATTTACGCCAACGCCGTAATAAGCGCCGCTTCCCGCCGGTCCATAGGTCTGGCTCCATACCGCAGCAAGGTCCTGGCTAACCGTCAAACCCCATGAGCTATATATACATGCAACTGCACGGCAATCTTTGGTACACAAAGTTAATGGCGGGGCAAGCGTGCTTTGGCCTGTTGCTGTAACAGCCACCCGGTGGTCCACGTCATTCTGGGCATTCACCATATTATTAGTGGTAAACCCACCACCGCTATAACCGCCTCCTGAATAACCACCCCAGCTCTCATCATTATCTGGGTCGCAAGACCGCCAATAATACACCCCTGGTATAGGAGCAGCGCCCATATTGGTCATGGTAGCGGTAACCACAACTGCGCTTGCCAGCGTGTCCACACGGGTTTCCTGAACTATTTTAAGAACACTGGCGCCTGAAGTATAAGTTCCGGTCCAGACGCTTCTTGCTATCCCCCCTGTGTTACTATAAGAGGTTATCCCCAGGCTGGCAATAGCGCCGGCGCCGGAATAAGATGATGTTGTACCAGTTGCCTGGTACTGCTGCGCGCGGGTACCATTCATCTGAATTTCCCATCCTTCAAATGGAGTGCCGGGGTAGGTATAATCGCCCATGTATGGCGGTGTCCCTACTGTCCAGCCGTCATGACCATAATCATATACTTCGGCAAGGGCGCCGCCGGCAGGAGAGCCGACATAAGTATGCGAATGGTATGTAGTGGGCGAGCTGTTGGCCCCAAACGAGCCATTACCTTCTTCACCTATCTCAAGATAGGCCCCCTGCAAAAAAACATTTGTACCCACTATCTGTGCAAATGATGAGTTAGCTATCAGAACGAGAGCAAAAACAAATAACAATCTATTACGCATAAAAGCTATAGTTGAAAACTTTGGTTAAATTTACCTTATTTTTTTATTATCCCTGTACTTTTTTTAAACAAACAGAAAATAAAAATGTGATTAACTGTTTTGGCAAAGTGAACCGTTGGAACGCGGACAAGATAGGATTCAATTCAAAGACATTAAATTATTGTGAAAAGTTGGCAAACTTAACATATTTATTGTTTTAATTTTATTAAACCATGGTTTTTTGCCTGTCTTATATGCCACTTATACAAAATATAAATACTCCTCCACACCGGAAAAAAAACATGATTGTGGATAAGTATGTATTATACTGTCCATGCTATGATATGCCTGGCAGGCATTCTATCGGATCCGGATTTTTGGGGTCACCCCATTGGTGACCCTGTTTTGGGGGTAAATGGGGTGACTGACTATTGACGGATTCCCCCTGATTAGGTAGTTGTGTTTTCCCCTACCCTTCCACTGCAAAAAGAGTACCAACTGCAACGTGAAGTGCGGAAAGATATTCACATATTGCGGGTTGCTTTTCGCGAGTCCGATGGAAGACAGAGCAAACGCCTTAAAATGCCAGAATTCAATTGATTCAGTGATAATTGTAAACCCGAAGGATTGGCATTATTAGCATAATATATCAAATTAGGGAAGAACCCTGAAGGGATGACATTATTCGTCAACGCATATGAAAGTAATATCACTCTTTTAGGGTTGATCGGCGTTTTTTACCCATCTGCTATAATAATGCCAATCCTTTGGGTTTATAAATTTTAATGCGTGCCCTACGATGGGCTATGCTGATGCTATTGGACTGCGCCCATCCAAGGGCTGGCAGTATAAAACTGTGTGACACTTATGAACTAAAAAGCATTTCTGGAAAACTCGAAAATATGCCCGCAAATTGTAAAATACTATTCCAGTTGTTGCTTCCAGACCAGGGCTTCAAAAGCTTTCTTGTCGGTGACAATGCTGGCCCTGTAACCTGTGGAAGGAACCCACGTATTGCCTGCGACGTCCCATTTTTCAGGCAAGGCGCTCCACAACAGATGTTCATCCTTGCCAATGATAAAGAGTTTGCTATAGGAACCGCCCATACACGCAAATACCTGTTCATCCGGCATTTCCATAACATCGCCGCCGGACGACCAATGGTATTCCATTTTGTCATGGCTATTATCTTCTATCTGACATTTGTAGTCCCATATTTTCTTCAAGTCCCCCTTCCCAGCCTGTGGTTCCCTAAAAGCAATGATATGCGGAACAGGCGTCGAAGAACAGACATTATTATCAAACATAATTAAAGTGCCGTCTTTAGCACGAAAGCAACTGTGCTGACCACAAAACAAATCTTTCCCTTCGGGTTGATTATCTGGCTCATATTTCTGGCCATAAGAGTTCAATACAGTTCCTTCGGGGTACTTTATCTTCACGATCCTGTTTATCCCCTTAAAACTTATATAAATACATTGTGTTTTTTCGTCAAAAGAAAATGCATTTTCGTGTACGTCAATAAAATTTTTGTCACAGTTGTTCGCCCTGAAATTATCTACATCTGAGCCGATAAAGTATTTTGAGGATTTCCATGACCAAACCACATCTCCACATTCATCGTACTCGATGAGCGTGCCAAGAATTATCTTTTTGTATGTATCGGTGCTGTCTGATTTATTTTTGTCGTAATTAACAATGTGCACGCTAGTCCCGGCGGTGCCAGACACCTTGCATAATGCCGCCTCATTTCCCAGCACCATATAATGGTGATTACGCAATTCGGTAAACTCATGGTGGTAGTGTTCCGAAAATTCCTCGCTGACGGCGCCGTTATCGTGCCCCTTCCATAAAACATCGCCATTGTAATTAATTACAAATGCATCATTTGCATAAAGAAGTGTAATTGTTCCCTGCGGAGAAAGCTTCATGTCTCGCACAACTTGGTTAGGGGCTATAACGGGCGATTGCAAAAACCAAACCGGGCTGCCATTCATATCATAAAAGGCATTGCTCTCGTCAATAAATACATAATCATCTTTAAATTTGTCAGAATGCTCTATAACCCTTAAACGGGAAAGTTTTTCATCTATACTTGGACTGAACATTGTGGAAAAATGGTGTAGCTCCATATTTTTTTGATCTGCACTACCCTTATACAGTACCCTCCATGTATAATCTTTGCCAAAAGCAGGAACTTCGAGTATTAACCTGTTGGTTTTGGAAACCCCTGAAACGACAATATTGCTGTCAAAAGAGGAAAGCCTATAATGGACGCCTTCCGCTATTTGAATTGTGTAGCTGCTATCGGCACCTGGCGGGAAAGAAAAACCGATGAGCCGGTAATGTAAACTGCTGCCTTCAAACGGGCGTATCTGCGAAAAGAGCAAACACGGCATAAAAACGAACAAAGAAAAGACTATGCTCTTATACATGGGTATCAGGTTTGGCGGGTTCCTAAATGTCAATGTAATTTAAAATAAAAAATAGTTATAAAATAAAAATAATTATTCCATATAGCCTTTCGATTGATTATCAACGACTATATGAAAACCATGCAAGTAGAATCATATACTGTGCTTTCTTTTTCGTCTTAGGAACGTTGACGAAATAAAGTACACCATATTGCGAAGTTATTTTTCTTTTTTTACGAGGCGTGAAATCTGCGAATAATGAATTATTTATCCCGATTAGTCCCGATAGCCATCGGGAGGATTACAACGAAGTAAAAAAGAAAAAGAACGAGTAAGATGGTGTACTTTATTTTGTCATCGTTCCTAATGTCATTAGGTTAAGGAAAAAGTGGAATAGAATGAGGCAGTTGATGGCATATTCGGGTGCATTCCCCCTTGCGCGTGGGCGATGTGCGCCTGCGAAGGGGGAAGGGGGGATGTTCGTTAAAAGATAAATGACATTGCCATTCAGGGCTTGACCGTGTTTCCCGTTTCGCGAGTTCGATGGGCGATGCCCATCGCAATTAGATTGCGCCCCGGCAGGCCACTGCTGTCTGCGGTGCGAAGACATCACGTGCCGAAAAATTGGGTAATGTCATAGATAAAGGTAGTGGTTATTACCATCTATAAGAACAGCTATCGCACTTGAAAGTCTTGGTTAGTTTGCCTACAGAGAATACCCCAATAAGCAAAGCGGAACCTATTTTACTGCCTGCGCTAATTTTATGAACATTTGTAGATTTACAACTTGGGCATTTTACGCCTGTTGACATTGGGTTTC
>JABDBX010000171.1 GCA_013288445.1 Bacteroidota bacterium
CGGCGAGAAGTATAATAAAGGCTACCCCGCTTTGTAGTAACGGGAATGGAAAGGGTATTTGTGCTCC
Source organism: Bacteroidota bacterium (assembly GCA_013288445.1). GTDB lineage: Bacteria > Bacteroidota > Bacteroidia > Chitinophagales > Chitinophagaceae > Nemorincola. The sequence continues at coordinate 68 of JABDBX010000171.1, forward strand.
GTAGGTACACAACGATCACCCGCAAGTCGTTTTGCACCTACGGAGCAAAGTCCATTTTGTGCAATACTACTACAAAGCTTTTGCTCCTAACGGAGCTGTCCACATTTCTAAAGATGTATTCTAACGAAAGGTCTTTCGACCGGGTAGGATGCGTAGCGCCAGGCTTTGCCGTAATTCGCCATGCTGAAAAATTCGAATTGCGAACTTTCGGTTAAAGCCTACTCATAGTTATTTTACAGCCCCCGGCCTGAAGTCCGGGGCAATTGCCGTGTTTTTCTATAAAGTGCAATTTGTCCCACCCCTCTCATTCCTATTGTTTTCCGCTATTATTTTCCAGAAAAAGACATTAATATTATCGGGTAATAAAAATACGTAAATGCTTTTTGAAGGAAAATTTACAGAAGATGGTTTTGACAACCGCATCACACAACTATTTGGTATCCGGTACCCAATAATACAGGCGGGAATGATATGGGCCTCGGGGTGGAAACTGGCTTCGGCGGTGAGCAATGCCGGCGGGCTTGGCATAATAGGGGCTGGTAGCATGTATCCAGAAACACTGCTGGAGCATGTACAGAAATGTAAACGTGCCACCGATAGGCCCTATGCAGTAAACCTGCCACTTCTATACCCGGACATTGATAAACATATTGCGGTGATACTGGAAGAGCGGGTGCCCATCGTTTTCACCTCTGCCGGCAACCCGAAGACCTGGACAGCAAAACTGAAAGAAAATGGGGTAACAGTGGTACATGTGGTATCCAGCGCGAAGTTTGCTAAGAAGTGTGAAGATGTGGGCGTAGATGCCGTTGTAGCCGAGGGCTTTGAAGCGGGAGGGCATAATGGCAGGGAAGAAACAACAACGCTTTGCCTGATACCATCGGTGCGGGATACGATAAGAATACCACTTATTGCCGCAGGGGGCATTGCTACCGGAAGGGCCATGTATGCGATGATGGCGTTGGGAGCCGAAGGGGTGCAAATGGGCAGCCGGTTTGTATGTACCCATGAAGCATCGAGCCACCAGGTATTTAAAGATGCAGTAGTTGCCGCCAATGAAGGTGACACGATAGTGACCTTAAAAAAACTGACGCCAGTGAGGTTGATAAAAAACCAATTTTACCAAAAAGTGCAGGAGGCTGAGAATGCCTGCGCTACTGTACCGGAGTTGGAAGAACTATTGGGCAGGGCGCGCGCAAAAAAAGGCATGTTTGAAGGGGATGCTAAAGAAGGTGAATTGGAAATAGGCCAGGTGAGCAGCGTGATAAAAGAAATAAAACCCGCCGGGGAGGTGGTTAAGGAGGTTTGGGACGAATTTAAGGATACTGCCAGATCGCCGTTTAATTTCTAATTAAATGGATAAAATTGCCAACCCATACGAAAGGACAGGAAATTTAAACGAAAACATAAGGTAAGAAAGAAATACTACATGACTCAAAAGCCAGTGTAAATTCCTTAAGTCAATGACATTGCCCGGCGGGGTTCAACTTGTATAACCCTGAAAACTCCGGGTTGCACCGGGAGCTATTCACATTAAAGCCTTTCAGGCTTTTAAATTCAATGCACATTTTTATCCGGCGTATAGTATAACAACATAACTTGTGTCCCAAACTGTATGCCAAAAGAGAGCCATTCAGCTACTTGCTCTCCAACCGCACCACAGGTATTATCATCTCCTCCAGTGATACTCCGCCGTGCTGGAAGGTGTTTTTATAATAGTTCACAAAATAGTTGTAGTTATTTGGATAGCAAAGGAATGTATCCCCTTTAGCGAATATGAATGTAGAACTCACATTTGGCCTTGGTAACCCAGCAAATTTTGGGTCGCGGAATGCGAGCACATCCTTTTCTTCAAACTGCAGATTGCGGCCATGCTTGTAGCGCAGATTAGCAGTAGTGGCCCTGTCGCCCACGCACTTGCTTGGGTTTTTCACACGCACACTACCGTGGTCGGTTGTTATCATCACCTGTATATTTTTATCAGCAATTTTGCGTAGCGCCCTGTGCAGCGGTGAATGCTCAAACCAGCTAACAACAAGTGAACGGTAAGACACCTCATCCCCGGCCAGTTCTTTCAGCACTTCCATTTCAGTACGTGCATGAGAGAGCATGTCCACGAAGTTATATACGATCACCGTCAGGTCATTCGAAAGGCAGTTGTGAATATTGTCCTCCATCGATTTGGCGTCATCATTATTTGTGATCTTTATGTACTGCCATTTCAGGTTGTCTAATTTCAGGTGTTTCAGTTGGTTGGCCAGGAAAGTTTGTTCATAAAGGTTCTTGCCGCCCTCCTCATCATCGTTTTTCCACTCGAGCGGAAAGTGCTTTTCTATGTCTATGGGCAGCATTCCGGCAAAAATCGCGTTACGGCAATACTGTGTAGCTGTGGGTAGTATGCTGTAAAAAAGGTCATCGTCCAAAATCCTGAAAGACTCCATAATTATTGACTGGAAAGCCTTCCAATGGTCGAGGCGAAGATTGTCTATTACAACAAGGAAGGTTGGCTTACCCTGCTTTAAATGGGGCGCTATCTTCTTCTCAAATACCCTGTGCGATAACAATGGACCGCTATTACCATTGTCCTTTATCCAGTTGGCATAGTTCTTCGATATGTATTTAAAGAACTCTGTATTGGCTTCCTGCTTTTGCGATTGCAGTATTTCCATCATCTCCTCGCTATCGCTTTTTCCCATTTCCAGCTCCCAATACACTAACTTCTTGTACAGTTCCTTCCATTCTTCATGGTCGGGATTAGAACTCAGCGCCATAAACAGGTTGCGGAAATCCTGCTGGTAAGCTATCGTTGTCTTTTCCGATACCAACCGCTTGCTATCCATTATTTTTTTCAGCGACAATAGCACCTGGTTAGGGTTCACCGGTTTTATCAGGTAGTCGGTGATCTGTGCGCCAAGGGCGTCTTCCATTATATTTTCCGCCTCGTTCTTTGTGATCATTACCACCGGCAGTTGCGGCAGCATTTCTTTTATTTTTGCCAGCGTTTCCAGCCCCGTAAGGCCAGGCATACTCTCATCAAGCAACACCACATCCACTATTTTTTCTTTCAGCAATTCCAGCGCATCATGCCCGTTGGAAAGCGGAGTTACTACATAGCCCTTATTCTTAAGGAATATTATTTGCGACTTCAGTGAATCAATTTCATCATCCACCCATAAAATTTCGCCTTGTGTGCTCATGTGTTGTTTGTGGTTGTTTTTAGAATTTTGATAAATTTATTACAATTTGAATTCCTTGTATGCTATCGGCCACCGGTTTAACGCAAATTTGACAGGCGATAATATTTGGCAGGTTATACATTTGGAATAACGTTGGTTACCCATTAGTATTGCAATAAGAAATGTTAAACATCATGCCGCCGACAACGATCACCATCAGGAAAGCAATAAAAACAGATTGCCCCCGTATGCTTGAACTGGTAAATGAGCTCGCCCTCTATGAGCGGGCGCCCCAGGAAGTAACGGTTACGCTCGACCATTTTATTGAAAGCGGTTTTGGCGACAACCCCGTATGGTGGGCATTTGTGGCGGAAGAAGATGGCATAGTAAATGGCATGGCACTGTACTACATCCGTTACTCTACCTGGAAAGGACAGAAAATGTACCTGGAAGATATATTGGTAACAGAGGAATCGAGAGGGAAAGGCATTGGCTCCCTGCTTATGAATGCACTGATAAACGAAGCGAAAGAAAAAAACTTTAAGGGCCTCACCTGGCAGATTCTCAACTGGAACGAACCCGCCTTAAATTTTTACCGCAAATACAACACAAGATTCGATGATGAATGGATAAACGGGATGATTGATTTTTAGGACCTCAAATGAGAAACAAAAGTTGAGACCAACCGTATAAATTGCACAAAACAAAGAAATACCATTAATTTCGGGTTATGAAAATTACGCTGAAAGATTTTGGGCCAATATCTCATTTTGAATTTGATCTTGAAAAAGACCTTCATGTGATATTCGGCAAGAATAATATTGGCAAGTCTTACGCCATTACCGCTGTTTATTTGATATTGAAGAATTTGATCCAGACCTCTAACAGAAAAGGATTGTCTGAGGTAGAGTTTTTCTTAGTAAATCGTCAATATTTCACTCTTCCTAATAAGGAAAATGACATTGAGAAAAATGTAACCAAAATTGAAAAAGGAATTACTGATAAATTAAAAAACAAAGATGTTGACGAGCTTGATATTACTAAACTAATCATCTCAATATTGCAAACTATCATCAATCAAGTCCTCGTTAAGGATTTAGAAAATTCATTCAAAAATTCGTTCGGGCAAATTGATCAATTGTCAAACAAGTACTCAAAAAAGAAACTTAGCATAACAATAGAGTTCAAAGAATTTATTCTTGAAATCGAAAGTAAAGAGGATTCTTTAGTAGTTAAAGAACTAAAAATAATTCGCTCCATATTTATTAAAAATGTCAACACCAAAAGAAAGCCTCTCCATTCTGAGAATAAGATTGTATTATATTTCAATAAAAAAGACGACCACATAGATATAGTGTCTGACTGTGTGCAACTATTATATTTT
>JABDBX010000172.1 GCA_013288445.1 Bacteroidota bacterium
TCAGGCTTTGGAATTTGGAATTTAATATTTGTGATTTCCGTTTGGGATTTGGAATCTAATATTTGGGATTTGTTTTTGGAGTTTTAATTTCGGAATTTTAATTTTTTATTTTTCAACATGCGTACCATACCATTACGACAGGCTCTGAGAGAGGCCATGGAAGAAGAAATGCGCCGGGACAAAAGTGTGTTCCTGATGGGCGAAGAAGTGGCTCAATACAATGGCGCCTATAAAGTAAGCCAGGGTATGCTGGAGGAATTTAGCGCACGCAGGGTGATAGACACACCTATTACCGAGCTTGGGTTTGCGGCCATAGGGGTGGGAGCGGCAATGAATAATACACGCCCCATTATAGAGTTTATGACCTGGAACTTTGCCGAACTGGCCATAGACCAGATAGTGAACCATGCGGCCAAAGTGGTATCTATGAGCGGGGGGCAGTTTACCTGCCCAATAGTATTCCGTGGGCCCAATGGCTCTGCAGGACAACTTGGTGCCCAGCACTCGCAGGCTTTCGAGAACTGGTATGCCAATGTGCCGGGACTTAAAGTGATCTCCACCATGAACCCATACGATGCGAAGGGTTTGCTGAAATCGGCGATACGCGATGAGGACCCGGTAGTGTTTATGGAATCTGAAACCGCTTATGGCGATGTAGGCGAAGTGCCGGAAGAAGAATACCTGATACCCATAGGTAAGGCGGACGTAAAACGCGCCGGAACAGATGTAACTATAGTCTCTTATAACAAAATGATGAAGGTGGCCATGGCTGCCGCTGATGAACTGGCTAAGGAAAACATAAGCGCTGAGGTGATAGACCTGCGTACCATTCGCCCGCTGGACTGGCAAACCATTGTGGCTTCTGTAAAGAAAACCAACCGCCTCGTTATTGTGGAGGAGCAATGGCCCTTCGGCAGTGTTTCTTCTGAAATATCTTACCGCGTGCAGAAGGAAGCATTTGATTACTTAGATGCCCCAATCCGCCGTATCTGCTCTGCCGACACTAATATGCACTATGCGCCCACGCTTGTAGCCGCTTATCTGCCAGATGTGCCGCGTACGGTGAAGCTGGTAAAGGAAGTGATGTATCTGGTGAAGTAAATGACCAGTCATTATTTGCATATAATTTTTACACAACAAAGGCTGCGTTAGCAGCCTTTGTTGTGTAAACCGTTAGAATTCACTGAAATTATTGTTTTGTAAAAGTCCAGGTGAGGTTATCGCTATGTGTGGCACCTGAGTTGTCTGTCTGTGCATCAGTGTACGTTAATACTAAAGTGTTGCCGACAATTTGAAAGGTATAAACGTCATCGCTGCCGGTGTTGCCTAATACATTCGATCCGTACCCCAATAAAATAACCGCGTCATTAGTTTTGCTATTGCTTAGGTATTGCCATGTACCGCTGCTTGTGGAAGTTAGCGCAGTATTTGGAGCATGCGTATAGTTTTCATTAATAGTATAAGTGCCATCGGCATTAAACGTCCATATTTCTGTAGTGACCTTAGTCGTGGCACTGTCAACTATTGTAGAGCCAGTCAAAGCAACGCTGGCTATAACCGAGGTAGTGGCGCTGTTATAGGAATACGTTGTTACTGAACCGTTTGTGGTGCTAGTGTTGCTGGTAACTGTTCCGGTGACGTTTGAAAATGACCATTGACCCACAATTGATGGGGCGGAAGAACTACTTTTTTTGCACGAAGAAAAAGCCAATGCACAAACAGATAAAGCTATTATGGATATTTTTTTCATAAATTTATTTATTTTTTTGCGAAGATAAGGTGTTTCTGGGCTAAAAACAAAAAGTGGTTCATTACATTGGGCTTGTTCAATTGTAGCACACGGGCACCTGGCAGGCAGCCTTGCACCGCCTGCCATATTGTGTCATATACTGCTCTGCTATTCGTTATTGGGATAATGGACAAAATTTTGCGGAAGTAGCGTATCAATGTTATAGCGAAATAAATACTACCATCTGACTTCTGAGCTAAACTATTGCTTTTTGTTTGACAACTTGTCAAATAAATCGTATTTTTGATAAAAATAGCTTTTATGAAAACAATGAGCGTGGGCGCGTTCAAAGCAAATTTCTCGGAGGTATTGAAGTTGGTACTTGCCGGCGAAGAAATAGGCATACTTTATGGAAAGAAAAAGGAAATAGTGGCAAAGATGGTGCCTAAAACTATTGAGAAAAACCCCAGAAGGAAACTCGGCATTTTAGAAGGTAAGGGAACAGTAGAATTTGGAACAAATTTTAAAATGACCGAGGAAGAATTTTTGGCGTCATGATATACCTTCTTGATACCCACTATATGCTTTGGGCCATTACGGATACGAAAAGGATATCAAAGGACATAAAAGATATTCTGACCAATCCCGAACACAGGATATTGGTGAGCGCCGTCAGTTTCTGGGAAGTTGCACTGAAAAGCGCAATTGGCAAGCTCGCTATCACGGGCTATTCACCGGAAGATTTTCCAGCCGCGTGCATAGAAGTTGGTTTTGAAATAGAACCTTTGCCGGCTGCAGATAGTAGCACCTACCATCAATTGAAAGCTACTTACCATAAAGACCCGTTCGACCGTATGCTTATCTGGCAAGCTATCCGTAACAATTATACATTCATAAGTGTTGATAGCAATGTAAAGAAATATAAGTCGGAAGGTTTGAAGGTTGTATTTTAAGACCCTAATGAGGTGCCGTTAATTTGTAAAGAAAGTCATTACACATAAGAATTACTTACTTTTGTTCGATACAGTTCCCGGTTGTCACTGGCTTCGGTCAAACTTCCGGTTTTTTTTATTTACAACGCTACCGCTATATATTCTAAATACTTCGTCAATGTATCCTCCACTTCACGCAGACAGGTGTAATAAGTGTTTTTCTCCTGCTCTTCATTTTCAAAGTCATCAAGCGCTATAAACCGCGACCCAAGAAGTGCTTCCCTGAATGGATCCCATTCGTCGTCGGGTAGGCTGTTTTCTAATGCCCAGATAGTTAGGTCTATACGTTTTACCAAACGAAGTGTTGATTCATGGTCGTAGTAAACGGCATAGTCTGGACGGAGCAATATTGCAAGGGTTTTGGTAACCCTGTGCATATGGGCTTGCTTTTTTAGCTCCCTGAATGTTGCTATTGATTCCATATAAGAATTATAAAAGTAGCGATTTTTTGTAATTTTTATGTCCGGGGATAGGAGAGCGCAGTCATAGTGAAATAGTCTTTTGCATTCAATATCCCTTGCATAGTTACCCCCAGAGTTGTATAAACTGCAACCTTAAAGATTTGAATTTTGCTTTTAAAGCTTCTACCTTGGCCATCGTTCCTCTTTGAGCTTTGCTCTCATTTACTAAACACTTTATAGCATTACACCTGCGTAACAAGCTAAGGCTTAATTCTTGCACTAGCGACTTGTTCTATAATTTACATTATGTTAAGTAGAAATTACACGAAATAAGGGCCTCCTTTGGGCGATAGTAAGCCCCTTCCCGGCTTCAATAGGATAATCCAATAATCTGGTATGCTATTTGCTACTATTATTTAAAACACACTACTCCATGAAGAAACTCACCTGCTTATTTGTTTCGGGAATTATAGTCTGTAGTTTCCTGGCTGGCTGTAAGGGCCATGCTTTGTGTACCTGCGTGAATGCCTCTGCTAAGAAAGACACGGTCTATACGCTGGGTGCCATGTCCCTCTCGGACGCCAAGACCAAGTGCAGCGGTATTCAATCTTTAAACCCGCCGGATACCTGCAGGGCTAATGTGGAGAATTAAAATCGCTCCCGGCCTTCCCGATTAAGGATTAGGACTGGCTTCCAAAGGAGAGGTGAAGTGGCGTATCAGATTTGTCAACTTTGGGAAAATTGACAAATCTGTATCGTCTAATGGAATGATACTCCCCCGCTGTCTTTTTGATATATATGTATTTTTGTGTCGCGAATGTTTGCTGCCGCAATGTGGAGGAAGTTCCTTGATGGGGCCAAGTGCTGGTGCTCGGGAGATTTCTCCGTTATGTTCGTTTTACTCACTCCACTGCGAAATGACGGCCTTGATTTTACTTTACTTGTGTTGTTTCAATTCATTTAAAGTCAACATTTTGTGTCATTTAAAATATCTTAAAAATGTCTAAAACCGCTCACTTTTGATAAAAGTGAGCGGTTTTAGTTTGTATTTTTGTTTAATTACTGATTGCAGTTTATTGTAAATCAGTAAATTACATTAATAAACGTGCTGACCACCGTTGATGCTCATATTAGCCCCTGTTATAAAGTTCGCGTGCTCCGATGCCAGGAACGAAACAAGGTAGGCAACCTCTTCGGTGCCGCCCAAACGGCCCAAAGGTATCTGCGCTATGATCTGGTTCCTTATCTCTTCCTTTACCGCCATTACCATATCTGTGCCTATGTAGCCGGGGGAAATAGTGTTTACCGTCACACCCTTGTTAGCTACTTCCATAGCCAGGGTTTTAGTAAATCCGTGCATCCCGGCCTTAGCTGCCGAATAGTTGGCCTGTCCAAACTGGCCCCGCTGCCCGTTCACAGATGATATATTTATTATACGCCCAAAGCCTTTTTCTATCATGTGA
>JABDBX010000173.1 GCA_013288445.1 Bacteroidota bacterium
TTATGCGCATTTTAGTTTTTAGAGGTTCCCTATAGCAGATAGATAAAAACACCGATAAACCCCGAAGGGGTGATATTATTTACTCATGTATGGAGAGAAATAATGTCACCCCTTCGGGGTTTGATACAGGTCAGACATGGTGTTCTATAATAATATCAACCCTTCGGGTTTACTATTATGGCTAATTAAGCGGATATTGGCATTTAAATGCGTTTGTCCCGGCTCCTATCATTTGTTCATTGCAGTTTTGAGCCCATCAAGGCTGATCTGGTTTTTTTCTTTTTTGTATTGTTCCAGGCCTGCTGCGCCTTTCTTTTCGGCCCACTTCTGCGCCTGGTCCCTTTCGCCCAGGTATTCGTTCCGCAGGTCGGCCCAGAATTGCAGCCTCGCCAGGTCTCTTGGAAATTCCCTGGTGAGGTAACTCATGCCCACTTTATTGAGGCGGGTGGGGTATATATGCACCGGTATATATTCCTGTCCATTCAGCTTGGCGCTGAGGCATACGGTGTATATTTCCTGTATGCCGTCGTTGGTCATGGGCATACAACCTATGGTTACACAGCCGCCATGTATGTATATATCACCCCCCAGTTTCTCCTTACCCATTAGCTGGTCGGAATAATTAGGATAGTTGAGCAGCAGGGAAAGGCAGTATTCACTGGCCGGGTTGAACTCGTCTATGAAGTAAAAGCCTTCCGGCACCTGCCGGTCGCCCTGGGCGCGCTTTGGGCCTAACAGGCCGGAGATGGAGCATATATGGTAAGTCTTTACCAGCTTATATTCCATACTCTCCGCGTTTCGGGCCCAAAGCTCCATTTCATTCTGCGACTTGAACGCCCTTAGGTAAATAGCGGCAGGTGGGTATTCGAGGTTCTTTTTCTTAAACTCCTTGCTCAGGGTGTCATTATATCTCTTCATAGCGCCAGTAACTCGGCTGGAAGAAAGCTGTGTATTCCTGAAGCCCTGATCATTGTTTTGAGCATGTGCGAACAAGGCGGAACACAGTATGGCCGCGCTTGTCAACATGCAACAAAATAACTTCTTTTTCATACCCTGAGCTTCAAATACAAATATAAGGCAACTAGGTTAAACCCTGCTTTATACTTCTATCCGCATAAGTTTGTGCAATGATAAACGGGCAAGCCCGATAGGGCTTAAATTATGAGTAGCCACCGGTGAAACCGGTGGGAAAATAGTTGTGGTCATTGAACCCCATCGGGGTTCAACTGGTATAACCCTGAAAACTCCGGGTTGCACCCGGAGCTATTCACATTAAAGCCTTCCAGGCTTTTAAATTCAATGCACATTTTTATCCGGTGTATAGTATAAAACAGAAAAGAGGCGCGAGCGCCTCTTTTCCTATCCTCAAAACAAGATCACAAATTAGCGTTGAATCTGAATTTTGTTGTTGTAGCTGATGCTTTCTGATTTAATATTGATCAGGTAAAGGCCATTGGTCAAGCCAGAAAGATCGATCTGCTGTACGCCAGTTCCTTTAGTCATGTTGATAGCTGTAGTATAAACCACGCGACCCGTAACGTCAGAAACAGTTATAGTGCCATTTTCTGTAGTATTCTCATTCCACTGGATGTTTAATTTTCCGTTTGATGGGTTAGGGAATGCGAGAACAGAAGAAACAGAAGATGTTACATTTTTAACACCTACTGTGCTTGGAGTGATGATATGGGACACAGTGTGCTGAACGAAATTTGCAGCAGTTTGTGTAGCATGAGACGCGCTGAGGGTAATATTAGTATAAGCGATAGTGCCGTAGTTGATAAGTTCAGGATATACAAAGTATGTGCCATAAGGAAGGCCGCTGAAGCTATAGTTACCGCTTGCATCGGTATAGGTCTGCTGCACTAATTGGCCTGTAGTTGAGTTAACAGCAAATATCAGTAAACCTACTGCTGGAATGCTTGGAGAAGTACCCCTGTTTGCACCCATCGTTACATCGCCGCCTATAAAGCCAGGACCAGGAGCTGAAGCGCCTGCAACCATGTTGATGTCTTTACCTATATCTGATGTACCGCCTACGTGCCAGATCACATCAGCATCATGCCAGTAGTAAGCGCTGGTGTGATAAGTAGGAACATAACCAGAAGGAACGTATGAACTGTCGTTGCCGGCAGCTGCCTTCACACGGAAAGAATCGGTACCCATGCCAGTGAACTGGTAGTGGGCGCTGGTTCCTGAAGAATAAGCATACATTGAATCAACTGCTTCGAGGTCAAGAGACACTGTATTCAGCTTAATAAGGTAAACTGTTACCGGGCCGGCATAAGGAGAGCCACCGAATAATACGTCGCCTGCAATAGCATCTAACGGACTAACAACAACTGTATGTGTAGTAGAAACAGGACCACTGCAACCAGTTATTGTATAAGAAATAGTAACAGTACCAGCGGAAACACCAGTTACCATACCAGTAGAAGAAACAGTAGCTACGGCAGTGCTGCTGCTGCTCCATGTGCCGCTTGGAGTGGCGTCAGATAAATAAATTGTTGATCCGGTAGTAACAGCCGAAGGGCCGGTAATAGTGTCAGGAGTGATTGTTGACGTAATAACGACAGTATGGGTTACAGTAGCTGTACCGCAAGTGCCTGTGGTTGTATAACTAACTGTAGCAGTACCCGCTGACACGCCTGTAACAACGCCCGTAGAACTGATTGTAGCTACAGTTGTAGGCGTAATGGTCCATACACCGCCAAGTGCCGCAGTATCAATTATAGTTCCGGTAGAGCCAACACAAAGTATTGATACACCGCCAAGTACGCCTGTTGGGGCAGGGTTCACAGTTACATACTTGGTTGCAAAGCACCCATCGGGAATGGTATAAGTTACCATAGCGATCCCGCTGCTAACGCCAGATACAATCCCAGACGCACCGCCAACTGTAGCTATGCTGCTGAACGTGCTCCATATTCCGCCTGCTGCGGCGTCTGTTAAAGTTATTGATGTACCGGAGCATAATGATGAAGCGCCGCTTATTGGAGCCGGAGCAGGGTTAACGGTGATTGTTTCCGATACAGGTCCAGTTCCACCTCCAGACCAGGTGAAGGTGATTACCGCAGTGCCAGGGGCAATGCATGTAATATAGCCGTAGTAAGCAGTGCCGGAAACGGTGGCCACGGCGGGGTTGCTACTCGTCCAGGTGCCACCTGAATACACGCTATCTTCATAGGCCATTAATGTTCCGCCAACACAGCCGGTTGTGGCCCCGCCAAGGGGCATTTGAGCGAACGACGCGATTGACAGGAACAAAGCCAAAAGCGTGAGTGTAAATGTCTTTTTCATAATTCTTAAATTTTAAAGGTTTAGTGGCTTTTGTTTTTTTCTGCCACAAGTTAAGACGAAGCATTAGTGCATTTCGTTAGCGCCTATTTTGAATATTTATTAAAAAATGTGTAAGTGTCTTGAGGCCAATGAAAATTATCTGAACCGTTGATGAAGCTGATAATATTTATTTTCGCTGATGGCCAATGAAATGATAGAGGAAAGGGTAGGGGGCGTTTTTTATTTCTTTGGCGGAAAGAAATTAATGAACCCTTTCAGCCCGTCTGCGGTCATAGCTTGTTTCTTATTTACGGAACTATTCATTTCTTTTACCAGGCCGTTTACCCACGAAATGATAAATCTTGCAATCTTCTTCATATGTCAAAAATAAGAAAAAATATTGGAATTTGCCACCGAAATCCATACGGCAGATGTCCGTACCTTTGACCATCGCATTTTTAAAGAGAAACCTATGAGCCGGTTTTATCATAGTATTGAAGACAATTTGAAATCTTTCATCGAAAAACAGAAGATGTTCTTTGTGGCTACCGCTCCCCTTGCAGCCGGCACACATGTCAACCTCTCTCCGAAGGGTATGGATAGTTTCCGGGTGCTATCTCCCACTCGTGTAGCCTATATGGATATCGTGGGTAGTGGTAACGAAACCTCTGCTCATATAATGGAGAACGGCAGGATCACGTTCATGTTCTGTGCGTTTGATGGGCCGCCAAATATTCTGCGGCTATATGGCAAGGGCTATACCGTGCTGCCCGGCGATGCAGAATGGGACGGGCTTGCCGTCCACTTTGAACTGCAACTTGCCACCCGGCAAATAATAGTTGCCGATATTTTTGAATTGCAAACGTCTTGCGGTTACAGCATTCCTTACTACGAATACCTGGGCGAAAGGGACCAGGCGCAGAAGTGGGCCGAAAAGAAAGGCGCAGCAGGCCTGGAACAATACAAAAAAGAAAAAAACCAGATCAGCCTTGATGGGCTCAAAACTGCAATGAACAAATGATAGGAGCCGGGACAAACGCATTTAAATGCCAATATCCGCTTAATTAGCCATAATAGTAAACCCGAAGGGTTGATATTATTATAGAACACCATGTCTGACCTGTATCAAACCCCGAAGGGGTGACATTATTTCTCTCCATACATGAGTAAATAATATCACCCCTTCGGGGTTTATCGGTGTTTTTATCTATCTGCTATAGGGAACCTCTAAAAACTAAAATGCGCATAA
>JABDBX010000174.1 GCA_013288445.1 Bacteroidota bacterium
AAAATAGACATTGAATCATCTGAAAAAGAACTATTCGATGAAAACTATGAAAAATGGCTGCCCAATGTAAAAATGATATTGATAGAACTGCACGACTTCTTTAAGGAAGGCTGCACAAGGTCTTTCTTCAAAGCAGTAGTAAATTATAAGTTTACTATGAAGTCATCAGGTGAAAATATTGTTGTAGAGTTTTTATAGTTTATCAGGCTACCTCACCAAAACCATATATCCATGAAAGGGATTTTTTTCGCCTGGATAATAATGTGTCTTGCGTTAAATGTATATTCCCAGGGGGCCGACACCTTTGAGGTCCGTTTCGCGCTTCGCGACCCCAGGTTGAATAATGATGCGACAGGGTATATTGATAGCCTGGTGAAAAAAAATAAAGTAGCACCCGGCCAGAAAATTTCATTGATGGGATACGCGGACTATCTCGGCACGCCTGGGTACAATGATACACTGTCAGCCGCACGCGCCGCGAATGTGCAGGATTACCTTAGGTCCAAAGGAATGACCAGAACTGATATCATCCAGTGTATTGGCAAAGGGAAGATAGAGCGACCCGGACTGACTAGCAAGGAAGGGAACGCCCCAGATAGAAAAGTGTTGATCATTGCAAACCGCCTTGTTACCAATATTGACATCAGGAAACTGAACGTTGATGAAGCTGTTGCGATGCAAAATATTTTATTCTATCCCAGCTCCCCTGAGATTCTCCCTTCATCGCTCCCTGAACTGGAGAACTTGTTTGCTTTCCTACTCCAAAACAAGACGGTAACTATTCAAATTGAAGGCCACATCTGTTGTATCCCAAGAATTTTATACACAGACGAGATCTCAGAGGCACGTGCCGAAGCGGTATATGACTATCTTGTTTCAAATGGTATCAGCGCCGAAAGAATGAAACACATAGGTCTCGGCACATCGCAGCCATCAGTTTACCCGGAGCTAACAGAAAATGACCGGATAAGAAATCGGAGAGTGGTGGTGAGGATACTCAGTAAATAACAGTTTTGTCTAAGGGCATCTCCATTGGATGCAAGTCAGGTCTAATAATTGGTATTATCGTTATTGTAAGGGTTGTTCTGCTTGCGGAAGTCACCCCTTTTCCAGGCTTCAAAAAACTCGCCCCACGCAAGGGGATTAAGGATATTCATGGGTTGCTGCTGGCCATAATACACGGCATCCTTAGCCTGCTGTTGCAACACCCTCGATTGCGATTCGTGCCCGTCGCGGGGTAGTGTATAAGCAAGCGCCCGCATTATGTAGGCGTCTGTATTACGGCGGGCAAGTTCATACTGGTCGCTGGGTACCCGCCAGTGCTGGAAGGCATATGTAAACCCTTCCTTGGATGGCAATGGGCGTATAATAGTTTCCGGCAGGTAAAAAGTGTCTTGCACCATCAATTGTATCAGTGAGAAGTATTGTCCCTTGATGTCTTTTGGTACCACAAACTCCTTTGACCGGAACCCTATACAAGAAAACTCTAGTGTATCGCCCTTGTAGCAGACTATGGAAAATACCCCGGTATAGCCAGATTCTACGCCACGGTTTTTGTTCTTAACTAATATAGTTGCATCAGCTACCGCACGCAGGCTATCTGCGGTCATCGTAACGCCGTCTATCTGAATAACGTTTTCAAAGCTCGCCTGTGCAGTAGCCTTGTATCCCGTGACCAGGGTGCAAGCCGAAATAAGGCAATATGATAAAAACCGTGACCTCATGCAAGTACAAATTTACACACTTTTTGGATGAAGGCTTTAAATTATAATTAAAATGTTAGCTATGTGTGCAATTGTTTTTAAAACGCAATCGCTGTACCTACTTCTAATATATTGCAAACCCGGCCAAAAGTAAGTGTGTTTACCGTACTTTTGCGTTGAAATTTACGTACTTTAACAAAGGTTTATATGATAACTAAAGAGGCAGTAATAGATGCATTGAGCCAGGTGCAGGAGCCAGATCTGGGCAAGGACCTGGTGACCCTGAACATGGTTAAGGATATAGAAATAGACGGAAAAAATGTTTCATTCACAGTAATACTTACTACGCCTGCCTGCCCACTAAAGGAGATGATAGAAAAGGCATGTGTAAACGCTATTCGCCTGCTCGTGGACAAGGAAGCGATAGTGAAAGTGCACATGACCGCCAACGTGAACAGCAACCGTAAGGACAATAAATCAACGCTGGCGGGGGTTAAAAATATAATAATGGTAGCATCAGGTAAGGGTGGCGTTGGTAAGTCAACGGTTGCCGTTAACCTGGCTATTGGCTTGGCACAGGAAGGCGCCTCGGTGGGGCTACTCGATGCCGATATTTATGGCCCGTCTATACCCATAATGCTGGGTATGCGCGATGAGCGCCCAAAGATGACGGAAATCAATGGCAAAGGTATGATAGTTCCACTGGAGCGCTACGGCATTAAGGCCATGTCCATAGGCTTGCTGATAGACGAGAAGCAGGCGGTTATCTGGCGTGGCCCCATGGCCAGTTCCGCTCTCAAGCAGTTCATTTCAGACGTGTACTGGCAGGAGCTTGATTACTTAGTTATCGACCTTCCGCCGGGCACTGGTGATGTACATCTTACCCTGGTACAAACCGTGCCGGTTACTGGTGTTCTAATAGTATCCACACCCCAGGCTGTAGCCGCCGCAGACGCGCGGAAAGCGATAATGATGTTTAAGCAGCCACAAATCAATGTTCCCATACTCGGAATTGTTGAAAATATGGCTTATTTTACACCGCAGGAACTGCCAGATAATAAATACTACATTTTCGGGAAGGGTGGGGCGAGACAAATGGCCGAGCAGTTTGATCTGCCGTTCCTGGGTGAAATACCGATAGTGCAAAGCATACGTGAAGGAGGGGACAAAGGGGTTCCGGCAGTGGTGGATGATGAGCCGGTAGCAAAGGAGGCGTTTATAACGCTTGCGCGAAAAACGGCGCAGAATATTGCGATCAGGAATGCAAACCTGGAACCAACAAAAGTTGTGCAGATGATGGAGGGCTAAATAGTAATGAAAACCTAAAACTGTAAAATATACCTTATGACACGTATTTTATCCGCGGTATTGATGCTTGTTTTCCTGCAACCGGCAATGGCCCAGCGAAAATATTACAAGACCGGTAATGAATCTTCGCAAATACCGATGGTGAAGGTGCAGGGTGGTTCATTTGATATGGGAAGCGATGATGAAAGCGCCGACCGCAAACCTGCGCATACCGTGAACCTAAAGGATTTTTCGCTTGGTACATATGAAGTAACGCAGGAACAATGGACGGCAGTGATGGGCAGTAATCCATCTTTGCGCAAATGCGAGGAATGCCCTGTGACCAATGTAAGCTGGACGGATATACAGCAGTTCATAGAGAAGCTGAACAGCCAGACAGGAAAGCATTATCGCCTGCCCACTGAGGCAGAGTGGGAATATGCTGCGCGCGGCGGTGCAAAGGAAGAATTGGTGAAAGACCATAGCTATGTGGCCCGTGGTGGAGTGAACGAATTCCTGAATGCGCATCCTGGCCAGCGAGTACCTGAAAAAGATAAGACCGGAAAGAAATACAGCGGCAAAAGATTGCCGCAGGATGTGGCCTGGTATGAAGGCAACTCCAAGGGCCGCGTACATGCTATAGGCCGGAAGAAACCTAATGAACTGGGCATTTTCGATATGTCGGGGAACGTGGAAGAGTGGTGCTCAGACTGGTATGTGGGCAATTACGGAAGTAAGAATACAATTGACAACCCGAAAGGGCCTGCCACCGGCAATGCACATGTAATACGTGGCGGATCATGGAACAGTATCACTGATGAAATTGTGGTTACATACCGTGCTGCGTACCTGCCCGATACACGCTCTACAGAACTCGGGTTCCGCCTTGCGGAATAGAGCTGGCATCCCAATAACCTACTAACAACAAAACAGCCCGGGTCTTACCCGGGCTGTTTTGTTTCTGGACATATCCGCAACTATTTGGTATGGAAAAATTCGTTGGATTGGTAGTAAATACCGGTGGCACTGTTGTAGCCCGAAACGACATGAATTTCAAAGCTTATACTGTCCCTGGAAAAAAAATAGGTAGCAATGCTGGCTGCTGCCCCGGGAGACAGGATAGTATCGAATATTGTCGTTTTTGTGATTGGCGAATCAGTTGATTGCCAACTGAAGGTAGTACCGAGTGCTTTGATCGCAAAACCATTAACTTCCGTCATGGTAAAGTTGGTATCGGATATGGTGCGGCTGAATGACTTTGGCCAGTCTATGTGTGAGGTATCCGGTAGCTTTACGGTATCACCTTTTATATATCCATAAGCTGTTCCCTCCCATGTTCGGTTGGTGGTCATCCCTTTTGTGTGGTCAGTGGTGGTATAGTTATTGCCACCTTTGCTACAGCTATAAAGGGCTGCTATTACACTGCATATTGTTGCAATCGCATATAACGGTTTTTTCATGAAGTTTGGAATAAGTGGTTAAACAAAAGAAGTCGGGTCGGCAACGGGGTATGG
>JABDBX010000175.1 GCA_013288445.1 Bacteroidota bacterium
TGTTCTTTGCGAGCTCTGCATGAAACTTCATAAAAACTCCTTAGGTGTCCCCACACCTGAAAAAGGTGTGGGACACTGCCAAAACATAACACGACTTATGGCAAAAGAACTTTCAATGGACGAAAAAGTGGAACTGTTCAACCAGTTGGTAGCAGCTCACCCGGATGCGGTGCGAAAAGGGGCTACGATACCATATACCTCGCTGAACGGGCATATGTACAGCTATCTCTCGAAGGATGGCGTTGTTGCCCTGCGGCTACCGGAAGCGATGCGGCAGCCATTTCTGGATAAATACAAAACAACGTTGATGAGCGCCTATGGTATAGTGCAAAAAGAATATGTAACTGTGCCGGACAGCCTGCTAAGGAAAACCGGCGAGTTGCAGCCGTACTTCAACGAAAGTTATAAATATGTGGGTTCCCTGAAGCCAAAGCCAACGGCAAGAAAAAAGAGTAGTGGCTAGTTTGAGTTTTCGGCGTTATTCTTAATATTATTTTGATTTTTGAAAGCAACGACCATAGCGGTTATTGCGAATATTAATGCATAAGCACTCACTAATATTTGTGGAATAAGGTTGTGCTTTGCCCTGTTCACGACGTCATCGGTGTACGTAATTGACCTACCCGCATAATCTGCAACGAAACCGTAATATTGGCATCTGTTGAAAAACAACCATGAAAACAAAACTATTCCAATGACTGACAAAACTCTCATATTTAAACTTATAAAGTGAAAGTTAAAGGTAATAAAAAAGGCAGTGATTGCTGTCGAGAAAGAAGGAATAACCGTTACTCCTCCTTTTTTTCTACTTTTACGGCTCTGTAAAACAATACGTACATGTCTCACCAATTGCTGAAAGGAAAGAAAGGGATCATATTCGGGGCGCTGGACGAACGCTCCATTGCCTGGAAAACGGCGCTTGCTGCTGTGGCCGAAGGGGCGCAAATAACGCTCACCAATGCACCCATAGCACTGCGGATGGGGAAAATAAACGAACTCGCAAAGCTGTGCAACGCGCCCGTGATCGCGGCTGACGCTACCAACATGGAAGACCTTGATAAACTGATGCAGGCAAGCATGGAAGCATTGGGTGGCAAGGTGGATTTTATACTGCATAGCATAGGCATGTCGCCAAATGTGCGAAAGAATATTGCTTACACTAACACCAACTACGATAATTTCCTGAAGACATTAGACATATCGGCACTGTCGCTGCACCGCGTGTTGCAGGCAGCTATGAAGGCGGATGCCATTAATGAGTGGGGCTCGGTACTTGGGCTCAGTTACATTGCTGCACAACGCACATTCCCTGGCTATAACGATATGGGTGACGCCAAAGCATTGCTGGAGAGCATAGCCCGCAGTTTCGGTTACCAGTATGGTTTTGCAAAGAAGGTGCGCGTGAATACCATAAGCCAATCGCCAACGGTTACCACTGCCGGTTCGGGTGTTGCCGGGTTTGATGTGTTCTTTGATTATGCCGAAAAAATGTCGCCATTGGGCAATGCCAGCGCTGAAGACTGCGCCAACTATTGCGTGATGATGTTCAGCGATTTCACCCGGATGGTAACTATGCAAAACCTGTTTCACGATGGCGGTTTCTCGCTTACCGGGGTAAGTCACCTGGTAGTAGAAGAGGTGCTGAAAGGGCGTGCCGCAAATTCATAATAACAATTCTGTTGATAACAATATTTTCAGCTTATACGGCGTTTAGGTGATTGACCGTTATACGAGTAATGATTATGAGCTATACCCCATATTTAAATAAAAATTGCTTTTGCAATATTACCTCTAAAAGAAAAACCTTTTTGAGCGCCGTTGCCTTGTGCTTTTTGTCATTGGGTTGCGTTACTGCCAATGGCCAGGTAACCGGTGGGCAGTTTGCTTTTGAATATTTACTTTTATCTAACTCCCCTCATGTTTCTGCACTTGGCGGGACAACAGTTGCCAACCCGGATAACGATATTTCTTTTGCATTGCAAAACCCTGCAATGATGCGCCCGGGGCTGCACAACGAACTGGAATTGAACTATAACAGCTTTTATGCAGGCATCAATATAATGAACCTGCAATACGGATATTATGCACCTAAGGTAAACACTTCTTTTTTCCTCGGGGTGCAATACCTCAATTATGGCGCTTTTACCGAAACAGATCCTATTGGCAATGTAACGGGCGCTTTTCATGCGGTTGATTATTCGGTAGCATTGGGCGCATCCCGCAAGTACCTGGAGCGCTGGACCTATGGGGCGGACTTGAAAATAGCCCATTCCGATCTCTATCAATCAAGCGCAACTGCTGCACTTGTGGATGTAGGCATTAACTACTATGACACCGCCAACCTCATTGACTTTGGGGCAGTGGCAAAAAATATGGGTGTAATGGTAAAAAAATATACCGCCGGCCTCCCAAACGAACCGATCCCTTTTGACTTGCAACTGGGTGTTTCCAAACGCTTCAAGCATCTGCCGCTACGACTTTTTGCTACGGCCCACCATCTTTATGAATGGGATATACGCTACGACAACCCGGCTGACCTTACCGGTACCAGCGCCCTCGGCACGTTAGATACTGCAAGTGACAAGGGATCACATTTCGGAGATAAGCTATTCCGGCATTTTATTTTTGGTGCAGAGCTTACACTTGGCAAAAGGATCACGCTCACCGTATCCTACAACGACCTGCAACGCAAAGAACTCGCATTGTCCACCCAGCCTGGCCTCGCCGGCTTTGCATTTGGCTTTGGTATAAATCTTAATAAGTTCCAGGTCCATTATGCCCGTACCTACTTCAGTATTGCAGGGCCATACAACGAAATTGGCATTACCATGGCGCTCAATAGGCTGTTCGGCCTGGGCAAAACAGGAGAAAAGATGCACTGGGATACCATATATCCTGACTGGGAATAAACCATAAGACTGCAAATTGTTTTACGCAATCAGAACAGGCTATACAGACTTCTGTCTATGTAGCCTGTTTTTTTTTCAAAAGCAAGTTGATAGTCACCTTTCATTCCAAATAAAATTATCGCTGTTGCAACGGCTATAGGCAATGCCAGCAACCGTTTCGGCGGATTTTATATTAACTGAATATTAGTAATCAAAGAAAAAAGTAGAGAAATAGTAGATTTATTTCGATAATAGCGAAAATCGTGGTATTTTTAAGCTTATTCAGGACAGGTTTCAATTTGTAATATTATGAAGAAAATACTTTTATTTTGTTTTATTTGTTTCGGCATTATCTCTCACCTGGAGGCCCAGATCATCCGGACCGTGGCAGGGGGTGGCACTGGGGGAGATGGGATAGCGGCAACGGCATCATCATTAAATAACCCAACAACGCTTGTAGTTGACGCTGTAGGGAATCTGTACATAGCAGACTGGGGCAATAATAAGATCAGGAAAGTAACAGCCACTACGGGTATTATCACAACTATTGCCGGAACCGGGAGCGCAGGGCATACGGGAGATAACGGGCTGGCTGCAACAGCCACACTATACCGGCCAAATGGGGTATGCCTGGATCCATCCGGGGCTAACTTATACTGCGCCGAGCAGGGTAATTGCGATGTTCGGAAAATAAACCTGGCTACCGGGATCATTACTACCGTTGCAGGCACAGGCTCATCGGGTTACGGAGGGGATTCCGGGCCTGCTACAGCGGCAACATTGGCTACTACAAGCGGCGTAGCTGTGGACGCATCCGGCAACATTTATATTGCAGACTGGGGAAATGACGCTGTGCGAAAAGTTGATGGCACCACACATACTATCACAACGATCATCGGTGGTATCAGTAACCCTTACAGTGTGTCTCTCGACCTGTCTGGCAACCTGTATGTTTCTAACGAATATGCCCATACTGTTATCGGTTATAAAATAGCTACGGCCACTGTTTTTGCCGTTGGCGGCCAGCCTGGAGTGTCCGGGTCCACAGGGGATGGAGGGCCGGCCACTGCAGCTTATTTAAACTATCCTGATGGTATAGTGGCCGATGCAGGCGCGCTATATATTGCCGACGATGGCAACGAGAAGATACGCAAAATTGATCTTGCTACCGGTATTATAACAACTATTGCGGGAAATGGAAGTACAGGTTTTGTGGACTTGGTGGCTGCCACGGCAGCTGAATTCCATACGCCAAGTGGCGTGGTGCTGGATAATGCCGGGAATATCTACATTTCTGATTTTAACAACAACCGGCTATTGGGGAGGACTTGGCTAAAGGATTAATGGTTACAATAATTTTGGTAGAATCAATGGAAATGCCATCATTGATCCGCACAGTAAAGGAGTCAAGCCCGCTATATCCTACAGGGGCTATGTAAATCATCGTGGAGGGTATGATAAGTGTGCTGGTAGATGTTGCAGTATGAAATGTAGCGCCCGTTGACACCGTGCCAACGCCCGAAGCATATATGCTGCCATGTACCGGGCCTGCATACAGGGTCCAGGTT
>JABDBX010000176.1 GCA_013288445.1 Bacteroidota bacterium
TTTTCTTAATCGTTGTTCCAGCCTTTCGAGTTTCAATTTTGCTATTCAATTTCTTCACTTGCATTTTCACGGATTTTTCATTTACACAATTTACTTCTTCAATATTTCGGCAAATGTAAGGTCTATACTAATTCAAAAGTCATCGTATAGTTATAAATACTCGCTTCACTGTGAGTTGAATATTTGGCGGTTTTAGACCCTACCATTGGACCAATTTATCCGATGGTAGGTTTAAGTCGAACATACGGGAGAATATACCAGGGTTGGATTTTATTCTAAAGTTAAGACCAGTCACCTATCACTTCGAGGCCCGCAAGTTCGAGCATTTCCTGGGACGTCCAGATAGTTCGATACGACAGTTATCAGAGTCTTACGATCTTGCAGAGAATCAGGTGCGAACAGGCTTTATTGCCCAGGATGTTGAAAAAGCCGCCCAGGATGCTGGCTATGATTTCAGCGGACTGCACAAGCCGACAAATGATAAGGACAATTACAGCCTTGCATATGCTGAATTTACAGTCCCGCTTGTCAAAGCAGTTCAGGAACAACAGAAAACAATAGTTGAGTTACAAAAACAAGTAGCGGAATTGATGAAACAAATGGAGAAATTGAACACCAAAAAGTAGGAGCCTTCTAAAATTCAAGTTTCCCTCAGAAGCAGTCGGCATTCGTTAAAGCCCCGGAAGAGACAATGAGTATGCCGCCGGCAGGCTAAATTCACTCCCGCAGTGCCTTTTCTTCCACGTGATCTCCATTCAAACGATAAAACCCGCTATGATGGCGGGTTTTATCATTTGAATCAGAGACGGTCAACAAATTGGCTTTCTAAGCTCAACTTTTGTTTCACGTTCGCTTAGGCTCAAGAATTAAAATAAATAGCAAAAATATTTATGGTTTCAAAGGTAACGCCGGAGATGAACTGGCTTAGGGAATTGATTCAGTTCTGAAAGAGCTGTATAAGCTGCCTGACATTACGGCTACGGTAGGTGTCTGAACATCTCAAGCGCCGCTCGCGTAGTGGGATATGAAGGAATTTGTGCGGTCAAAGCTGCTAACTTCCATACTGCCGCTCCATATGAAAAACGATTTCGGTCAGATCAGTCAGATTTTTTGAAGACCGGTGATAAGTACCAGCACCCAGGAACAGGGACCAGGTGAGTTTTCCCGCTCACGATACTCAGATGCGGTATGCAAATCATCGTTTTTAACAACACAATTAGAATATTGTTTATTTCGTTATCGTTACTTATACGTATCGTTAGGCTGAACTATTTTATAAATTGACTTTAGTATCTGCCTCATTTTTTATTATTTCTTAATTACTTTTATCCTGATCTTTTTCGATGGAGATCCAATCTCCGCGACATAGATACCGCTAACGAGGTCTGCTATATCAACGATCTCATTGTCCTTTTTACAAACCATCCTTTTCACTTCCCTGCCTAAAAGGTCATAAAGCACAAACTCATTACCCTCCGCATTAATAACAATGAGTTCCTCATGAGCCGGGTTTGGACGTAAGGTCATCTCCAGGCTTGTCTCTTGAGCGGTCACAGGTGGGATCTTAATACCGGTTGTCGAATCGCATTTTGTTATACTCACCACGTAGTTAGCAGTTACGTCGCCACACTCATTTGTAAGCCGATACATAATGGTATCCAAGCCTAAATGCACAGCTGTAACTACGCCCAAATTTACTATAGCGTTGGAATTAACACTATTCCATATCCCGCCTGCGGGAGCGTATGTTAAGGTGTCGGGATGGTCTATGCAAACAGTTGAAGGACCAGTAATTGTGCCCTCTGTTGGCAATGTGTTGATCTTGATAACAAATTCGGCCATAACTGTTCCGCAAGTATTTGATACTGCGTAAATGATGGTATCCATACCCACGGAAACACCGGTGACTAAACCGGTCATGGTCAGGCCCAGCGAATCCGCTATACTCGCTTTGGAATTACTTGTAACCCATATACCTCCCGAATTAGTTTCAGTTAGGGCAATAGTTGTACCTGTACATAAGCTGTCAATACCATTTATCGTCCCGGCAATAGGTAATGGGTTTACCATAATTACCTTTGAAGCAACAGCAATGCCACAGGCGTTTGATACGGAATATGTAATTGTATCCAGTCCTACAAAAATTCCTGTCACAATTCCGCTATCAACTGAAGCACGGATATTAGTGTGATTCCAGACCCCACCTGTTGTGTCAGAAATCAATGTTGTTGACTCTCCTGTACAAACATTTGTTGCGCCACTTATTATGCCTGCGAATGGACTATTGTCAACAGTTACCGTAACTGTCTCCGCGCAACCTGTAGAGGGCTGCGTGTATTTTATGACGGATGCACCGACACTTAAACTTGCCAAGATCCCTGATAGCGAACCAATTGTAGCTACTGATGAAACGCTACTACTCCATATCCCACCCGGTGTGCTGTCGGTTAACGATACAATACTACCAAAGCAAGTATGGACAACGCCCTCAATAGGTCCTGGCAGGGGATTAACTGTAAAAGTAGCGGAGGTATAACAACCATCACCAAGCGTATAATAGATTGTTGCGATACCGGCAGCGTAGCTAGTAACAATACCCGAAGGCGATATGCCCGCTAATGAGCTTGTCCACGTACCACCGGGCAATGATTCTGACACCGACATGGTACCGCCGTAGGCGCAAGTATTGCCTGCACCGGTGATAGGAGGCACAACTATTACTTCAACAGCGTGGGACGTTGCGCACCCTGCAGATCCAGCAGTGTAACTGATCAAAGCCGTCCCCCCGGAAATACCAGTCACCATCCCTGTAAGGGAACCTACTGTTGCAATCCCGGTGGAAGCTGAGCTCCATTTGCCACCGATCGCGGGATCACTCAGTGCTGAAGTAAAGCCCTTGCATACATACGAAGGACCGGAAATAGCAGGCGGTGCAGCTTGGACCGTTACCGTAGCAAAGACTGTACACCCTGACCCCAAAGAATAACTAATTAAAGCTATGCCTGGGGCCACGCCGGCTACTATACCACTTGTAGTGCCTACTGTTGCAACGAGAACATTGCTACTGTTCCATGCCCCCCCTCCGGGAAGGTCGCTTAACGTATCTGTTGCGCCGAGGCATAACTTCGGAGAACCACTAATGGCGCTGGGCAAAGAATTTACAGTTATCGTAATAAGAGCAGGACATCCGCCGATACCCGATAACGAGCCACCAACAACATAACTGATAACGGCGGTTCCATAAGCCAACCCGGTAACAATACCAGTTGCAGCCCCTACACCAGCAACAGCAGACGCTGATGAACTCCAGGAACCACCGCTTGAGACATCGCTTAAACTCGTTGTGGAGCCAAGGCAAATGCCTGTTGTTCCGGTAATTGGTGCAGGGGCTATATTTACTGTCACCTCCTTAGTTGTCAGGCAGCCGTCAGGCAGCGTATAAGAGGTCATTGTGCTGCCCATGCTAATTCCAGTTACAATTCCCGAGATTGCATCTATAGTACCAATAGCCGGCGAGCCTGAACTCCAAAATCCGCCGGTTACAGAATCAGTTAACGTTGTTGTTTGTCCTTCGCAAATTGTCGCGCCACCGGCAATATCCGAAGGTGCAACATTTATAGTAACCGTTTTAACCGCTGCGCAACCCGGCACTATATAACTTATTGAGGCCGTACCGGCGGATAGGCCGCTCATAATACCCGCAGGACTAACAGAAGCAACTGTTGTCGATGAGCTGTTCCAAAGTCCGCCTGGCGTTACATCCCCAAGAGTTGCTAAGGTTCCTTCGCATATATGAGACGCCCCCGTTATTGCAGCTATTGCGGGGTTCACTGTTATTGCTGTGGTCAAGGTGCAGCCAGTACCGAATGAATAAGTAACTGTTGCCGTACCTGTACCAATACCTGTAACTATCCCCGTAGTTGCATCTACTATAGCTATTGTGGCGGGGGTAACGCTCCAGCTTCCCCCAATTGCAGCATCGCTCAAGTCAGTCGTTGATCCTACACAGGTATTCGTAGTGCCACTGATCGGCAGTGGCCCGTCATTTACATTTACAGTAGTCGTCCGGGTACATCCGGTAGTACCCATTGTATAAGTTATGATTGCCGTACCAATGGTAGTACCTGCGGTTACCAACCCTGTTGCTGCGCCCACGGCAACAACACTGCCCATTGTGCTCCACATTCCGCTACCGGTAGCTGCGAGGGTGGTTGTGCTGCCAATACAAAGCCCGGTGGCGCCGGTTATTACCGGCAGCGCATTTACTGTTATCGTCTTCGTTGTTGTGCAACTGCCAAGAGAATAGGTGATTGCCGCCAGGCCTGCAGATGTACTTGTGATCACACCTGAGCCTACGGAATCAACAATAATTATACCAGCGCTAGTGGTACTCCA
>JABDBX010000177.1 GCA_013288445.1 Bacteroidota bacterium
TAACATCCCGTACATCAATTGTACAATAGTAGGATTCATACCATGATATATCGCCGGAGGAGAAACGATAACCTGGGCCGTTGATCTGTTTACGCACAAGAGTATGAACAAAAGAATAGTTATCTTTTTCATTGGAATGGAATAAGAGTTAAAGACACTTCTTGTTGTAAAGAGAAACAAACACAATACAGCTATGTAATGACACTTTATGACCAGTTATAGCCAAACCTATAAATAACACCGCATAATGTATTATGCAAATGAGGGAACGGCAGGTTTGGTTGAGGGAACGGTAAAATAGATGGCTCAATCATCATCATTGGGCAATTGAGCAATTAAGAAAGGTCGCCGGGTAGTAGAAATTCAACTTTTGTTCCCTTGTTTTGCGCACCAGGAAAAGCATCCTGTATGTGAATATAGAGGGTGTGCCCAGTTATCTTGCCAATAAGGGCAAGCCGCTGTTGGGTCATTTTCATTCCCTTGCTTACGTGAGCCTTTATGCCATGGATATTGTTTTCCTTTGCCGCAGAGATTCCTATACCGTCGTCAGCGATCCTTACATGCAGCATACCATCCTTTTCCTTCGTTACTTCCACCTGCACATGCCCGCTTCCTTTCTTAGGCAATATGCCATGCCAGATAGCATTTTCTATAAATGGCTGCAACATCATCACCGGCACCATAGTTTCATCTTGGTCTATCTTGGCATCTATGTCTATTTTGTATGATAACCTTTCCCCAAAACGGATACGCTCTAACGACAAATACAAATCTAAATAGGCTACCTCTTCATCAACTGGTATATATCTTTTTGAAGCAATATCCAGGTTCATACGGATAAGCCTAGCAAAATCCGAGAGGTATAAATTGGCTTCATGTTTTTCATTATTGTTTATGTAATATTGTATCGAGTTCATTACATTAAAGATGAAATGCGGGTTCATCATTGCCTGTAGAGCCTGCTGTTCCAAGTATGTTACCTGGTCTTTTATTTTCAGTTGCTCAATTTCTTTACGTTTCCCGGCCCTTGTCTGGTTACCGGCAATAAGTATAACGAGCATTATGAAAGCCAATGCACATATTGCGGCAAACCAGTAGGTTTTCCAGAAAGGGGGTCTTATGGTAAAGTAAAAAGATTGTGTACCGCTCCACTGTCCATTTATCACTTTAGCTTTTAGCTGAAAATGATAGCTTCCAGGTGCCAGGTAAGGTATATCTATTGAACTATTTCCAGTACTCATCCAAACTTGATCTTCCGTAAGCCTGTATTGGTATATTACGTCATCTGGCAACCGGTAGCTTACGCAAGTAAAGTAAAATTGCAGTGAATTCTGGTCATGCTTGAATGTGTAATTACTATCTTGTACCAGTTGCTGTCCCTTACATTTAATGGATGTTAAGTACACAGGCGGGGAGCTGGTATTGCTTTTTGTTCGCAGGGTATTTAATACAGTGAGCCCTTCCGATGTAGCAAAGCATATCTCCGAATCATCGGCATATACATCACGCACATCGTCAGATAAAAGGCCATCAGCAGTTGTAAAAATTTTCAAAGCATCTACATGCCCCCTGCTATACGTGATCCGGGTAGCCCCCATGGCCGTGGCTATATATACATCGTTGCTGTGAACAAATATCCTTTTGCAAATGTTGCTGCTTAACCCGTTGTTTTCAGTCAGGTGGTATAGTATTTTCCCGTCCTTGTAAAAAAGGACGCCATAGCCGTAAGAAGCCAATACCAATACTGAATCTGCAGTTTCACCAATGTCATTGATCCTATCGGATAAATAAATGCTTTCAGATGCATGGCTTATCTCAGCGCCGCCATTAAAGCAATATAACCCGTCATTGACGCCATACCATATCACTCCTTTTTATCCATATATACACAATAATACCGTTTGTGTAAACTACTTATTGAATGAAGCAGGCCATCCCAATGCAAGGCAGTATCGTTGCCGAATATACTGGTACCCGCGCAAACTAATATATTCTTTCCACCCCATACCAGGTCTTTAACCCCTCCCACATGAAAGTGGCCTTTATCTTGCGGCACCCGGCGTTGCACTTCAACATCTGTATAGTGATCTTTATAGGCAATAAGATGCGCCAGGTAACCATCTGCTCCCACCCACATATCATTTTCATGGATCAACATCTTAACTATCCTCGTATTCCAGAACTCTTTTTTATTGTTTTTAAAGAATAGCCGGGCGGTTGTGCCGGGTTCCAGCACATTCACTATCCCTTCGTCATGGCCAGTATAAATATTGCCTGAGTTGTCTTTAACCACACAATAAATGCTGCTATTCTTATAGCTCCCGCAATAATAATTATTTACCGATTTATAGCTTTCAGGCAGCAAATATACTCCATCCCCAAAAGTAGCTATCCAGATGTTATGCTCAATATCTTCCGTAACGCCAGCAATACCTCTATTTTCCAGGTACCTTTTTGGCGGCTCTGATAGGTCATTGTAGTTATAACAGAAAATCCCTCTGTCCCCTGTTTCTATCCAAAGCCTGTTATCAGAACTCAGCATTATCCCGAATCTTTTGGCATCTTTTAATTCTTTTTGGGCAGGAAGTATTAACTGCTGGACCGTATCATTTTGCCGTATAACCCCCTCATGCGAAACAAATAATACACCACCATCTTTGAGATAGCAAAACCGGCTTCTCTCCTTACTGTATTTAACTCTGTATCTGTATTTTTTCCTGCCTTCATATACCAGCAATTCATTAGCCCCATATCGGTCTGGGTCTGTATTACGAGCCAATATCCCCACACCACCCGCACTGCAATTCATTACAACCCCATCACCGTATATGCCCTCATTACTTCGATTTACCATTTCAACTTTACCCTTATCTATTATAGTATATGATCCATAGCTTGTAAACCATAAACGATTTTGCTTGTCTTCAAAAAAGAAAATGTATGTGTTGTTTATTTTTGCCTTTTTTAACACCGTGTCATTGGAAGGGTTAAAAAAAGTGCCATTGCTGTAATAGCACAAAGTGCCAGAAAACCCAAGGAACCATATTCTTCCTTTTGAGTCCTCCGCTATCTTCATTACTTCATTATCTGAAAGACCCTCTGACAATGTAAAATTGGTGAATTTACGCCCATCAAACCTGGAAACTCCGGCATCTGTAGCAAACCACAAATAGCCTTTTGAATCATTGAGCATATTATAAATTACGCCGCTTGGCAGCCCGTCTTTCATTGTATAATGTTTCATCGTAACCTCCTGTGCAAAAGAGGAGCTAACAATAAACAATTGCAGCAGACAATAAAGGACTACTTTAAAAAGGAAGGTCCTTTGCATCAAGTAAGAAATTGTTTTGCTTTATCCAATAGTTCATTACTTCTTCTGCGAGACACTGCAAGCGTTCGCCCGTCGGACATGACCGCGTCAATGCCATTTTCCCTTTTAATATTTTTCAGGTGAAGGAGATTAATAATACTGGATTTGTGGATACGGATAAATCCAATATCGCACAAAAGGCTTTCATATTCCTTCAGTGTTTTGGACACAATTACCTTTTTGTGTTCGTTGAGATAAAACGAAGTATAGTTGTCATCTCCTTCAAGGTACAATATTTCATCTACATTGATAATATTATACCCTTGCGAATCGTGCAGTGTTATTTTCTTGATCACACCAGGTGTATGCAACATACTTACAAGATGCCCTACAACAGAACTGTAATTTTGATTTATACTGTTTCCTAAAATAGCCTTGATCTCCTGCAATTTGATCTCCACTTTCTTCAATTCGGCAATATCCACAGGCTTTAGTAAAAAGTCAACTGCCGAAGCCTTGATTGCGTTAAGCGCATATTTTTCATGGGCTGTTACAAATACGATCAGGGGTATGAACATAAGCATATCCAGCAATTCAAACCCATTCTTCTTTGGCATTGCAATATCCAGGAAAACAACATCAGGCTTGAGCCTGTTTATCAGCAATGCTGCCGATTCACTCCCAAAAGCTATATCTATAACTTTTATCGATTGACAATAAATGCCCAATAACTTTTTCAGGTTGGCCGTAGCACTGGCCTCATCGTCAACAATTATTGCGCTTAAATAATTTCTGTCAGGCATATTTCATTGTGGGGTAATCTGATTTAAATATAATACGCCTCCCGCACAAATTATAATCAATGAAATTATTGTTTTGTTTATAAGTGCAGCTGTAAAGTGAAAATTTTCCACTTCCAGAATTTGTCATTTTATTCATTGTGCCATAGAGGAGCCGTAGAGAATCGCTATACAGAAACAAACAGTTTTGGACACGGATAGACATTAACTTCTATTGAAATAGTCCTTCAAGACACTATGA
>JABDBX010000178.1 GCA_013288445.1 Bacteroidota bacterium
GGTATCTGCGCTGTTCATCATCACCTGTATCATGGTATCCAGCCCATCGAGCCACTGCACATTCTTTATGCCCGATATGGTTGTAGCCTCCTCCTTACGCAACTTATGGCCTACCCATTTTTCCAGCAGTTCATTGGGCTTTAATAGCACCAGCACCTCGCGCACATTTTTGTCCGGGTTATCGGGGTACAGGATAACTATTGTCTTTTCCTGCGATACGCCAGATAGCCACAGCACATCAGCATCAGGCTTGTAGCCATAAACGCCGTCACCGCTTTTAGGGAACACAGGGCTTGCCGGAAAAATAGCCACCGAATTAGGTTTCATCTTTTTAATAAAGCGTTGCCGGTTTTGCTCATACAGCCGGGTGTGATGGAGTATGAAATAGAAGCCGAGATAACGCATGAGTTTCTGCGCAACCGCGCTACAGGACATGCTTATGGCTGCATACTGGCGTCGGGTGACAGGGCGCGTACACTGCACTATGAAGAGAACAACCAGGAATGCAAGGACGGCGAACTGATACTTATGGACTTTGGCGCCGAATACGGCAACTATAATGCCGATCTCACTCGTACGGTGCCTGTAAATGGTAAGTTCACTCCTCGCCAGAAGGAGGTATATAACGCCTGTCTTGCAGTACATAATCACGGCAAGAAGATATTGAAACCCGGAGTTCTGTTCCAGGATTATGTGAAGAGCATAAACGAGGAAATGGAAAAGCAGCTATTGAAGATAGGGCTCATCACTAAGAACGATATTAAAAACCAGGATCCGGAGAACCCCGCTTACCGCAAGTATTTTTATCATGGCGTCACCCACTACCTGGGTATCGTTGTGCATGATGTAGGTACTTATATGGACGTAGTGAAAGAGGGAATGCTATTTACGGTAGAGCCTGGCATCTATATAGAAGAAGAAAAAATGGGCATCCGCATAGAAAACAATATCTGGATCACTAAGACCGGCAATGTGGACCTCTTCAAGAATATACCCATAACAGTGGAAGAGATTGAAGCAGCGATGAAGAAATAATAAGGTTCTGTAAACAAAAATAGCTATGAAAAAAATACTGAGTTTGGCATTTATTGTAACTGCCACTGTTGCCAGTTCCTTCGGGCAGGAACTGTTTTTAAGGTTGGGTCTTGGGTATGCGTTTCCTCAGGCGGGGCAGTCCATGTACGATACTCCGATCCCATATAACGGGTTCCCTACTGGCTATAATGGATCAAGGAATAACACTACAAGCACCGAAACCTACAACATAAAAGGCGCATCATTTTCGGCTGGCTTCCAGGGCATCCTTGGCCTCGGGTATATGTTCAACAATAATGTCGGGGTACAATTAGACGGCGCCATCGGCCTTTCTCCAGCCAAATATACCTTTAACGACAATAATGTAAACTTGAATACAGTTGCAAGCCCTTTACCCGGCACCATCAGTACGATTCAGCGGGCTAAGGGACCATTTATTCTAATGCCCTCGTTAGTGCTGCAAACCGGCGGTAACCCCTGGTGCATATATACCAGGCTGGGCCTGGCCCTACCGCTGAATACAAAAATCACCCAAGACCAGGTGATCAGTAATGCGCCGGGTACGGGTGCTGTTA
Organism: Bacteroidota bacterium; assembly: GCA_013288445.1. GTDB lineage: Bacteria > Bacteroidota > Bacteroidia > Chitinophagales > Chitinophagaceae > Nemorincola. The sequence continues at coordinate 1,611 of JABDBX010000178.1, forward strand.
CAACCGATGACTTTACCTGGCAGATCACAAATAGTTTTTCCTTAGGATTTACCGCAGCCGCCGGACTTAAATATAAGATCAATGACCGCGTGAGCATATGGGGCGAGGTAAGTATCTTATCGATGTCGGTATATGCCAAAGAACAGGATCTTAAAACCTGGGTAGAAACAGACCCGGTCAACGGGCCCCAAAGTTACCCCGTATCCAGCTATCCCAACGCTCCAAATATCAAGTTCAGTAAAACAGCTACCGTTGACAGTTCGCTTTCCAACATACCTACCTATGCACAGCCATTCAGTAATGTCGGCGTCAATTTTGGCGTCGTATTTACACTATCCAAACATGAGAAGAGGAGCCGCAGCAGCGATATTGACGGGGATACCAAAAAGCCATACAGGAGAAGGTAGCAATTCACACTACCCCTAATATCCTCTCCCCTCCTGTTTCTCCATGTAATTCATAAACGCACGGTTGGCTACCCGGTTGCCACCCGGGGTGGGATAGTTGCCGGTAAAATACCAGTCGCCCTGGTTATGCGGGCACGCCTCGTGCAGCCCTTCAATAGATTGATAGATAACATCCACCTCGGCAGTTACATCCTCATGGCGCAGCATAGAGGCTATTTTCTTACTCACTTCTTCAGCGGTAAAAGACTCGTAAACGCCCTTCACAAAATTTTGTTCATGCAGCGTACCATTCAGTTCTGCATCCTTGCATAGCTGGTAAATGTCGTGCAACTTTTGGCTTTGCCCTCTATCTGCTAGCAGGCCCGTAGCCGCCTGGAAGGCAATGAAATCACCCATGCGGCTCATATCTATGCCATAACAGTCGGGGTAGCGTATCTGTGGCGCGGAAGATACCACAATAATACGTTTTGGTCCCAGGCGGTTCAGCATTTTTATTATGCTTTCGCGCAGCGTCGTGCCGCGCACTATAGAGTCGTCTATTACCACGAGTGTATCCACACCCCTCTCGACCGTGCCATAGGTAATATCATACACATGCTGCACCATCTCGTTCCTCGATGCATCTTCAGTAATGAACGTCCGCAACTTCACATCCTTAATGGCTATTTTCTCTATGCGCACCCTGCGGCTTATCAGTTCGCGCATTTCTTCTTCCGGCATGTTGGGGTTAGCGAATATGCGTTTCAGCTTTATTTCTTTCAGATAGTCTTCCAGCCCCTTTATAAGACCATAAAAGGCTATCTCGGCAGTATTAGGGATGAACGAAACTATGGTATGCTTCAAGTGGTTATCCAGGGCCTTCAGCACGGTGCCGGCAAGGTTGCGGCCCAGTTCCATACGCTCTCTGTATATATCCGGGTCGCTGCCACGGCTGAAGTATATACGCTCAAAACTACAGGCAGTGTGTTTTTTTGGTGGCAGTATCTGTGCATTCTTAAACTCCCCTTTGGCCGATACTATGATCGCATGACCCGGTTCCAGTTTGTGTACCTCAGGTTGCGAAACATTGAACGCCGTCATTATCGCCGCCCGTTCAGAGGCCGCTACAACCACTTCATCATCTTTATAATAATAACATGGTCGTATGCCGTTAGCATCGCGCATCACAAAGCTGTCACCGTTTCCTATCAGCCCGCTAAACACGAAGCCACCGTCAAAGTGTGTGGTTGCCTGTTTCAGTATGCCTTCTATATTCAGGTTGGCAGGGTTGGTATCATCTGCCATGCACAGGTAATAATGAATGGTTTCTATCATGGCGCCCAGGTCGCTTTCGCGTAGCGTGCCATTGGGATGCTGGTCGAGCATGGCGAATAGCTCATCGGTATTCACCAGGTTAAAGTTGCCGGCCATCGCCAGGTTGCGCGTAGGGTTTATGTGCGATTTTATGAACGGGTGGCAAAATTCCACATTGTTCTTGCCCTGTGTGCCATAGCGCAGATGTCCCAGCAATACCTCGCCCACAAAGCGCATATACCCCTTCATCAGCCCGGGATGTTGCAATATTTCCGGGTACATTTTTTCCATTTCGCCCACCTCCTGGCTTATGTTCTGGAATATCTGTGATATGGCCTGTGGGCCGCTCACCCGCAGCCGGTGCATAAACTGGTGACCGGGTTCGGTATCCAGCTTCACGGTAGCTATACCCGCGCCGTCCTGGCCCCGGTTGTGCTGCTTTTCCATGAGCAGGTATAGTTTGTTGAGGCCGTAGAATGCCGTGCCATATTTGCGGTGGTAAAAAGAAAGGGGCTTTAGCAGGCGTATGTAAGCCAGCCCACACTCGTGCTTTATTGCGTCAGACATGAGGGCGCAAAGATAGGTTGATTGGTTGATAGATGAATAAAGATTTAAGGGAGTGTTGGCTCATTTAAGTGAAAAAAACAACATGTCACCCTTTATAATAGGGGTTCAAGGCTGGAGATTCCCTGTACGAAAGTATCTTATCTATCTCGCTTTTCTTCTCCTCCTTCTTGAACTGGACACTGAAGAAAGTGCTCACCAATAGCACCGCGCCTATCAGGAAAAGACATATAGCGGAAAATTTCTGCACATATACTATTCTCCGTATGGTCAGGAACCGCTTTATCTTTTCGGCAAGAAACACCTTTGAAAAATCAACACCCAATATAATAATAAGACAGGTGGTGAATAGGATGATCCGGTAAGA
>JABDBX010000179.1 GCA_013288445.1 Bacteroidota bacterium
ACGCTCAGCAGCCTGAATGTGATAGCGGGGGTATTAAGAACGGCAAGAAACTGAAAGCGTGCATTCCGGGTGGTTCGTCGGTGCCAATATTGCCTGCTAACCTGTTGCTAAAGACAGCAAAGGGTGAGACCAGGTTGATGAATTATGAAAGCATGTCGGATGGCGGGTTTGTTTCGGGCTCTATGATAGGGTCTGGCGGGTTTGAGGTATTTGATGAAGACCAGTGTGTGGTGCGGCATACAATGACGCTTGCGCGTTTTTACAATCACGAAAGTTGCGGACAATGCAGCCCATGCCGTGAAGGTACCGGCTGGATGTATAAAATACTGAAAAATATAGAATACGGCAAAGGTAAGATAAGCGATATAGACCTGCTGTGGGATATACAGCGCAGGATAGAAGGCAACACCATTTGCCCGCTCGGCGATGCTGCTGCATGGCCTGTAGCTGCGGCTATTCGCCATTTCCGCGATGAATTTGAATGGCATGTGCTGAACCCAGATGAATCACAGAGAAGAAATTACGGGCTGGCGCATTATGCCGACCCGATACATGTAGCGGCGACAGCGTAAAGAAAAATGATGGGATTAGTATATGCAAATATTAAGTTGTCTAATCCGGTATTACCGGAGCAGCTACCGATAGAGGTTAATTGCCTTGTGGATAGCGGAGCAACTTTTTTGTGCATACCACAGCATGTGGCTGTGCAGTTAGGACTAAATGAGAAGCAAAAAAGGGAGATAATACTTGCCGATGAAACTGCAAAGCTGGTGCCGTATGTGGGGCCTGTGAAAATAGAATTTGAGAACCGTGCATGTTATGCAGGAGCTTTGGTTGCCGATGGTGAATGTTTGCTAGGGACGATACCCATGGCGGAAATGGACTTAGTTGTTCACTCGGGATATTTCAAATTATCAGTAAATCCGGAATCACACAGTATTGCAAGGGGACTAGCTAATTAGAAGTGAATTTTTATTAATAAAAGCAATCGGACGCAGATATAAACGAACTGAAAGAAAATGTCTGAAACACCAAAATTTAAAGTAACCGTTGATAATATCACTATAGAAGTGCCAGCTGGTACGACTATACTGAATGCCGCGCGCATGATTGGGGGAGAGGTGGCACCACCGGCTATGTGCTATTATAGCAAGCTGAAGGATAGCGGTGGTAAGTGCCGCACGTGCCTGGTAGAGGTGAGCAAGGGTTCTGAAAAAGACCCACGACCTATGCCAAAGCTTGTGGCTAGCTGCCGTACTACTGTGATGGATGGTATGGAAGTGAAAAATATTACTTCTGAAAAGGTGCTGGATGCCCGGAAAGGCGTGGTGGAGTTTTTGCTCATTAACCACCCGCTTGACTGCCCGGTATGTGACCAGGCAGGCGAATGCGACCTTCAAAATCTGAGCTATGAACATGGCAATGAGGGGACAAGGTATGAGTTTAAGCGCCGCACATTTGAAAAGGAAGACATAGGGCCATATATCTCGCTGCACATGACGCGGTGCATTATGTGTTTCCGCTGTGTATATGCCGCTGACCAGCTTACTGAAAAGCGGGAACATGGTATATTGGAACGGGGCGATCATGCGCAGATAAGCACCATGCTGAATAAGGCACTAGACAATGATTTTATAGGCAATGTAATAGATGTGTGCCCGGTGGGTGCGCTCACGGATAAGACATTCCGTTTTAAGAACCGTGTTTGGTTTACAAAACCTGTGGATGCCCATAGGGACTGCCCTACTTGCAGCGGAAAGGTTCGGCTGTGGATGCGTGGTCCTGAAGTATTCCGTGTGACAGCCCGTAAAGACCAGTGGGGTGAAGTGGAAGAATTCATATGTAATGATTGCCGCTTCCATAAAAAAGAAACAAAGGACTGGGTAATAGAAGGACCGTCTGTAATAGCGCGCAGCAGTGTGATTGCGCAGGGGCATTATGTGGGTACGATGAAACCGCCAGAGGTTATCCAAAAGGTAATAGGGAAACAGCCTAAATTCCTCATGAACATACACGACGTGAGTGATGTGAACAGGCCAGAAGTGGATTTATCGAAGATTGAGGGACCGGCGCATTCGGATGATTTTAAGGGGAAAAAATGAGCAAGCGAGAAAAATTATTGATGAGATTATTAGCCGGAAATGCAGATGCTAATTTTGATCTCGATGATTTGGTAAGAATTTTGGAGTGGTTTGATTTTGAAGAGCGGAAAGCAACTGGAAGTCATAGAATATTTTCAAGAGAAGGGATTGATGGAATCATTAATCTACAAAAGGCGAATGATGGCAAAGCAAAAGAATATCAGGTAAAACAAATGCGTGGTTTTTTACTAAGAAATAAAATAATTGGAAATGAATAAATATGAGGTAATAATTTTTTGGAGCGATACAGATAAAGTATTTATAGCTGAAATGCCCGAACTAAAGGGATGCATGGCGCATGGTGATACGCAAAAAGAGGCTTTGAAGGAAGTAAATCTTGTTGCAAAGGAATGGTTGCAAATGGCAAAAGAAAAAGGATGGCAAATACCCGAGCCGAAAGGAAGATTAATGTTTGCCTAGGAATATTTATATTATGGTGTGTTCACAAAAAATTGAAATTGGCGCAATAAACCTTGATTAAACAATAACTTTTTAACCAACTAAAACTACTTTTGCAACATTATGCTGTTACTGCAGATTGATACAGCGCTGATAATAGAAAAGGTGATCCTTATCTCGGTTATTTTGATGGGGTCACTGGGAATTGCTATGTATGCTACCTGGGGCGAGCGTAAAGTGGCAGCAATAATGCAAGACCGCATAGGGCCGAACCGGGCCGGACCGTTTGGTCTGTTTCAGCCACTTGCTGATGGGATGAAATTGTTTTTTAAAGAAGAGATAATACCCGACCGTTCTACGCGGTTTATTTTTATACTTGGCCCATGTTTAGCGATGCTTACGGCGACCATGACGAGCGCTGTTGTACCTTGGGGCCCCGATTATACTACAGCAAGCGGCCGGATAATATCGTTCCAGGTGGCGGATATTAACATTGGTATCCTATTTGTATTTGGTGTAGTGAGCCTGGGTGTGTATGGTGTAATGCTGGGTGGCTGGGCATCAAATAATAAGTTTTCATTGCTTAGTAGCATCCGTGCAGCGTCGCAGGCCATATCTTATGAGTTGGCTATGGGAATCAGCCTTATTGCATTACTGATGATGACCGGATCTCTTAGCCTGCGCGAGATAGTGGCGCAGCAACACGGTTTCTGGAGCGATGGTTACTTTTCCTGGAATTTCTTTAAGCAACCTGTAGGCTTTATTATATTTCTCATCTGTGCTTTTGCCGAGCTGAACCGCGCACCATTCGACTTGCCGGAGTGTGAAAGCGAGTTAAACATGGGCTACCACCAGGAATATTCTTCTATGAAGCTCGGTTTCTACCTGTTTGCCGAGTACATTAATATGTTTGTGAGTTCTGCTATTATAGTTACTTTGTTCTTCGGGGGGTATAACTTTCCATTTATGGATCAGGTAGCCGGGGCTGTGAATCCGCTGCTGTTTTCGGCTATATGCATAATGGCGCTGTTGGGGAAGGTGGTGTGTATGATTTTGTTTTTTATGTTCATACGCTGGACATTGCCGCGGTTCCGGTACGACCAATTAATGAAGCTTGGATGGAGGTCCTTGATACCGTTAGCACTCGCAAATATGCTAGTGACAGGTGTGGTGATATTGTGGTTTACTAAGAAATAGAGAGATTTAGATGCTGACCGTGCAACAAATAAAAGACACCGTTACGGATTATTTTAAAGATAAGCCGGTGAAGAGTGTGTATTTATTTGGCTCGTATGCAAGGGGGGAGGCTAAAGAAGATAGTGATGTGGACCTTTTATTGGATTTGGATTATGATAAGAGCATAGGTTTAGAATTTGCAAGATGGTGGATTGTTTTGGAGAAAAAATTTAAAACAAAAGTTGACCTGGTACCGACAGATACAGTTTATCCTAAGGTAATGAAAAATGCAGAAAAGGATAAAATATTGCTTTATCAAATCCAGTTTATCAATGCAAATAATAAATGACTGATAAAGACAGGGCAGAACATATACTTGAGTCAATTGAGAGAATATATAATTTCATTGAAGGATTGAGTGAAGATGATTTTTTGAACGATGAAAAGCTAATGTATGCGTGTTATGCCA
>JABDBX010000180.1 GCA_013288445.1 Bacteroidota bacterium
CTACGACAAAAAACACTGGGATGTAAACTTTGAGGCAATTCATAAGCGGGCCATAAGCAATAACGTAGTTGATCTGCTGGTGTCGAAAATAAGTTTCCTGCCGGCTGAAACACAACACGCCTTAAAATTTGCGTCTTGTATAGGGGCGGCATTTACATTGCAATCCTTATCGGTTATCCTGGATAAAGGGCTTAAGGACACATTGGCTGATATTTGGGAGGCAGTAAGGCTGGGCATGTTAAGGCCAGTGGGCGACACCTACCAGTATGTGGGGATCACCGATGACGATGCATTGCCTGTGGTGGAAATGGAGTTTGCACATGACCGCATACAGCAGGCATTTTATTCCCTGATGGACGAAGACAACCGGAAGCATGTTCATCTACGTATTGCCAGGCTGCTGTTACAAAGCCCGGATGGTGGAAACCGGCTTTTCGATATTGTCAATCACTACAATGAAGCGCTTTCACTATTAGAAGACGAAAAGGAGCGCACCGAGGTGTCCCGGCTGAATTTTAAAGCGGCGCTACAGGCCCGTAATTCGAGCGCCTACCAGCCAGCATTGAATTATGTGAACATTGCATTGAACCTTGGCGGCGACGGGCTTTGGGAAAAAGACTATGAATTTGCCTTGCAGATTTTTAAGGCTATTTCCGATATAGAGTACCTCAATGGTAATTTTACGGAAAGTGAGCAATACATAAACAAATGCCTGGAAAATGCGAGAACTCCTGCCGAGAAAGCGGACATCTACTTTATGCTGTTGCAGAATCAAACCAACAGGGCGCACTACTATGAGGCAATTGATTCAGGAAGACAGGGATTGAAACTGCTTGATTTCGACTTCCCGGTTAAAGAAGAATGCCCTGCACTCATACCGGCGCAGATGGGTAAGATATTCACTTATTTTGCCGAACATGGGGTAGAGTCCGTTTTTGACAAGCCGGAAATGAGCGATCCGAGAATGCTGGCCATTATCAATATATTGGATAATCTCTCTCCACCTACCTATGTTACCGGTGAAACCAACATGTGGATACTCCACGTTTTGTTTAAGGTGAACCTTACTATTGAGTACGGCATAAGCCCTCAGGGCGGCTATGCATTTGTGGAGTTCGGGCTGCTTTGCTTCATAATGAACAACTATGCTTTTGCTTATCCTTCTGCACTGCTGAGTAAGCGTATAGTGGAAAAATACAGGAGGGAATCGCCACGACACCTCAGCCGGGTTGGGCATCTCTTTACAAATTATTGCACCCCGTGGGTAAAGCACATAAGCGAAACAGCGCGCCTGAACCCGGAATACTACCAGGTATCTCTTGATTCTGGAGAACTGGTGTATGCCGGATACACCTCTTTTTTCCCGAATTTCAACAACTACTTCCAGGGCAAGGAACCGCTTAGCGCTATTCTATCAGGTATTAACGAAGCACTTGAATTTACCGGGAAAATACATCACGACCTTGCTTATGATTCGTTGCGGGCGTTGCAAATGTCTATAAACAATATGGCCGATAAGACGGTATCCGCCAGCAGTTTCGACATCGCCGATCTCACCGAGGCCGATTTCATGGCGCGTTGCGTGCAGGTAAGCGACTATTACGGCATGACGATGCTGCATCTTTTCAAATCAGTGGCCTACTACCTCTCGGGCGACCTTGCAGCTGCTTTACAAAGCCTGCAAGCCACGGAGGGCCTGGTTGCTGTGCTGGCCGGCGCAGCCACACAAGACGTTACGTTCCGCCTCACCTATGCGCTTACATTGATGGAGTTATTGCCTGATGCGGGCGACCAGCGGGAGAAATACTTAGAGAAAATAGTTGCGTTCAGGACGCAGATGAAAATATGGGCCGAAAATAATATGGCCAACTTCGGGCATATGCATTTATTGCTGGAGGCCGAATGGGAGCGCCTGGAAGGGAATACGCTTCAAGCAATGAACTATTATAATGAAGCAATCGCGTCTGCGGAGAAAAATGAGTTCGGGAGGGATACGGCCCTGATAAATCTAAAAGCCGGCGAATTCTGGTTGGCGCAAGGCAATAAAACCTATGCCCAAACCCATATTTCAAAGGCTCATTTTATTTTTAAGAAATTAGGTTACAACAGGGTTGTAAACAGGTTGGATGCTTTCTATTCCAGTTCTATCTCATTCCCGGCCAGGACAAGTATTTCTACCCGTACCATTACTGCCACAAGCAGTATGGAAGACCTGGACCTGAGCAGTATCATGAAAGCCTCCCATGCCCTGAGCGAAGAAATAGTGCTTGATAAGTTACTAGAAAAAATGTTGCGGATACTGGTAGAGAATGCCGGCGCCGTGCGTGGTGTGTTCATCCTGAACAGGGATGGGGAGTTGTTTGTGCAGGCTGAGGCTGACAAAGACCAGGTAAAAATAATAAAGAGCCTGCCGCTGGATAAATCATCCAACATCTGTCTGCCCGCAGTTTATTATACCGCCCGTACTTCAGAAGACCTGGTGATAGAAGACGCCCAGCAGCAAACTTATTTTGCCGACCCATACATTACATCATCCAAAGTGCGGTCGCTGATGTGCTCGCGGATCATGCACCAGGGCGAGCTTATAGGGATACTTTACCTGGAAAACAACCTCACCACAGGCGCGTTCACCCGCGACCGCCTGGAAGTGTTGAGCATACTCTCATCGCAGGCCGCTATTTCTATTGAGAATGCGCTTCTGTATGATAGCCTGGAACAAAAAGTGAAAGAGCGCACAAACGAGCTGAACCTGAAAAAAGAGGCGCTTGAAGAGGCAATACACGACCTGAAAAATGCCCAGATGCGGCTGGTGCAATCTGAAAAAATGGCATCGCTCGGTCAGCTTACAGCAGGCATTGCACATGAAATAAATAACCCTGTCAATTTTGTGTCTGCCACTATCCCTTCGCTACGCCAGGATATGGAAGATATAGTGGCAATGCTAAATGCTTATGAAAGCATCATCAATACTACCGGCACGGCCGAAAGCAAGGCTGCACTCAGCAAGCACAGGCGGCAGCACGATCCCGAACTTATAATTGATGAAATAGGACAGCTTTTGAAAACAATGGAGGAGGGCTCCAGGCGCACTGCTGAAATAGTTAGCGGGCTAAGAAATTTCTCGAAATTAGACAGCAACATCCTCAAACCATCTGATATAAATGCAGGGCTCGATGATACACTTTCCATCATCAACAAATCTATTACGGGCGATATCAAGATCGTGAAAAACTATACACGGCTTCCACTGGTCTATTGTTATCCGGGCAGCATAAACCAGGTGTTCCTGAATATCTTCAACAATGCCATCCAGGCATTGAACGGGCAGGGCGAGATATTGGTGGAAACGTTTACCAAGGGTGAGAACATAGGCGTTCATATCCGCGATAACGGCATTGGTATGAAGGATGATGTGCGCGAACGGATATTCGATCCCTTCTTCACCACCCGCGATGTTGGGATGGGTAAGGGCCTGGGGTTATCTATTGCCTATGGAATAATAGACCAGCACAAGGGTAGGATAGAGGTAGAGTCTGAGCCGGGGAAGGGTACGTCCATTTACATCTACCTGCCACTGGAGGTGCCGGCAGAGGAACAAGCGATCTTGAATTGAGCTGTATAGTTTCACTGCAGATTCTAAACTACATTACTACCAATATCTGAAATAAATATCTTCCAACGCCGTTTTTTGAAGGTAAGTTTTTGATACCTTAGAGTATTGTATTGGTGTGTCGCTGTTATGCTACAACGCACTTGCGGCAGATTTAGCGCAAATACTTTCATTCGGAAAAGGACATGGAAAATCAGACTTTACAAATATTACCTACCGAACAACATCTTGCCTCCACCTGGAATAGGGCCGACATGGAGCGGCGAAAAAATGAGTGGGTCATGCACCTCTCTGCCACCGAGGTGGCCGAGTTGGAAGCTGCCGCTGCACCATTAGTTGCATCAGGGCAAAATATAGCTACGCTTACGGCC
>JABDBX010000181.1:0-2948 GCA_013288445.1 Bacteroidota bacterium
AAAGGGCGCAGAAAATGCAACCGTGGTTGAAAAAAGGCAATAAAATAACTATTACCATTTCTGTGGTTTCAATAGAATCAGAAGATGCTTACCGTAAGGAAATGGAAGGCAAGCAGGCCGAAAAGCAAAATGAAATGAAAGCTAAGGCTGCCCAGCAGATGCCGATAGACGACCAGAAGCTGCAGGATTATTTTGCAAAAAATAATATCAAAGCGCAAAAAACAGCATCTGGCTTATACTATACTATAGAGAAGCCAGGCAGCGGACCGCAGGTAACTGCAGGCCAGACTGTGAGCATGAAATATACCGGCAAAACGCTTGATGGAAAAGCATTTGATTCAAATGTGGACACGACGATAGGACATCACGGTACTGCGCCGCTTACCTTCGCTGTAGGCGCTCACCAGATGATACCTGGCGTGGACGAAGGCGCTGCGCTGCTGAAGAAAGGCACTAAGGCAACTTTGTATCTGCCATCTCCATTGGGTTATGGCGAGCAAGGTCCGCCAAACATTGGGCCTAATGCAGTGCTTGTATTTGATGTAGAAGTATTGGACGTTAAAGCAGCCAGCGCTAACCCGCAGATGCAGCAGGCGCCACAACAATAATCAACGCCCGTAATAAATCACTTACTACTAAGTAATAAAACAAATTATTTTTCAGATGAAAAAAATGCCCAAGATCGCTCTTTCATTAGGGTTGTGTGCTGCCGTTCTTTGTTTTAATGCATCAAGCCTGCGAGCCCAGGATAAGCCAGCCGCCGCTAAAGAAGGCGCTGCCGAACCAAAGGGAACAGTGTTGCCTGATGGCTATACATTGTTGCCGAGTGGCCTGGAATACAAGGTTATAAAGCATGGTACCGGCAAGAAGCACCCGAAGATCACCGACCACATAGAAATGAACATCAGTTTCAGCATAAGCGACAGCCTTGTGTATGAGTCGCGGAAGATGAATAGTGACAAGCCTGTGCCGCTGCAGGTGGCCGAGCCAAAGATGAAGGGCGATCCGCTGGAAGCATTTCCAAGGCTTGTTGTGGGCGATAGTGCCGTGATCAGGTACCCGGTAGATTCTATGAAGAAAGCGGGGATGAACTTGCCGCCGTTTGCAAAACCAGGTACAAATATTGTTTATACCCTTTCACTGGTATCGTTGAAAACTGATGAGGAAGATAAAAAGGAATCGGCCGAAAATGCTGCAAAGCAAAAGGTGATAGATGAGAAGATACTGGCCGACTATTTTAAGAAAAATAACATAAAGCCGCTAAAAACAGCGGATGGCCTGTATTATACGATTGAGAAGGAAGGTCATGGGCCAAACATAAAGGCCGGCGAATCTGTGAACGTGAACTATACAGGGATGTTCCTGGATGGCAAGAAATTCGACTCGAATGTGGACACCAGTTTCAAGCACATGACACCGTTTACTGTAGATGTAGCTAAGGGCAAGGTGATAAAGGGATGGGACGAAGGCCTGCAGTTGCTGAAGCTTGGCGCAAAAGCTAAGTTCTACATACCTTCTGGCCTCGCATATGGGCCGCAGGAGCGTAGCCCTATACCTGCAAACTCCATCCTGATGTTTGAACTGGAAACAAGCGCTGTGCCAGACCCGCTTGGCGAATATTTTGAAACGAACCACATTAAGGCCACCAAAACCGCCAGCGGATTGTATTATAAAATTACCAAGGAAGGAACCGGCGACCTGATGAAACCAGGTGAGAAAGTGAAGATGGCGTACAAGGGCACATTGCTTAACGGAAAAGTATTTGATAAGAATGTGGACGACAACTTTGTTTGCGCCAATCCGTTTTCTTTTGTTTTAGGGAAAGGACAGGTGATAGCAGGTTGGGACGAAGGTGTGCAGTTATTGAAAGTGGGTAGCAAGGCTACACTGTACTTGCCGGCAAACCTTGCTTATGGTGAGCATGGCACAGGCGGCATACCGCCAAGTTCGCCGCTTATCTTTGATGTAGAGGTAATAGGTGTAGAAAAATAAAAGCGTATTCATTCACTCATAAATTATTAGATAATGACTAAAAACATCATTGGCAGCTTATTATTTATCTGCTCCGTAATTTTTTCAGTAGGCGCATTTGCACAGGACCAGGCTGCAAAAGACGACCAGATATTGAAGGAATATTTTGCAAAAAACAACATCAAAGCCAGCAAAACAGCATCTGGCCTGTACTATGTGATCACAAAGGAAGGCTCTGGCGAAACTGCTAAGGCGAACCAGAAGGTGCACATGTATTATTACGGCAAGTTCATGGACGGCAAGAAGTTTGATGCGAACGTGGACGAGAATTTCAAGCCTGTAGCCGGCAGGGACCCGTTGGTGTTTACCCTCGGCGTAGGCCAGGTAATACGTGGCTGGGACGAAGGTGTGCAACTGCTGAAACCAGGTACGCGCGCTACTTTGTATCTGCCATCGGGTATAGGTTACGGCAGCGCCAACCGCGGCCCGATACCCGCTAACTCCATACTCGTTTTTGATGTGGAGCTGATCTCTGTGGATAAGTAAGATCTCATTTTTCATAAAATGAACAAATGATAAAGAAAATAACCAGTACCCTTTTAATAGTGTGGTATTTGCTCCCGGCAAATACCACATTTGCTTTTACACATGCCGATACCCTTCGCGGCAGCAATGGCCGTGGCCGGGAATGGTGGGACGTGACCCGCTACGACCTGCAGGTGGCCATAGATACCGGCAACCAAAGTATAACGGGCATTAACCAGCTTTCCTTTAAGGTGACCAGCGCCCCGCACGACAGTATGCAGATAGACCTGCAGCAGCCCATGGTGCTGGATAGCGCAGTGCTTATGGCATCGGCCGGGGACGCTAAGAATGTGCGGTTGAAAATAGTAAATGAAGACAATGTATGGTGGCTGAAGCATCCGTTCCATAAGTTAAAGACGGGCGCTGACTACTCGCTGATGCTGTATTATCAT
>JABDBX010000181.1:2958-3852 GCA_013288445.1 Bacteroidota bacterium
GGCGCTCCCCGCCATGCAATAAACCCACCCTGGGATGGCGGGTTTAGCTGGAAACACGACAGCACCGGCAAGCTATGGGTATCGGTTTCGTGCCAGGGCCTCGGCGCCAGCGTGTGGTGGCCATGCAAAGACGCCCAGTGGGATGAACCGGACAATGGCATGGTGACCCGTTTTTTTGTGCCGGGCTACCACACCATAAGCAATGGTAAAGAACTGAATGAGGACGCCTCGGCGAAGGGTAGGGTGCCCGGCCTTTCGGGCTGGGAGGTGAAAAACCCGATAAATAACTATGACGTTACCTTTTACATAGGCGATTATGTGCACTGGCACGATACCCTGGTGGGCGAGAAAGGCAAGCTGGACCTGGATTTCTGGGTGCTGCGGTATAACGAAGAGCGCGCAAGGAAGCAGTTTGCGGTGGTGAAACAAATGATACACTGCTATGAATACTGGCTGGGGCCTTATCCGTTTTATGAAGATGGCTACAAGCTGGTGGATGCGCCATACCTGGGCATGGAACACCAGAGTGCCATAGCCTATGGCAACAAGTACAAAATGGGCTACCTGGGCTTTGACCGCAGCATGACAGGCATAGGGCTTGATTTTGATTATATAATAGTGCACGAAAGCGGGCACGAGTGGTTTGGCAACAGCGTTACCGCCAAAGATGAAGCCGACAACTGGATACACGAAGGCATTACCTCGTATGCCGAATGCCTGTTTGAAGAGTGTATTGGTGGTAAGGAAAAGGCCGCGAAGTTTGCGCGGGGCATGTGGCACAATATAGCCAATGATGCGCCGGTGATAGCGGCCTATGGCGTAAACCAGGAAGGCTCCGGCGATATATACGAAAAGGGCTCTGCTATTGTGTATATGATACGGATGCTGACGAAT
>JABDBX010000182.1 GCA_013288445.1 Bacteroidota bacterium
CAAAACCGAATGGAACAATACGGAAGTAGTTTGGGATATAACAATGGCTAATGACCAGGCAATCATTGATATGACCCATGTGGGGCTAAGGCCGGGCATAGAATGCTACGAAGCCTGTGAAAATGGATGGAACAGGCATATCTCAGGCAGCTTATTCAAGCTGGTAACAGAAGGGGTGGGGAACCCGACCTGAGAAATTGGCATATTCATATTGCATAAAAGCCGCTGTTGTAGCGGCTTTTATGTAGAACTCACTTATCCTTCACAAATCCATAAGCCATACCATCGCTTATTCCGTCAACGGATAGCCATAGGGTATCGTGAGCGTTGCCCATAAGCTGGCTACCAATCCCATCTATATTCAGGAACAAATGTAGCGACCCGTAACTACGCGAACTATCCATCACCACATGGTAGGCCGAGTTGGTGGTTGTGCCGTCTGAAATTACTGAGCAGCTAGAGTCGGTGCGGAAAATGTAGCTTATATGTCCCTGGCTGGTGGGGTAGGTGGAATGGATTCCGGCGATACCACCAACCATGGAAAAATTGCGCCAGGTACCGGGCAGTGAGAAATCATTTGCTACGGGCGGTGTGGATTTACTCTTTGAGCAGGCGCTGGCTGCAACGGTCAATAAAATAAGCGCAAGGTGTTTGGTTCTCATACGGGCGTATTTACAGGTTATTGGTTATTGTCTAAAACGAAGATAAGGCAAAAATATTGTTATATTGACAATTAAATTAGCACCCGAGGGAATTTTTTAGGGTTTCGTTGGCAACCGAACTTCACCTGTCATTTTTGCTTAACGGTGAATATCCTTGCCATCAGCTTGCCATCGCTTTGCCGGTACAGGGAGGTAGCAATCTGCAGGCGGTCGCCTTCTAATATTTCAACGTAGTTTAGTTTTATGATTATTTTGTCGTCCGCATTGCAATTGGCAAAGAAAAAACAATCGCGGAATATTGTATGATAGGTTCTGTCGTAGTCTGCAAGTTCCATGGTCTGCTTAAAGAAAGTGGATGCGCATCTGTCGGCAATAATTGGGTAGGCTGCAAAATAGAGTAGCCCCACACCATTTACCTCGTAGTAGGGGTTAATGGTATATTCCAGCGAGTCTATTTCGCTGTCGGTGATCCTGAATGTGTAGCCTCCGGATACAAGGTTTTTTATGAGGCCTTTTTTTACCAGGCGGTGTGTGCTATGAAAGTCGGGAACAGCATCGAGTTCAGGTACATGGTTCACTTTCTCTTCCGGGTTGCTGCTGGTAATCTGGGAGTTATCTTGGTTTTTGCGCACCGAAAAACTGGTCATCAGGTTGGCTTCAATCTTCTTGCCAATACAATGGCCATTCACGCCGCTGTAATAGGCAGAATTACCGTATCGGCTTATTTCGTTTGCCAGGTGCAGTGTTTCATTTTCAGCAAACTGGTTCAATGGGCTGATAGCGTACTTGATCCTTACAAAAGCGGCATATAGGCGATTGCCGAGGCTGTCCGTAAACCGTGATGATTTTTGCTGTAGCCCATCCGATAAGAGGGCCCAATGCATATCGCCCATTTCTTTAAGCAGCCAGTTCTCAGAAAGTGCGGCATTGGCCATCAATGGTATGGTGATTTCGTAAGAGCGCCTGCTGTTGACCGGCGAGCCGAACGAGAAAAATTCGGACGCGCGTTTTGCCTGGTAACAATATTCCAGTGTTTCGGCCAGCGTTTTGAAACCAAACCAATCTGCATCCGGTATCTCAAAACCAAAATGCTGTTCCAGTGAATCGCGGACTATAATAGCATCGAGGCTGTGCATACCGGTTTCGCACAGCGGCAGGTGCAGGTCTTCCGCTGCTACACCGGGTATTACTTCTTTCAGCACTTTTACAAAGTTATTCATGTCTGTGTCTTTAAAATTTGGTGAGGGGTGGGGTAGCTCAGTTTTGTAAAGGGTTGGCAAAGCCGCGTTCCACGGCATATTGGCATAGTTCGGTAAAATGGCTGGCCACCTGGGGCTCGCCTATGTCGTGCATCAGGTCGTTGAGCGTATTTATGTTGAATTCCGCATCCGGCGCTTCGGGTGTGCCGAGGTAGGTATTCAGTTGGGCGCCAACTGTTCTGTAGTAAAGCTTTTCCAGCGGGTTTTGGTTTTCGGGCACTTGCTCCATAAACTCATAACTTGTCCAGCCAATAAGGCGCAGCATTTCAGGGATGGTATAGATATTGGGCACATTCTTTTTGCTTACAAGGTTTAGTTCCTTAATATCTTTATCAAGTGCCCTTACTATCGCTTTTGCTGCATAGTCAACCGGTATCAGGTTCAGACCTGAACTGGCATTCATGGCTATGCGCACATGCTGCACATTCTGCATAGCCTTTGCCCTGTAAAAAAATGCGCCGAACATATAGAACACAAGGAATTTTGGGATCACATGATGAGGGTAGTCCACCAGCCGGCCGCAAATGATACTGGGCCTGAATATTTGCCAGGGCAGGCCGTAGGCATCGCAGATCTGTTCCACCTCATGCTCTGTCTGCACTTTGTACTTTTCATAGTAGTTGCGGTAGTCTTCATCATTCCTTGTTTCGGCGGTCTGGTGCAGTTCGCCGTTCTTGTCGCTAAGCGAGAATGCTGTGCTTACATAGCTTACTTTAGTAAGCCTGCTATGCAGTATGTGTATCAGGTTCAATGTACCCAGGTAATTGTTGTGCCTTATTTCTTCAAATGCATAAGCATTGGTACCCAGGTTCACAGAGGCTGCGCAGTGAATGAGATGGTATTGCTGGCTGCCCAGGTGGCTGGTCACATCTGCTTCGTTGATATACCGCAAATCCATGTCTATAAGGGTGATATTGTTATTGCGCAGCCGCTGTGTATCCACGCCTTTCAGATAATCTGGTGTGATGTCATCGCAGAATAATTCATCAAAACGTTCTGCGCAGGTTTTATCTTTTCTTGACCTGAGCATCAGTATGAGCCTCCCATTGTAATTATTGTTGTGGATGGCCAGCAATAACTCGTACATGATATGCGAACCAAGGATGCCTGTGGAGCCGGTAAGTATGTAGTTGGCGTTGTTCATAATGGTATGTTTTTATGTATTTTTTCGTTTGATGATGTAAAAATGGAGTGAAAAAAACAGGGATTTTGAAGAAGTCGGGCAAAGGGGGTAAAAAGTCGATGAAATGGTTTTTTGGTAGAAAAATGCAGGAATGATATAGATTTGCTCATCGAAAATTGGCCGCTGGTGAGAAAATACAAATGCATTATAGCAGACGATAATCTTCTGGAGCGCGATGCACTGGCCATGCACCTGGGCAAGCTGGAGCAACTGGATATTGTGGCTACCTGCGAAGATGGGCACGAAGCTTTGAAGATTCTGCAAAATGACAACGACATTGATATTGTGTTCTCCGACGTAGAAATGCCCGACTTGTCAGGCTTTGAATTGCTAAAATCCCTGAAAAATGCGCCGGTTTTTATATTTATCAGTTCTCACGGTGAGTTCGCCATAGAAAGCTACAACCTGGATGTGGTGGATTTTGTGGTAAAGCCTGTTACCTTCCCCCGCTTACTGAAAGCGGTAAGCAAGGCGGTTGATTATATAGAACTGAAACGCAATGCGGCACCGCATCAGCAAGCCGCTTCAAGCCCCGCTGAGACTTATTTTTTCATCCGCGAGTCGAACGACCTGGTGAAGCTGGCGTACAACGATGTCGCCTATATAGAAAGCATGGGCGATTTCTCAAAAATATTTACAATTGACGATCACAAACATATTACGCTGGTTAGCCTGAAGAACCTGGAACTGCAGTTGCCCGCAGAGCATTTTACGCGTATCCATAAGCAATACA
>JABDBX010000183.1 GCA_013288445.1 Bacteroidota bacterium
GGAAATAATAACGGAAGGGCATTTGTCTGTGGTGAGGATAAAAGCTTGTGAAAATATGTTCACATCTATCGTAGTGGACACGCCCGGTACAGCGTCCTATCTGTGTGTGGGCAATGGCATAAACATGCTGTTTAAAGAAAACGAAGTGGTGATCGCAAAATCCTTTTCCGGGCAGATCAGTATGCAAAACAAATTTGATTGTTTGGTCAGATCTGTTGAGCAGGGAAAATTGCTCTGCCAGCTAACCCTCGCTTACCATGATTTTGAGATAGTCTCGCTGATCACCGCACAGGCTGCTATTCAAATGGCCTTATCCGTTGGCGATAGTGTAACGGCGATGGTAAAGACAAACGAAATAAGCTTATCGCCACATGATTGACCTGCAACCTTTATTCACCACCTTCAGGCTGGCACTGATCACCACCGCAATTTTGCTCGTCATCTCTGTGCCACTGGCCTCGTGGCTGGCTCATAGCAGGAGCAGGTTTAAAACGATAATTGAGGCGCTGGTAAGTATGCCGCTGGTATTGCCGCCCTCCGTATTGGGTTTTTATTTCTTAGTGGCCTTTGGGCCTGCTCATGGCTTTGGCAAGTTTATAGAGCATTACTTTAACACCCGTCTGGTTTTTTCGTTTCCCGGTCTGGTAGTGGCTTCCGTCATTTATAGCCTGCCCTTCATGGTACATCCCATACAGGCCGGGCTGGCCGGGCTTTCGCCGGGCTTGAAAGAGGCTTCCTTTTCACTGGGCAAGGGGAGGATGGAAACGCTTTTTAAAGTAACACTGCCCAATATAAAACCATCATTGCTCACCGGTGTGGTGCTTGCATTCGCCCACACCATAGGCGAATTTGGCGTGGTGCTGATGATAGGTGGAAACATACCCGGACAAACAAGAGTAGCTTCCATCGCCATTTATGACGAGGTAGAGGCCATGAACTATCACGCAGCAAATGTGTATGCGATGATATTGTTTGCCATTACTTTTTCCATACTGCTTATTGTTTATTTTGTGAACCACCGCTATGTAATTACCCGGCAACTATGATCTCATTCAGTATCTGTAAATCGTTGCAAACCGCACATGGAAATATTACCCTGGATATTTCCTGCGAAATACCCTCCGGGCAATTGGCCACTATATACGGCGCATCGGGGGCGGGTAAAACAACGATCCTGCGCATCCTTGCCGGTCTTTTGCAGCCTGAAAAAGGGCACATAACCCTTGACGGGAATACTTGGTTAGACACCGCGAACGGGAGCGGCCTGCTGCCGCAGAAACGCAGCATTGGTTTCGTGTTCCAGGATTACGCCTTGTTCCCTAATATGACCGTAAGAAAGAACCTGGAATATGCTTTGGAGAAACGGCAGGATAAAAAAGCAATTGATGAACTGATAGAAGTAATGGAGCTACAGGAGCTACACAACCGCTATCCCGACACACTTTCTGGTGGGCAGAAGCAACGGGTGGCCCTGGCAAGGGCATTGGTGCGAAAGCCACAATTGCTGCTGCTCGATGAGCCGCTCTCGGCGTTAGACATAGATATGCGGCTGAAACTGCAAGACCATATTTTGCAGGTACACAAACACTACAAACTCACAACCCTGCTGGTAAGCCACGACATTTCAGAGCTATTCAGGATGTCTGACAAAGTGTTTGTGCTGGAACAGGGGAAAATCATTAAAGAGGGTCCGCCATTTGCGGTTTTTTCTAATCCGCAGGCGAGTGGCAAATTCCAGTTCACGGGTGAGGTAGTGAGCATTGAAAAAGAAGACGTGGTATATGTGGTGTCTGTGCTTATCTACAATAGTATTGCAAAAGTAGTAGCCACCGCGGGCGATGTTCAAAATCTGAAACTCGGCGATACGGTAAGCGTTTTTTCCAAGGCATTCAATCCCATCATCAGGAAGATAGAGATGCCTATAAAGAAATAGCAGCTACCTTTTTAAGATAGCTGCTATGCCGATGTTATCAAACTTTAAGCCTATTTGCCGTAGATATAGTAGAAGGTGAGGCGCCACACTACGTCGGTGCCTTTAATGCCCGTCACGCCCTTGTTCAGCAGATCATTTGCTGCGTTCTGGCTAAGCGATGAAGTATAGGTGTTCAGCCAAATGTTGGGCATAAAATGCACATTCTTTATAGGCGTATAATCGAGGCCCATAACTGAAAACTGTTGCTTTGTTGTGGGGTCGTATGGAGCCGTAGTGGCTAGGTAGCTCCTGGTGTTCGCAGCATTTACAATGTTGCTTAGGTCCCCGGTCGGGTCGAAATTATCGAAGCGGGCGAAGAACCCTAACTTGGCATTACCTGCATGGTCAGAAAGGATACGGCCGCGTACAAAAAAGGCCATAGCCATTGCTTCTGTTGTGCGGTAATAAAAGTTGCCATCCTTGCCGGTCACCTGTATATCGCCCATTATCGTTGTGTGGAACCCTTCGAACCCTACAGTTATTTTTTTGGTGGTATATGCTGCAAACAGCTTTGTCATGTTGCGGTCGTGGTACCAGGTGCCGTTCGGACCTTTCACAGATACGCCCCAGTTAAGCCTTTCGTAGTCCTGGTAAAGATTCACAACTAACCTCTTGTCCAAGAATTTTGCATAGACATTTCCGTACATCCATTTATACATGTCTGTTTCTGGTTTTGCCATGGTGCCATTACCCACCATTACGTTGTAACCAAAGTTGCCCTTCTTGTCGAACCAGCCCTGCAGCGACGCACCGAAATCGTAGCATGGCGTTCCATAAATATCAGATATGGTACGTTCTACCGAACGGTAAGCCCATACTTCCTCGGGTGTTTGCTCGTCTCTTCCGGTCAGGCCATAAGCCGGTGTGTTTTGCTGCCCGATGACCAGGTCCGATCCCTTCCAGATATTTTTCCAGCGGATGTTGGCATATTTTACGAACGGAGCAAATTTATTGTTCTGCAAAAGATCGCCGGAGGCAGTGTTAAAAGGCGCACCATAATCATTCTCAGACGAAAGTGTGAACTGCACCGAAAAATGCCGGCTCAGCTCATAATTGTATCCCAGGTATATGCGGCGAAACTGGAAAAGGCTGGTACTGGCCGGGGTGCCGGTATATTGGTTGGTGCCACCCCTGTTCAGTATATCAGAATTGGTTTTGTAGGCAAAGTCGCCAAAGGTGCATCCCCATAGCTGGCCGTGAGGCACGAACTCAGTAGTGGTGTCAGGTATGGGTGGCGCTATCGCATTCCCTTCCGCCATTGTTTGTCCTTTAGTAGTTCCTGCCGTCAATAAGAAAAGCGCGCAGTAAATACCGGTTTTAGCAAATTGTTTCATTGAGTGTGTGTGTTTCTTCATTTTGTTTTTATATTTATTGAGTGTGTGTTTTTAGAATTTTTGAACGTCGAAATGGTTACAGCTTTATGATCTTCGACAATTTTTTAGCGTACCTCATTGTTTCTTCTTCTATTCTGGTAAACATGGCAATTGCCTTTTCGCCGGTTTCTGTAACCATTGCCCCTCCTCCTCCTTTGCCACCCAGCATCTTTGCCACCAAGGGTTTCGGGGAACGTTCATTCATATCCTGCACCATCTGCCACGCCTGCCTGTAAGACATTTCCATAGCTTTTGCCGCCTTCGTAATAGACCCCGTTTCCATGATGTTTTTCAGTAGTTGCACCCTGCCGTTGCCCATAAAATGCCCATGCGCCTCGTTTATCCATACCCGCA
>JABDBX010000184.1 GCA_013288445.1 Bacteroidota bacterium
CATACAGTAGTGCGTATGCGGCAGATCAATAAGCAGATGCTGCAAATTTTTACGTCGGGCGATTCGCTGGACAAAGCCGAGCGCCTTGCCGCATCTAACAGGGCAACGATCACAGCCAATAAGAATGACAGAATAGAAGCTAACCTGGTAGATTTTGACGATGAAAAGACCTACCACGTTACCATAAAGCAAAACGAGGAACGCTATTTCGATACTTCCTGTAGCTGTGCCGAAAAAACTCATCCGTTGTGTGCGCATAAGGCAGCCGTGTTTCTCCAAGTGGTTAAAACCTTTGGGGCGCAATATTTCAATTCTATGCAGAATTGGGATGTGCAAAAAAACAAGCTCCTGGAGCAATATGGCTACAGCCTCAACGATGACCTGACCAATAAATTCACGTTTACCTACGAGAACAATAAGCCGTTCCTGCGGGTGTTAGATACATCAATAAAAAAAGTTGGGGCAAAGCCAGCGGTACATGTGCCGGTGGCTGTAGAAACAGTAACCGCTGTAATAGAGGAGAAAAGGCTGGGTATAGTGCTGGATACGGGTGTATCCCATTTTCCATCCGTTGACGTATTGCTTATTGCAGGAAAGGCAGATGAAGATGAACGGAAATTGGTGGGCAGTGTCGATAAGCTGGAACTGAATCAATACATTAATCCCACGAGGTACAGGCTGGAAGACAGGGACCTGCTGCCTGTGGTAAGAAAATTTCTGCCGGAAGAATTATTGAAATATCTGAAGAAAAACCTTCCGTTCGGAGACCTGTTGCATGACTACGATACATTACTGAAAGACGCGCCTGCCGATGAAGTTCAGGAGCAAGTGTGGGAATACCTGCTACCGAAATACCATAAGCTGTTGGACAGGTATTCTGCGCACCCTTTCTTGTACATCAAGGCGCCGGGCAAGCTACTTTCTTCGTCAAGCATAAAGCCTGTAGAATTCTCGGAAAAGCCGGTCCATCCGCAGCTAATAGTGAGGCAGGAGGGTAAAGTATATACCATAACCCTGGAATGGATCATAGATAATAATACCGGCATTGCGCACAAAGAAATTAAGGCGCTCAATGCAGCGTTGCTGGAATACCAGCACAGAATATTTTGTGTAGGTAGTATAAACGAATTGCAACTTGCGCAGACGTTCCCACCGAACGGCAAAATGGTGATACCGGCTGTAGAATGGCCGGATTTCCTGCAGGAGAAAGTGATGCTGTGGAGCGATAAGATACACGTGCATTTTTCTGAGGAGCTTACAGAGCATATCAGCCAGGCGAAACCTACCTTGCGCCTGTACCTGAATGAGCGCGACCAGGTGCTTGTATTGCAGCCGGCATTTGTGTATAACGACGTGGAGATACGCCCCGGTTTCTTTGGCGATGTGATACAGCCACACAATGGCGTTGTGAGGATAATGAAGCGCAATGAAACTGCGGAAAATGAATTTATGGAGTTGCTGGAGACGCTTCATACAGATATCCAGCTAAACAAAAAAGATAAGTTCTTTTACCTGCCGGGCGCATCGGTACTTGCCAATAACTGGTTTCATAGGTTTACCGGGGCCATGCGCGAGGCGAATATAGAACTGCTGGGGTTTGAAGCATTAAGGACTTTGCGCGTGAATGTGCATAAGCCCGAAACCCAGGTGCAGGTGAGTAGTGGCATAGATTGGTTTGATGCGTCAGTGGAACTGAAGTTTGGAGAGCAGATCGTTTCTATTATAGAAGTGAAAAAGGCGCTCGCCCAGAAGCAGAATTTTGTGAAGCTGGGTGATGGCTCTATAGGCTTGCTGCCGGAAGAATGGCTAAAAAAATACAGTCTGTTGCTGAAGATGGGTGAAACCAAGGGCAACAAGGTGAGGCTTAAAAAATACCATTTCAGTGTACTTGATGAATTGCTCTCTGAGATAGATGAGGATTCCCTGCAGCAGGAACTGGAAGTGAAGAAGGAAAAGCTGGAAAATATACTTACCAACGATTACAGCCTCGTAGAGCCGCCAGAGCATTTAACGGCAACTTTACGGCCCTATCAGTTGGCCGGATTTCACTGGCTCATTTTCCTGAGCGAAGCAGGGTGGGGTGGTATATTGGCAGATGACATGGGGTTAGGTAAAACGGTGCAAACCCTTACCTTTTTCCAGTACTATAAAAACCTGAACCCCAAGGTAAGATACCTTGTAGTATGCCCTACGACGCTGATGTATAACTGGGAGAATGAAATAAAGAAGTTTACACCAGAACTAACCCACATCATACATCACGGGCCAAAAAGGAATGTTAATCCGGGGGCTTATGAGGCCTTTGACATCATAATAACCACCTACGGCACTATGCGCAGTGATATTAAGATGTTCAAAGACATACCTTTTGATTATGTGGTGCTGGATGAGTCGCAATCAATAAAAAACCCGCAATCGCAGGTAGCTAAGGCATCGTTACTGCTCAATAGCAAGAACCGACTGGCGCTTAGTGGTACGCCGGTGCAGAATAATACTTTTGATCTTTATGCACAGATGAATTTCCTTAACCCCGGTATGCTGGGTAGCAGGGAGTTTTTTATGAGCGAGTTTGCCACGCCTATAGATAAGTTCAGGGAAGATGAAGTGAAGCAGCAATTGCGAAAACTCACGCATCCGTTCCTGCTGCGCAGAACGAAGGAACAAGTGGCCAAAGACCTGCCCGATAAGACGGAGACAATACTCTACTGCGAAATGGGGCCGGAACAGCGCAAGATATACGACTCTTACCGTAACATATACCGTTCGCAGATATTGGGCATGATAGAAGAGCGGGGCATGGAGCGCTCGCAGATGCATATACTGCAGGGTCTCACAAAGCTGCGCCAGATATGCGATTCGCCCGCTATTATGAACGAAGAAGAGCGGTTCCATAACTACTCCATAAAGCTGGATGAACTGAGCCGCGAGATCGTAGAAAATGTAGGTGACCATAAGGTGCTTGTGTTTTCCCAGTTCCTGGGTATGCTGGCGCTTATCCGCAAGAAGATGGAGGAAGAAAACATAAGCCATGTTTACTTCGATGGTAGCAGCACCTCAAAAGAACGGGAAGAGGCAATTAATGAGTTCCAAAACAACCATGAATGCAGGGTATTCCTGATCTCGCTAAAGGCCGGTGGTATAGGTCTTAACCTTACCGCTGCCGACTATGTATATATAGTGGACCCGTGGTGGAATCCTGCCGTGGAACAACAAGCGATTGACCGTACTCACCGTATAGGCCAGACCAAAAACATCTTCGCCTACCGGCTGATATGTAAGGATACGCTGGAAGAAAAAATGCTGCAACTCCAGGAGCATAAGCGCGCCCTTGCCGCCGACCTGGTATCTGACGACACTGCAATGATGAAGCGATTGACGAAGGATGACATTGCGTTCTTGTTTAGTTAACAAGGTTGATGCGCATTATTTTATGCTATTAATAATGGTTTGTAACGTCCTATCATCAATGCTGTCGAACTCAGATTTGTTGTAAATGGTAAGCAGGTAAACTTCTTTCTGCTCGGTAACCAAATATGTTATCACGCGTCCGCCGCCGCTTTTACCCGTATTTTTGCTTTTGATGGCTATTCGAATTTTATAAGTGTCGTTGCCTAGAGGTGTGCCAGATTCCGGGTGCAA
>JABDBX010000185.1 GCA_013288445.1 Bacteroidota bacterium
CGTGCCAACCGCTCCTTCACACCAGCCCACTCCTCGTCAATAATGCTATACATAGCCGTGTTACGGTAAGCTCCATTGCTGCGGAGACGCTCCTTTCTCATAACACCCTCGAATACGCCGCCGATGCCCAGGATAGCCGTGCGGCTACGGTGGTTATTCTCGTCGGTTTGCAGTTGCACACGGACCGCATTTAGTGTTTCAAAGCAATAGCTGAGCAAGAGTAATTTGCACTCCCGGTTGTAGCCGGTGCGCCAGTAGGCCGGATCGTACCAAGTCCACCCTATTTCCAGCTTTTTATGTTCTGGGAAAATATTGTGGAACATAGTGCTGCCTATGATCTTGCCCGTTGCTTTGTCTATCACGGTAAACGGATACTGCTCTCCGGTGCCTCGTTTCAGTACCGCGCTTTTCAGGTGTAGCATCATCCGGTCTTTGTTGGCGCCGTTTATGGAGATATGCTCCCATATTTTTTCATTTGCTGCCACCGCCACCAATTCATCAAAATGTGTATTTTCAAGGGGTACAAGCCTTACTTTATCCCCTTCAAGTACCACAGGGTGTTGTATCCAGTTCATATATTACGTTAATGGCTGTAAATTACAGCGGGCAGCATACATTTGCTCACAGATTTTGATTATTTAACGTTATTTACACCGCCGATGGACTCCAAAAACATTTTATATTATATCTTCTCTATTGTCCGTATTTTCCTGTATCCGTTTGCGCTTATATATGGCGCACTTGTATGGCTGCGCAACCGCATGTATGATGCCAAATTCTTTTCTTCCATAGAATTTAGCGTTCCTGTTATTACTGTGGGAAACCTGTCAACCGGAGGCACCGGCAAAACACCCCATGTGGAATACCTTGTGCGGCAAATGGAATACCAGTACCAGGCGGCCACCATGAGCCGGGGCTACAAACGCCATACACAGGGGTTTATGGTTGCTGATGCCCACAGCAATGCCCTGCGCATAGGCGACGAACCCATGCAATACCATATAAAGTACCCCGACCTGGTGGTGAGCGTGGCGGAAGAGCGGATGATAGGCATACCAGCGCTACTGCAACGCAGGCCAGATGTGGACGTAATAATACTCGATGATGCCTACCAGCACCGATCTGTAAAAGCGGGACTATCTATATTGATCACTGATTGCTCACGTCCATTTTATAAAGACTTCGTACTGCCCTTTGGCAGCCTGCGTGAAGGAAGGGGCGCATACAAGCGGGCAAACATCATCATCGTATCAAAATGCCCGGCAGACCTATCTGCCGGACAGGCAAAAAGCATTGAAGAAAAGATAGCGCCCCTGCCCCACCAGCAGGTATTCTTCACAAGCATACAATACGACAAACCATATGATATTATTAGTCGTGAAGAAGTAACCCTTAGTGGCAAGAATGTGATACTTGTGTGTGGAATAGCTCGCCCGGAGCCGCTTGTAGCCTATGTAAAAAGCAGTGCGGCAGATGTGCATACCCTCACGTATCCTGACCATCATTACTTTGTGAGCGCCAACCTGGAAGAAATGAAAGATGCTTACGAAAACTGGAACCTGCCCGACAAAATAATACTCACGACGGAAAAAGATGCCGCCCGCCTGTACCTGCACTTAGATAAGCTCAGAGAATGGGGAATAACTATTGCTGCATTGCCTATAACGGTAAACATATTATTTAGCAAGGGTGATGCACTGAACGCCGCAGTGATGCAGTATGTAGAAAAGGCAGTTGCCGAAAATAATGAACTATTTGGGAACGCCAGTGACTACAACCAAGTATAAAAAAAGGCCGGAATGACCGGCCTCTTCTGATATAAATACTTATACTGTATTAGTCTCTGCCCATCTTCTTTAGCATTCGGCCATGTTCCCGTATTGCAAAAACGAAGTTCGGCATCTCGTAATAGGGCAGGCCATATTGAAGAGCTGTTTTCTTTACTATCTTGGCTATTTTCGGGTAGTGAACGTGCGAGATATGGGGAAACAAATGATGCTCTACCTGGTAGTTGAGCCCACCAATAAACCAATACATGATGCGGCTGCTTGGCGAGAAGTTAGCGGTATTTAACAACTGGTGAATTGCCCAGTTATTTTCAATCTTCCGGTCATCTGTAGGCAATGGAAATTCAGAGCTTTCCAATACATGTGCCAGTTGAAAAATCAAAGAAAGTCCAAGCCCCGCTGTAAAATGTAATATCAAGAACCCAGCTACCACATACTGCCACGGCATACCAGAGAAAATAATGGGTAACACCAGTATATAAGTAACATAGATGACCTTATAAATTGACAGCTCAATCAACGCTTTCCTAAGCGATATCCGCTCCTTTTTCAACAAACCTTTTTTCTCATACTGGAACAGCAGGCGGTAGTCCTTGTAAGTAACCCACTGTAAGGTGAGCAAGCAATAAAGGAACCACGCATAAATGTGCTGGAAACGGTGCAGTTTATACCTTTTGCTATGTGGGGAAAAACGCATAAGCCCGCCAACTTCAATATCCTCATCAAGACCTTCAATATTCGTATAAGTATGGTGCAGTATATTGTGCTGTATCCTCCAGGTAACATCATAACCGCCCACTACATTTACCACATCCCCCACAATTTTATTTACCGTCTTATTGCTGGAGTAAGAGCCATGATTAGAATCATGATGAACGGAACAGCCGATGCCTACCATCCCCAAGCCCATCAAAAACCACAGTCCGAAAAACAACCACGGGCTGATCGCGCCAACGCCTGTTATGATAAGAACATTAGGTACAAAGAATAAAGCCAGCATTACAACAGTTTTCCATCTCAACGTACTGTTGCCATGTGGCCCGATATTATTTTCCTTAAAAAAATCGTCAATATTTTTTTTCAGAGTGTCATAAAAACCTTCTCCATTCTTCGGTGCGAAACGCACAATATTCAATTTACTCACCCAATACTTAATTTAGAAATGTGCGCAAAGATACGCAAAAAAATGCATAGCTAAAAACTGTTTTCAAACACCTGGTCAACAACTATGTAACTCACGGTTGCTAATTTATTCAAACTGAATATCTTCTGAGCGTCGTTTAAAAATTGGAATGAACCATCCTCCACGCAAGCCATACAAAATGTCAAGACGCTGTTTTGTATCGGCATGCATTACATCGTAAAGATAATCACGGCGCCCCTGCGTGAACCCGAATAATGCATCAACTCCGAGGGTATAGTTGAGCAGACCTTTTTTGCCAAAGAAAGTATATCCTGCATACTCCTCTGCAAACAGGCCATTGGTAAGGCGGTCGTATCCTTTCAGATAATTCCCCATCAATTCCTGAACAGATTTACCCTTGTCATAAATGTCTATCTTATGTTGCATAAATCCTACCGTAGTGAGCAGCATCAATCCATTATCAGGATGATTTTCAGAAAATGAGATTATTTTGCCAAAGTCGAGCCCTATTGCATAACCACGCTCATACACAGGCACACCAACCCGCTCGCCATTACCATCAATAAGTTCATAAAGATGAGTACTATAGCTAGAATACTTATCACGTATGTTTATCATCAGCGAAT
>JABDBX010000186.1:0-3345 GCA_013288445.1 Bacteroidota bacterium
GCACAAAAATAAGTATTTTTATTGTACTATGCAATACATGGTACTATTTATTTTTTACTACAGGGTGTAGGATAGTAATATTGTACGGCAGGTAGTGTAGAAATCTGACAAACAAATGGCAATTGTGGTTATCTAAATTGTTTTGTAACTTTGGATAGCAATATTTTTTGCATTAATAATGGCAGGAGATTTGCATTCAAATTTTGAATCCATGATCCGTACAACGATTACACCGCAGAAAACGATAGTAAATGTTTCCCTTTCCGTACCTGAAAATTATATAGGTAAAGAGCTGGAAGTAATTGCATTTACTAAAAAGGAGGGTTTGGAGGCTGAAGAACCTGCAGAAAAAAAAGTTTCATTTGCTGCTCTCTCCATAGATACCCGTGGCTTTAAATTCAATAGGGATGAAGCTAATGAACGATAGAGTTTTTTTCGACAGTAATATTTTAATTTATTGCTATTCCAATAGCGAGCAAGAAAAACGGGCTATAGCACGCCAACTAATTGCAGAAAATAATTCAATGATCAGTACCCAAGTTTTGCAGGAACTTACAAATACACTTACGAAAAAATTCAAGTTCAGCTACGGCGAGGCTGCAATTTTGGTGAAGGAAAGTTGCCAAAACAATAACCTGCACATTAATACCGAAGATACCATATTGCAAGCCTGCGACATTGCGCAACGATATGGATTTTCCTTTTTTGATAGCCTGGTTATATCTGCCGCCCTAGAGACCGAGTGTAGTATTCTGTATTCTGAAGACATGAACCACGATCAAAAAATATACAACCGTTTAACGATAATAAATCCCTTCAAGTAACAATCATACAAATTATTTATAGTTCTCCGTGCCGGGTTTGAATCGTAAAAGACCACAAAAAAATATTGCAGGTTATTTTTTAAATAGATTTTGCATATCTTTAAAATAAATTTAAAGCCATGAAAAATATTATCCTCATGCTCGTATGTGCCTTGTCTCTTACAGCCTGCACAAAGAAATCGGCTACAATCCCGGTAGTAAAGGATTCGGCGAGGGATAAGTTTTTAGGCGAGTGGCAGGTAAATGAGAGTGGGGGCACAGGTGGACCCCGCCAATACTCTGTGAGCATCGCGCCAAGCGGCGATGGGGCTAGCCAGGAAGTGGTAATTAGCAAATTCTACAACATCTTTACTGACAATGTCGCTGCCTACGCATCGAACGATACACTTTATATACCGGTGCAGACCGTGGATGGATATACTGTGTTTGGCTCTGGCTATATTGGCAATAGCGCCACCTACGGAACCGACGGGGTGATAACGATGAGCTACCAAGTAATAAGCGCCACAACTGTATTAGCCAGTTATGGCTATAATGGCAATCCGCCATCTATATGGTAAGGGACGTTGAGGGGCACTTTTTATTTATTGAAGATAACGGATTACGCTGGGTATGGATTTTTTTTCCGTTTGTTGAATTTTCCCTATCGTATAGGTCAATTACTTTTATCTTCTGTTTCAGGTATTCCTGATAACATATTTCGCCAGGTTCAGATACCCGCAGAACTGCCCAGAAGTAACAATCCGCAACATTAAGTACTGGCTCTATTGTTTGCTACTGGAGATTAGATACAACGATAGAATGCGTCGGCATACCCTGAAAATAACAAACCCCGGTTTCCCGGGGTTTGTACGTAAAATTATTTATTGGTCTGCACTAATCTTGTACGGAGAAACGGAACACTTTATTTTCCCCGTCTTGTATCACACGCAGGAAGTAAATGCCTGTAGCGTTGTTTTCAAGCGTTATCGTCTTGTTCAGCAGGTTGCTTTGCAGCGTTTCGTTGCTTTTATAAATTACCTGGCCCAGGAGGTTGGTCACTTCAAAGGAAACCGGATCGCTGTTTAACAGACTTCCCTTCACGGCGAAACTTCCATTATTCGGGTTGGGGAACAGTGCTACATTATCAAGCGATGCAGCGATATTGATTACGCCTACATTGGTCTGGATGACAACGGAATTGCTGGTAACTGTAGGAAAAGGAACCGCACACAGCATGTTGCTGCTGAGTACCAGGTCAACTGTGTCTGCAGCGGTCACATTAAGAAGTGTATAAGTGGCATTGGTAGCACCCACTACGTTTACATGGTTTAGCTGCCATTGATAAGATGGCGCCAGGCCTCCATCAAACACCGCTGCTGAGAAAGTGACGCTGTCTCCGGTTGGCACAAATGAGCCGGTATTCGATGCAATATGTACTATCGGTGAGTTATCAATCACGTTCATCGTGATGGAATTGCTGGTAGCGTGTACCGGCGATGGGCATTGTATGCTGCTGGAGAGTACACAGGTGATAACTTCTCCCTCCGAAAGGGATGCAGATGACCAGGTAGCCGATATCGCGCCTACAACAGGGGCGCCGCCAACCATCCATTGATAGCCTGGCGTAAACCCTTGATTAACAGTTGTGCTCGAGAAGTGCACTAAAGTGCCCGCGCAAATGGTATCACCGGGGCCATTCATAGGATCGCCGGGACTGGCTGCGATCTTAATGGTAACCGGGGCGACCGGGTAAACAGCAACAACGATGGAGGTTGGGGCTGAAGCGCAACCAGCCAACGTATCGGTAAAGGTATAAGTGCCCGCATTGGTAAGCGTAGCAGCAGCAATTGTTGGGTTTTTCAACGTGGATACATAGCCCGATGGGCCAGTCCACTTATAAGTAACTGTGGCCGTAGTATCTGTGAACCCAAACAGGTCAATGGCATTTCCTGCACAGTTGATTACCGAAGAGCTGTCCCGTGGCGTAGGGGGTATAACGCTGTTGACAACAATAGACACAGTAGATACGCCCGGAGGGCAACCGTTATGCACCGCTGTAACCGTATAAGTGCCAGAGTTGGCTACTGTAGCTGCAGGCAACGTAGCATTTTGTGCAGTTGAAGTGAAACCTGCCGGCCCCGCCCAGTTATAGCTGGAGATGCTGTAGTTGGCGGTATCGAACAAATAAATAGTATTTCCCACGCAGGTTGGGGTAACGCCGGTTGCCGTTGTAGTAGTAGAGGCGCCAGCAAGCACCTTGATATTCTTAATATCATCTGGCGACGTATATGCCGGGCTTGTGGACCTGACACGGACACGGTAGCCGGTACCTATTGCGGTAGCAGGCACCGTACACACCACGGAGCCGGAAGCAGTAGCAGGTGAAGATCCTATGGTTGTAGGGAAGGCAAAACTGCCGGAAGCATCAGACATTTCGATAACGAATACATTGCCGGGCTGAAAATTGTTTCCCGCTCCGAAAACAGTGTAGGAAACATTTAGGGTTCCACCGGCGCAAACAACTGTGTCGGTGTAAGGC
>JABDBX010000186.1:3355-3534 GCA_013288445.1 Bacteroidota bacterium
ATAGTAACAATAGTATCGGCCTTAAACTGTGCTACGAACCCATCATAAATACCGCCGGAATCAGCGATCTGGGAGGTTCCTGTGGTTGCAAGCCCCCCGGCGCCGTATAGTCCGGCACTGGTAGTGAACCCTGCTATCGTTATCTTACCATTTGCAGCGCAGGTCACTCCATTAGAGAA
>JABDBX010000187.1 GCA_013288445.1 Bacteroidota bacterium
ATGGGCATCGCCCATCGAACTTGAAGCACATTGCACAGGTGACAAAATACACTAACTCACCACCGTGAATAGTATTACACTTAGTTATCCTTCGCGCCCTGCTCTATCCAGTTCAGTATTAAATTTATCTGCACATCAGTTAGCTTGTTATAAGGCGCTTTGGGCATAACCCCTGTGCTTATCTCGGCATACAACAGGCTCTGCGAGGGCGTGCTGTAGCTTATGATCCCCGCTGTGGTTATGGTGTGGTAGGCCATACTGTCTGTCAGGTCTATATGATCGTTCAGGTTATACGAACCCACATGGCAGTCGCTGTTCAACGCGCAATTGGCAGTGAGTATCGGTATAATGTCTTTGCTGAAACTTACTGAAACTGCCTTTGCATCTTTCTTGGTACAGGAATTCATCACTACGGCGCCGGCAAGCGCCGTAGTAATGAACATTAATAACAATCTTCTACTCTTCATAACGGAACATGGTATTAAAATTATTCACTATCGCGTGCGATAATGTTGGGTTGATGTTGTAGGTATCTGTGGTATCGCCAATAAACCCGGTTGCCCCTGGCTTAAAGACTATACCGTTTAGCAGCTTACCATAATCGCAAATAAGGTGAACATAGACAACGCCACCGGCTACTACCGGGTACACCGGAAACGACGAATAAGCGCCTGTGCCGCGTGTGGGCATAGCTATTACTCCTATGCCCGCTTCAGCGCCTATTTCGTAAGAGAAGGGCAGGGCATTGGCCCGTGTACCATTTTGTGCCACTGTCGTATCGGCAAAACCTTGTATTTTCATAAACATATATCCCTGGGTGGTGTTGCCGTACCACATGGTAGTATTGGGTACATACCCAATAGTTTTGAATCCATAGGGCTGCAATGCATTAGTAGCATTATCCAGCCCCACATCAAACGATACGCCATTATAAGTGCCCGCCGGAACTTGCCCAACCAAATACTGCTCGCTGTCTATATCTTTCAGCACATAGGCATTCGCTATCGGATAGGTAGTGCCGTTTACATTTCTAAGCACCACATTCGATATAAGGAACTGGGCTGTCTTTAACCCGAAGCGCCGCCCGTTCGCATCGCGGTAGAGGGCGCTGGTATCATCCACCTCGTTGGTATCGATATTGGTGTGCAGGTGGAACCACATTGTTGCCGGTGCCGGCGTTGCTTTTGGCAAGCAGGACGTGATGCTCATAGACATGAACGCTATGAGCGCAATTATTAAGGGGACAAACAGCCCCTGTTGTTTTTTCATTTTTTAGCTATTTAAATGATTTTAAAAAGAATATTGTAACCCTGCAAGCAGGTTCGATTTCAAAGACATTTGTGTGCCGTTCAGGTCCTGGTAAACGGGCACGCCATATTCTACCAGCAAATTGAATTTTGCAAGCGCTGGTTTCATTGTATGAAAATTAAGCCCCGCATACAGGCTCATCGTGGTGCCCCCGTAGTTTTTCGGATCGGTTGTGGGGTCTATGTTTTCGTATGCAGAAATGGAAACTACCGGATCTGAACCCATGAGCTTGTCCGCTCTTACACCCTCTGCCCGCAACGAGCCGCTCACGAACGGCAGGAACCGGTAACCCGCCCATACCGATGCATGATATACATTGCCAAAACGGTAGCCCAGCGAATTGTTATCCAGCTTTATATCGGCGCCCGCATCTGCCCCGTATGAGAACAACCCCTGCTCCCGTACATAGGTAATGCCCGGCAACAGGCTGTAAGAGCCAGTACCCGGCTGCATATCATAAGACACCCGCTGGTCGGCGCCAAACATGGTAGTGCCTGTTGCGGTCACCGGTCCAGTAGGCATATTTACTCCCAGGCTCAGTATAGTGCGGTGGTCATCTTTACCGGAACAGTTGAACAACCCATACAACCGTGTATCTGTGATACCAGACGACATAGACCTCATGGTCATATTGCCCGGCGTCATTACCATACCTGGCATACTCATGTTCATGCTCATATTATATATGGCAAAGCCGCCCATGGCCATTAGTGTAAGCCCGTCTGTAACGCCATACATAAGCATGGCCATGTGCATTTGCATGGTCATGTTTTCCGGGGCCATCATATAATGCTGGTAAATGGTATTGTCGCTTGCATTGGCCGAGCCTATTCGGTTGCCCTGCATGTGCATATCCATGTAGGTGTAGGAGAGCATCCAGGTGCCTTTTTCATGGATGTGGTCGGTCATTACACCCAGCGGAGCCTGGCCGTTGCGGCCGCAGCAGCATCCCGACCCACAGGATGCCGCTTTATTCCCGTTGCCTGATGAGTCGGGGAATGTTATATTGCCGGTTTCCTGCCCATAGCTATAGGCGGAAACCATGCTGCATACAAGCAGCATGAGAATACTAAATAATTTCATCGATAATGTTTTTAAGTTTGAAGTATATGGATGCGGCGCGTTTAGACGCGCAACGCAGCCAGATGTGCCACACTTTAGAAGTGTGGCACATCTATCTCACGTGCTAAGAACATTATACCGTAGGTGGGTGAAAAACCGAATGGTGGAAGGAAGCAGTAAACAGATCGTTGCGGTCATAGTACCGTGCAGAAACAACCGGGGCTATAAAATGCTTTATTTCAAATTTTGTATCAGCGCAAAACAGGGTCACTACTGTTTCCTCCTTTTGGTTGCGCGGCGATGGGGCCTGGTCTTTTCCTTCTTTGGCCAGCTTCTTTTTCAGGCAGCATTTACCATCACAATGCATCATGGGTTTGTTCCTGTTCTCGCAAAGATTTTTGGCTATGTAATCTTTCTGCGCATAATACTGCGCCACTATCACCACCTGGTTGAAGGATTGCAAAAAGATGCCCACAAGGGCTACTATGGCGATTAGCTTTTTCAAATGTTCCGGAGCGGAGTGGCTCCATTTGAAAGTAAAATTACGGAAAAATGGGATTATTGCCTAAATTTACTATAACAAACAAATATGCTCAAAACCGCTTCCTTTATACTATTCATCTCTCTTTCTCTCACCATAAATGCCCAGGAGCTTTTCCCCACTACCGAGCCTGCAAGCAATGTGCCAAAAGGGGCAGTGGGTATAAGGGTATTCGATGAAGGATATAAGGAGGCAAAGCTATACCGCAACATTACCGGTATCAGATTGCTATACGGGCTTACTTCAAAACTTTCGGTCTATGCCACTGCCACAGCTTCTGACTATCACGAAAAAGCGCTGCCGTTCGATTTTATTACCCACGACCATATTGGAAGTACCGTTTCCGGGGGCGCCAATACGCCTCAGCAGGGTGTGCCCTACCCTTATGTATTTAACAGCGTTGACCTTTATGCCAAATACCGCTTTATAACTGAAGACGGACAGAACACTCATTTCCGTATGGCGGCCTATGCCGAGGGTTCTTATGTTGCTGTACCTTCCCACGAAGCCGAACCGGACCTGCTCATACATACCTCCGGGGTCGGGGCGGGAATAATTGCCACTTATTTAAGGCACCACTTTGCAGCCTCCCTCACCACAGGCTTTATCCTGCC
>JABDBX010000188.1 GCA_013288445.1 Bacteroidota bacterium
GAATAACTGCGGACATTACAGAGCAAAAGCGGGCCGAGAGAGAACGTGCCAAAATGATGGCGGATATTGTACAGCGCAATAATGACCTTGAGCAGTTTTCCTATATCATTTCGCACAATTTAAGGGCACCGGTTGCCAATATAATTGGGCTTGCACATATGATGCAAACAACGGAACTTGACACTGATGAAGAAAAAACTTTAATAGGTTATATAGGGATAGCGGTACAAAACCTGGATAATGTAATACAGGATCTAAATTACATCCTTCAGATAAAACATACGGAAAACAAAAACAAAGAACTGATACGATTTTCTGCTTTGCTGAATGATATTCAACTAAGTATTGACAACCTCATCAGGAATGAGCACGTAGAGATAAAGAGCGATTTTTCGGTAGTTGATGAAGTACCCACTATAAAAAGCTATCTCTACAGCATTTTCTTCAATCTTGTTTCAAACAGTATAAAGTACAGGCAACAGGACATACATCCCATCATAGAGATCACAAGCGCAAAGGTGAACAATAAGATCCGGATCATTTTTAAGGATAACGGGCTTGGTATAGATCTCCAGAAAAAAGGCGGCGAGGTTTTTGGTTTATACAAGCGTTTTCACCATCACGTACAGGGCAAAGGGATGGGACTATACATGGTGAAAACCCAGGTAGAATCGCTCGGTGGTACAATAACTATTGCCAGCGAAGTAAATAAAGGGACCGAATTCACCATTGAATTTGAAGCAGGTTAAAGGAGGGTTGGCAAAGCAATTTGTTGCATAGTCTCAAAAAAACGCACTAAATGCCGGGCGCTACAACACCCAACTCGCGTCATTGCGAGTAAATACCGCAATTGCGGTACTTGCGCACAAGCTCTTTGAATAGGACACGGCTTTCTCTTGTTTGGCTGCGTAACACACGCTCCTCCTTTTTTCAAGGATGAACGCCAGTGAACGCGCATAGCGCACCCGAAGGGGGAGGTGGTTAATCTTTTTTTCAAAGAGGGGATGATTTATGAGGCGACTGCCGAATAAATCTGGGGTGATCGGCTCGCGCATACGTAGCTCAAACGTCTCCAGTATAGTTTTTCAACAATCTGATTATCAAACACATACAGTAGGTGTCATTGCGAGGAACAGCCTGTCCCGATTTTTTCGGGAAAGCAACCTCACGAAATGAATAAAAGCGCGATGGTACCGAAATATGAACCATGACTGTTGAATCAATTATACCCCTACAGGTCCTTCCTTATCACTACTTCCTTCGGTTGGAAAAACACCCGTTTTACCCGCATGAAAAGTGCCTTCCATAGCCCACCGTCCATTTCTATGCGGCGGTCGGCGGTCCACACCATTGCATTTGTTTTGGTCACGCAATGCAGTTTGCCAAAGCCTTTTTCTCTCAGCTTCACTGCCAGCCAGCCGTCTTCGTTGGCCCCGGGAGGGTGGTTAAATCCATCCACGGCTAAACCCTGTTCCCGCCTAAACCCGGAATTAAAACCATATACATTCACCGCTTCTTCCCGGAAGCGTTTATTTATCCAGCGCAGTTTATCGGCCATGTGCTCATAAAAGAAATAGGTAAGCCTCGATGTGCTACCCGTAGGTATGAAGGCAAACCTTCCATAGGTGATGCATACGTTGTTTCCGCTGGCGAGGGGCGCGGTCATTTCTTCTATCCAGTCGGGCGGGTATATCGAGTCTGCGTCTGCATTCAGTATGTAGGTTCCTTTAGCTACGGCCAGGCCGGCGTTCCGGGCTGCCGTTATGCCTTGTTTGGTTTCCAGTATGCACTCTACGCCTGTGGCTTTTACCAGCGCTTCCGTGTTGTCCTTAGAGTTGTTATTTACTACGATTATCTCAACAGACCTTGTCGTCTTATTGGTAGCTAATGAAAGCAGCGTGCGCAAAATGTTCTTTTCCTCATTATAAGCCGGGATTACGACCGACACTTCCGGTGCGCCTTTTTGCAGTGCTTTATAGGCGGCGCTTACTTTGGCTATGTTATCCTCATTAGTATTCGTACCGGCCTGCCATAGCTCACGGATAACAGAAGGTATAGCAATTGGTCTCATGGGGGTGTACTAAGTATCTAGTTAATAATAAAAATGCATTTTCAATGACCAATTTGTTCGCTCTACTAAACTCAACTCGCGTCATTGCGAGGAACGAAGCAACCTCACGATATGGATAAAGTGCTTGACTGGTTCTTTCTGCATAATTTTATCGTCTTTCGTCCTTGTCAATGAAAAAATCATAACGACAAACACTACACATTCTCCTTCTGGAAAAGCGCAGGTATGGTTTTTAAAATGAGCCGCAGGTCATTCACAAAGCTATGATTTTCGGCATAGGTATTGTCCAGCATCAACCGCTCCTCTTCCGACATATCACCGGCCTTGCCCCTTTTTTCCACCTGCCAAAGCCCGGTAATGCCCGCTGGCGCCCGGAAACGGAGTGCATATTTGTCGGTCGTCAGTTTCTCTGCTTCATAAAGTGGCAATGGCCTGTTGCCCACTATACTCATATCGCCAATAAACACATTCCACAGTTGCGGCAGCTCATCAATGCTGGTATTGCGCAGCACTCTGCCCACTTTGGTAATACGAGGGTCGTCCTTTAGCTTAAAGAACGCGGCACCTGCCTGCGCCTTCTTCTGGTAGAAGTATAGTTTTTCGCACCAGGTATTTTTGTCGGAATATAGCACGCGCTGGCAACTCGTGCCATTCTTTATGCATTCGTCGCATAGGGTATTCGTGTTCACCGTGCCGGTTGTGGCCTTACCTGCATATTGGTTCAGGTGTTGCAGGTCTTTCAGCCGCTGGTCCGCATTTACATACATAGACCTGATCTTATAGAACTTGAAAATGCGGTAGCCCGTGCCCACCCGTAGCGAATAATAAAATATAGGCCCTCTCGATTCTATCTTCATTATCAGTATAAGCAGCAGCAGGAATGGTGATAAACAGATTAAGGCTATACCGGAGAAAACAACATCGAATATTCTTTTTATGAGCGGTGTTTTGTAGGTGTTAGCTTTTTCTGGCTGCACTTTTTCATGCATTATTGTCCAGTTCTTCACTAAGAAGTTTACCCTCGTCTCCAGGTGCTCCTTTTTTACCGGCAGCCTGAAAATGTCGGCGAGGCCAGCCTGGATACATACATTATTTATGTTCTCGTTTACTTTGTTGGCCAGCAGAAAGTAAGGTATATCGGGGAAATTGTTTTTTTTCAGTGTCTCTAACAAATAAACGCCATTAGGGGCAATAGCTTCGCTCTGGGAAATAACAGCAATGATGTTGAGCTTATCTTTTTGAGATTTCATGCTCAGCTCCAGGCCATTCCTGAACGGCATTAGCTGCGCATTGCCAAAGTTGCACTGGCGTATTATTTCACTATTTTCTACATCAACATCCAGCAGGGCAATGATTCCGTCTTCAATTATCTGTTTTGTGCTACTGTTCATTGACTTTCCTTATTTAAAGAAAGATTTTCCGTTCCTCCTCAGT
>JABDBX010000189.1:0-2346 GCA_013288445.1 Bacteroidota bacterium
AGAAAATTGCCACAGGCAATAAAGGAGGTGAGGAAAAACAAAGACCTGCAGAAACAGGTATAGCGGTAGAAAAACAAAAAACCGCGAGGGCGGCAGCAACGGAAGAAACACAAAAACAAACGACTGCGGAAGAAACGGAAGAAAAGCATGTACTGGCCGATAAAGGAAGCTATGGGATACTTGCGGACATATACGACAATATGGGTGCAGCGATGACCATACAATCGAAACTGATAAGGACCTATAAAGTGCCCGTGGTGATAATTCAGAAAGGAGAGGATTACTTGGTGGAGATCATAGGGTATGCGAAACGCGAAGATGCCCTTGCATTGATACCCAAACTGGAAAGGGATGGATTTTATGAATCATTGGTGATAAGAATTACTCATGCGATAAGACAATAAGCCCATGGTAGCGCGGCTATTTTTACGCAGATTTCATGCGATTTGCATTCTATAAAACAACATTTGTGAAAGTCAGAAAATTGCACGTATATTTGCAGCCCGAACTAAGAAAAAAGGATTGGTAGTTCAGTTGGTTAGAATGCCGCCCTGTCACGGCGGAGGTCGCGGGTTCGAGTCCCGTCCAGTCCGCAAACATGTTTCAAAGCCCGCGCCCAGCGCGGGTTTTGTCGTTTTAAAATTGCCGCCGTAGAGAAAAATATTATTAAAAATATCGCTAAATGGATTGCAAGAAACGTTTTGGCGGGATATTTGACGATGCAGTCAAGTTATTTCCGGAAAAGGGACAAGAGATTGTTTAAGGCCAGTTGGATGCTCCCATCGAGGACTTTAAGCGGCAAAAAAACGAGACTACAGTTGCCGTGCCCAGAGATCTGAAAACTTCCTTCAACATAATTATTAGAGTTGGTACCCGGATACACCAGGGCACTTCTCATCGAATTTTTATAGAGGTTGTAAACGAGCATCTGTTTCAAATCTCCGTCATCTGGCTTGCCATTATTGAGCCGCTTCCACTTTGTGTCTAATACAATATGTGCTTGTCCTTTCTCTGGATTCCGATAGATCACTATATCGGGTCTTATTGTTCTGATAGAACCTCCTGTAGGTTTCCAAAAGCCACTAGGAAGTTGTTCTCTGACTTCATACTCTCCGGGATTTGTTTCGTTTAGCTTTCTTTTTAGTGTTCGGTACACATAGCGCTCCCAAAGCACGTTCATGTCAAACATCAGGGCGATAACGTTATTTTCCCCTCTTCTTATATCAGGATGAAAATTCAGCAACAGTAATCGTGCAATACCTATAGCGTCCTTATAGGCATCGGTTTTCCTATCAAACACAAGCCTTGTAAACGTTGACTCGCTCACAACCATTTCTACACATTCCGGCAGGTCGAATAAAATAGATTTTGCAGCAGCGCTGATTGAAGGTTTGGCAATCAACGCAATCAGTTTCGTTGTTTTTACGAGCAGCCTATTATATATATTATCGTGGCTGTATACGGCGCTTCTTACATAAAATCGTTCTGCATGGACCAGATTTTGTTGTATATGCCTGCCAAATACTATATTTCCTTTTAGAGCAAAACTATTTCCTTCAGTTGAATTGTATTTCTTTACCAACCCGGTTTGCAACAGGTACTTCACCTCCTTTAAAAACAGGGTGAAGTACAGGTCGAGAATTGAGTTGTTTTTTAGTTTTAATGAAGCAAAACCTGTCTGCTCAATTTCGAGCATGCCAGTTGTGCGCAGCATAGAAATAAGGAATCGCTGCCAGGTATCTTTATCATTCAAGGCATCTGTTTTAG
This sequence comes from Bacteroidota bacterium, assembly GCA_013288445.1. Taxonomy (GTDB): domain Bacteria; phylum Bacteroidota; class Bacteroidia; order Chitinophagales; family Chitinophagaceae; genus Nemorincola. The sequence goes on from JABDBX010000189.1 coordinate 1,768, forward strand.
GCAGCACTTCTATGGTAAGGCTGCCAACCTGCAATACCCCTACATACTCGCAAAATTTTACGCCACTATTGATGAGCGTAAAGAATGGCGTACCTTTTTCGCCATGGTAAGCCTGCAACAGCTTTAGCTGCGGCTGCGTTAACTTCTGGCCTGCGTCATCAGGCTTGTCAGTCCTTAGCGCTCTATGCTCGTATACCCTGATGTGATCCACCGGCATTATTTATTAAGCAGGGTGACTAATGCCGTTGAAAATTCCTGTTCGGTAGTGATACTCATGATCTCCCAAACTTTCTTTGCCTTGAAGTCATCTAGCGCGTCGTGCTCTGCACTAGCAAAGAAGTTATCATCGCTGTCATCAGAGAGCGCTGCGTTAACGTCTACATATCCCTTGCCTATTACCAAGCACATCTTTGCGTAGTCGCCATAGAAGTATTCCTGCAATAGTGGAATGATCTTGTCTCTAAATGCTCTTAGGTAAAACTCCCATTTTTCCTCCTGCTCGCTCATGAAATAGCTATGGCCAATCTTATGATCGCGGCCTACCAACTTTTCCAACCTTTTATTTATAGTGCGCAGTAC
>JABDBX010000189.1:2356-3493 GCA_013288445.1 Bacteroidota bacterium
TAAAGTCTATATCTGTGCCGGCTATGTTTACCGTTGCTATTTCTTCAAGATCATCCTGGGGCATCATTTCCTTGAATGAAAATCTTCGCCTTAATGCGGTATCGAGGGCTTCTACGCTGCGGTCGGCGGTATTCATTGTTCCTATAACGTAGAGATTATCTGGCACGGAAAATGCCTTTTTACTGTACGGTAATACAACATGTAGCTCTTCATCAGCTCCGGATCTTTTGTTTGGCTCCAGCAGGGTTATCAGTTCTCCGAATATCTGCGCTATGTTACCCCTGTTGATTTCGTCAATGATCAGCACATGAGGCTCGGGAGCCGCTGAGTTTGTATCAGTTGGTTGTGTAAGCCCCTTCTTATCTTTCAGATATTGTAAGATCTCCCGCACATAGGTAGGATTATAAACGCCTTCATAATCACCAGTCTCGTAAACCTTACGGAGATTGGCAATAGAGACGGGGTACCACGCATTTTCTTTTTTACTGTTTAGCGGTTTTACGTACAATACTGTCGTTTCCCTGTATATCACATCAAACGTAGTGTACCTTGATGTTATAGTCAATGGCTTTTTCTCTTTCAGCTCATTGATATTTTCTTTGAAATCCGCAAACACCCTATCAAAGTTGCCACAACTCATCAGCCGGGTTCTGCTTTTTTATGGCCCTGCACACGGCAGTTGCCGCTATGCTTTTACCTATACCGCCGTTTATTTGAAATATAATTTTCATTTTTAGAGCTCTTTATACTGAATTAATGAATACTATACAATCCTTAACCAATTACATCCACTTGTCGTGTCATACCAAAGATCTCCCGTATTGAGACCAGCGGGTGCTGTGCCCGCCCCAGGCAGTATGGATGACAGATTTAAGCAATTTGCATAGAAAGCATTGCCAGCAAGAGCTTTTATATTATTTCCAAATATGCCTACATAACTATTGCCATTGTCACAATTTTTACACCCGCCAAGTATAACCGAGCAATTACCGGAAACGATGTTGCAATTACCACTCACTATAGCAGCGTGACTAGTCCCTTCACACACTACATTGCAGCTGCCGCCACCTATAAAGCTCATGGTAATGTCGGCCATGCAAGAGCACATGCAGTTCTGGTACCCGCCACCTATAAAGC
>JABDBX010000190.1 GCA_013288445.1 Bacteroidota bacterium
AAGGAGGGGACGATTTATGAGGCGAATGCCGAATAAATCTGGGGTGGTCGGCTCGCGTATACGTATCTTAAGCTCTGCAACCCCGAATGTCGTTGGCCGCCAGTTGCAACCATAACATGCTGGAATTACGTTTGTGCCCAAATCGAGGTTTACCCGTTTTGCGGTACTACAACTGTTCACTATCTCGCAACACCTCCATTTTTACCATTTTCCTTTCCTCCAGGAACATTACCCCTTCTTCTTCCAGCCATGCTTTTAATTCGCCCCCGTTCATTTTGTAGTAGGCCTTTAGCACAGGGAACAGGTCTATGTAATTGTTTGCGGCATCAGTGGGGTAGTCAATTATCTGTCCCGTTTTGTTTTCGAGCCTGTCAAATAGTTCTTTTAGGGGGTGGTACATATTTGCCTCCGGGGCATTGAAATTGATGTTTTTTTCATTCATTATTGTAGATGAGTTGCTATAGGAGGCTACCAATACATCTGTTAATACTGTTGTATCCTTTATGGTCATAGAAAATGTCTCCTCGACCAATAAGCTGAGATCATGGAGCGCTTTTGGCATATCACAGCCTTTGTTGCGGTAAAAGATCACGTCCCATAGCAGGTTGTCCTTCACGTGGCTTAGATTGAGCACTCTTATGGGGCTTGGCAGTTCGTCTATGTATGAAACAACCGATGGCAAGTTTAGCCCCAACAGAGTGATACCCAGCCTGCCGCCACCCTGGTTAAATCCTGTTCCGCCAAAACCGCTCATTACACTTGGCCTTATGGTTTGCACACTCAACGGTTTTTGGCTGAAGTGCGCTGTATAAACAGGGTCATCGCCACCACCCCAGTTACCCAGCGGCGCTTCCTCTGGCTCCGCCTTTTTTACAGCCGGTTCATAGGTGCCGCGCAGTATCCCGCTGATGACCTGTTCTGTGAGCTCTTCGGGATGCCCGGCATACACTATTACTCCCGCAGCGTCAATAACAAAAGTCGCGGGCCAGCTTGCGATACCATAGTTTTTGTTCGTGGCGTCATTTGAGTCTATTCCTATCCAACCCATTAGCTTTCTTTTTTGGAGAAAAGCGCTAACCTTATTTTCCTCTTCATCGGTTACCGAAAGGAATACCACATTGCTATCGGCAAAGTGTTGCTGCAGGGCATTGAGGTGCGGCACATTCGCCATGCAGGGATGGCACCAAGTGGCCCAGAATTCCAGCACCACCACTTTACCGGCCAGTCCTGCCGTCGGCAATTGCCGTTGCGGTGCCTGTAACATCGTTTTCAGCTTAATGGGTGGCGCCTTTCTGAGGAGCAGATCCTGGGCGGAAGTTTGGAAAAAGGCGGCTAAAAATGCCGCAGTGAGCAGAAATTTGCTATGTTTCATAAGTGCGTTTTTTATTGCAAAGCAATAGCATAACGCAATGGCGGCAGGTGTGGAATAGGGTGGGGAAAGGATGGGAAAATGGGCTACTACCCATTGAAAATCAGAGATAACGCGCAATACCGGCTACCTCCTTCCGGTTGGAGATGCCGGTTTTCTGGTAAATGCTGCTTACGTGCGTTTTTACCGTGCTTACTTCTATATGCAGCAGGGCGGCGATTTCTTTATTAGATAACCCCTCATGTATCATCCGCAATATTTCTCTTTCCTTTATGGTCAGTGTTTCTATCAATGCTCTTATTTTTTCTTCTTCGTTGCTTTGTTCTAAAACGACAGGATGGATTTCCTCAGATCGTTTTTTCTGCAACGCCTGGTAAATGTTGACCACTACAGAGCAGCCTAGCAACAAACTAACCATTACAAATAGAGGTAGCGGGACATGAACATCGGTTTTATATCCTACTGTATCTAATTTTTCATTAAGCTGAGTAGCATAGTCAGGTGAGATGCCCGCTTTAGTAAATCTGTTGGCGAAAGACCTGAAAAACGGTGCATCGTTATTGTAATTGCTGTCAATGCCCATTTCAGTGACTGCCCAAAGACCGGCTAAAAGATACGTGCATGTGTCGGCAAAATGCCGGAGATCGGTATAGCGCTTGCTTTTCGAAAACTGTAATTTGCTTGCACCCGGCGTGCTCCATCTCACGGAGTCGTATTGCAGCAAGATGTTCTGCAGGCTACACATAGCATCGCCAAGGATGTAATTCCTCTTTTTGCCCACATAAATAGCTACATTGGTTTGTTCATTATCTGTCAGGTACAGCCTGTAAAAGTGCTGTGAGCTGGGCAGGTCATTGCCGGTGATGGTGAAGCTGCCGTTTGAATCAAGGGCTGCCGAGGAAATAATGTCCTGGTAGGAGCTGGAATAAATACCGTTAATATTGTTGATGACGGCAAGGTAAACCCTGGGATAAAAGCAATTGCTGTGGCTTAATGTTCCCTTTATGGTATATGCCTTGCTCCCGAAACTAAAAAGCAATGAGAAGAAAAGAAAAAGCAGTTTCTGCCCAGGCTGGGAAAGTTTAGGGGTAATCATAAGAGGAAAGATAGTGAAAATTGTTGCTCCGCACTACCCGTGTTTTCTAAAAACCTTTGACGCTGCAAAAGAGAATAAGCCAAGTACCAGTCCGCTGACTATGCCTATCATGGGGCCCATCACCAGCATCGCCTGTCTTGCCGTGAGGCCGCCATTCTTATTAAATTCTGCATAATGATTGGCTTCCATAGTATGGTTTGCAAGGTAGGTGGTGGCAAAGGCTATGTGCGCACTCGTGATCCACAGGCAGTTTAAAAGGCAGATGAGGAACCCATGCAGGAAATACTTGCCCGGCGCATTTACCGCAACCAGATACGCGCAAACCAGCATGATCACCGGCCATACAAACTGCTCGATATTGGCTGGTATGAGGCTTATTGTGGCAAATGCCATCACTAACCCAAACATAGAGAGGCCAAAAATCAGTTTCCAGTTCATAATATTTTTTGTACTCAAAAGTATTAATAACATACAATAAATGAAAGGCGTTGGATATAATATTCCATTCCGGATAGTATTGTGTTTTATTAAATCTCCTTCTTTTCAGATCAGGAACAAATGCACGAATAATTATCAACCACCGTGTCATATTTCATGGAATTAATCCATTTTTTGGAATTTAATCCATTTAATGGATTAAATTAGCGTCATGTAAAAATTAAACTATTGATTATCAATATTTTATGATTTTGGCACGGCTTTGGTAATATACCTAACAACTCAAACAAACACTCAAACAAACTCAAACAACATTTAACTCAAACAAACAAAACTCAAACAAAATGAAAAACATCACTCAAGTAATCGCAACATTCTTCAAGTCAAATTTCGACTTCTCTTACCGTGGCCTTTCGTGGTACGAAGCCTAATTAGCTAGCAAGAAAAGCTCAAACAAACAAACTCAAGCAAACAAACTCAAACAACATTTAACTCAACAAACAAACACTCAAACAAAATGAAAA
>JABDBX010000191.1 GCA_013288445.1 Bacteroidota bacterium
AGAATTATCCCACCTAATCGTAAAGAAGCATCTTTTTATTCCTCCCGGTTTCAAAAAATGCGGATACTGACCTATATTTATCCGCATTCTAATAATCAGTTAATGAAACAAAACATAAGCCTTAAATGGGCGATACCTGTTATGGCAATAAGCATCCAGTTATTGGGCAGCGGCTATAAAAGCAATGCGGCACCTACCACAGCAACAGACACCGACACAACTTTCAATGTAGAAGCGCAATCATTTGCCGACCTGCAACTGCTACGGTACCAGGTACCGGGATTTAGCGAATTGAGCCTGCAGCAGAAAAAACTGTCGTACTACCTGTATGAAGCTGCACTATGCGGCCGCGATATTATCTATGACCAGAAAAGTAAGTATGGCCTGCTGCTGCGCAAAACGATAGAAACGGTATATGGCAGCTACAAGGGGGATAAAAACAGCGCTGACTGGAAACATTTTGAAGTGTATTGTGGCCGGTGCTGGTTCAGCAACGGCAACCACCACCATTACAGCAATGTGAAGTTTGTACCGGAGTGTGGCTATGAATACTTTGCCACGATAGTGAAGAACAGTGATGTTGCCGCCCTCCCGAGGGAAAAAGGCGAGAGTGTGGATGCCTTCCTCGCACGCGTTAAGCCCATTGTATATGATATGAACTTTGAGCCAAAGGTGGTGGACCAGCGCCCGGATATAGATAATATAGCCAACTCATCGAGCAACTTTTATGAGGGGGTGACGCAGAAAGAAGTAGAAGCATTCTATGCCAAATTCGATACTAAGGACGACCAGCCATCGTGGGGACTGAACAGCAAACTGGTAAAGGAAAACGGGAATGTTACCGAAAAGGTGTGGAAAAGCGGGGGCATGTATGGAGCGGCCATCGACCACATCATAGGCTGGCTGGAAAAGGCCATAACTGTAGCCGAAGACCCTGTTCAGAAAAAGTCGCTAGAGCTATTGGTGCAATACTATAAAACCGGCGACCTGAAAATATGGGACGACTATAACATAGCCTGGGTAAGTGATTCCTCGCGCATAGACGCAGTAAATGGCTTTATAGAGGTTTACCTGGACGCAATAGGGAAGAAGGGAAGTTTTGAAAGCACGGTGTCGCTCAAGGATATGGAAGAGACAAAACGCATACAGGCGATAGCGAATGAGGCACAGTGGTTTGAGGATAACTCGCCGATAATGCCGGAGCACAAAAAGAAAACCGTGAAGGGGATCACCGGCAAGGCCATAACCGTGATAGTGGAAAGCGGTGATGCTGCGCCCAGCACACCAATAGGTATAAACCTGCCTAATGCCGAGTGGATACGCAAGGAGCATGGGTCTAAATCGGTATCGCTGAGCAATATCATTCACTCGTACAATGTGAGCAGCGCAAAAAGCGGTATGCTGGATGAATTTGCTGTAAATGACGCCGTGCTGCAACGCCTGAAAAAATATGGCGCACTTGCCAGCGACCTGCATACCGATATGCACGAATGCATAGGCCACGCATCGGGGCAGATAAACCGTGGTGTGGAGACTACCGACAAAACTCTGAAGAATTATGCAAGCTGCCTGGAAGAGGCCCGCGCAGACCTGGTGGGTCTATACTTTATTATGGACAAGAAACTGGTGGACATAGGCGTGATGCCCGATATGGATGTGGCCAAAGCGGAATACGACAGCTACATGATGAATGGCCTGATGACCCAACTGACCCGCCTGAAACCAGGCGACCAACTGGAAGAGGCGCATATGCGCAACCGCGCGCTGAATGCCCACTGGGTATATGAGCATGGATTGAAAGATAATGTGGTAGCCTTTGTGAAGAAAAACAACAAAACCTACGTACAGGTAAATGATTATGGCAAACTGCGAGAGCTGTTTGGCCAACTGCTGAAAGAGATACAGCGGGTAAAATCTGAGGGTGATTTTAAGGCCGGTAAAGACCTTGTAGAGAATTATGGAGTAAAGGTGGACCCTACGCTGCATAAGGAGATACTGGAGCGCTTTGCAAAGCTGAACATTAAACCCTATCGCGGGTTTATACAGCCCAAACTTGTGCCCGTAATGAACGGCCATGGCATAACCGATGTGAAGGTAGAATACCCCGACAACTTTTACCAGCAGATGATGGAATATGGTAAGAACTACGGCTACCTGCCAGTGAAGAACTAGAATTGTCGATTATCTCAATTTTATTTTTACCACATGAAACTGGCCGACCTTGACCTAAACAAAACCTACACTTATGCCGATTACTTCTCGTGGAAGTTTGAAGAGCGTGTGGAACTGATAGAAGGTACAGTATTCAAATTTGAGCCATTCTCGAACCGCATTCACCAGAAAATAACTGGCCATTTATTTGTCCAGATAGGTAATTTTATTGAGAAGAATTTCACTTACGGTTCTCCTGTGCCGGAAGCCTACCACGCACCATTTGATGTACGGTTTCCCCGCAGATCAAAAACCGACAAAGAAATAATCACCGTATTGCAACCCGATGTGTGTGTGATATGCGACCTTTCCAAGTTAGACAAACGTGGATGCCTGGGCGCACCAGAAGTGGTAGTAGAGGTACTTAGTCCCGGCAACAATGCAAAGGAACTAAAGAACAAGTACAATGTATATGAGGAAGCAGGCGTAAAGGAATATTGGGTGGTAAGCCCGCAAGACCAATGGCTACGGATCTATACGCTAACAGATGGTAAGTTTCACGAGTCGCGTTATTACCTATCCGGTGATGCGGCCCCTTCAACTGTATTGCCCGGATTTTCGCTGGATGTTACAGCGCTGTTTCTGGGGATACCAGCAGATGAGTAGGCGATTTTAAAAAGAAGTTCTGCTGTGTTTATTTTTAAAATCCAATACTATTTATCAGATCCAATATCTCGTTGTCTTCAATGTTTTCTTTTTCCGACTTATCATAAATTGAAAGAAGCATTACTGTAGTTTCCTGTACTAATACATAAGTAATAACCCTTGCGCCGCTACTTTTACCTTTTCCTTTAGATGAGATAGATATCCTGATTTTATAACAGTTCTTAAATACGGGAATTCCGATAACTGGATTTTCAGACAAGTGTTTTATCAATGCTGCAAGATCAACCTTAACAGAAGGATATTTCTTTGCAAGCCTTTTAATGTCTTTGTCAAACTGCGGGATAGAAACAACTCTATAGTTCATCCAGCAATTCATTTATTGGCCGTGCCTTTAATTTCCCTGCTTTTATAAGCTTTACTTCTTCAAATGCCTGTTTTATTCCCGCTAATATTTCTTCTTTTGTAGGCTCATCCTCCTGCTCCACTTTTCTTACATAGTCAAGGCTATTTATTAGTTTCATAAAT
>JABDBX010000192.1 GCA_013288445.1 Bacteroidota bacterium
GTTGGGTGCGAGCTTTGTTGTTGTTCGCATATACTTCTACCACATCACCGGGGCGGCGGGGGCCTATTTTGTAATTAAGTTTCTGGCCCGATACTTTTTCAAAAGCATTTATCAACTCCAGCACCGTTACACCGTTGCCAGTGCCCAGGTTAAACACTTCGCAGTTCGATTTGTTGCGGTCGTCTATGATGTATTGTAGCGCCTTGGTATGGGCATTGGCTATATCACTTACATGTATGTAGTCGCGCACACAAGAGCCATCACGGGTATCATAATCATCGCCAAATACAGTCATTGATTCACGCTTGCCTATAGCGGTCTTTGTAATAACCGGCACTACGCTCTCCGCCATATCCTGGAATTCACCGATGTTGGCAGATGGATGCGCACCAACCGGGTTAAAGTAGCGGAGCAATATAATGTTGAAATGCTTGTTGATATTGGCAAAGTCGCAGCACATAGCTTCACCCACCTGCTTGGTGCGGGCATAAGGAGATTCAGGCTCGGCCAGAGGAACTTCTTCTACAACCGGCAGTTGGGTGGTATTGCCATACACAGAGCATGATGAGGAGAAAACGAAATTGTCCACATCAAATTCTTCTGCACACTGTAGTATATTGATGAGGGAGTTGAAATTATTTCTAAAGTACTTCAGTGGTTCATTCACTGATTCAGGCACCGACTTAAATGCAGCAAAGTGTATGACGCCAACAATATCATCGTTCTCCAGGAATATGGCCTCTATGTCATCAAGGTTGCAAAGGTCAACCCGGTAGTTTTTTACCCGCTTGCCCGTTATCTTTTCTATTCCGTCCAGCATTTTCAGCGAGCCCTTAGAAAGGTCGTCCACCGAAATAACTTCAAACCCGTTTTGTATGAGGTCCACAATAGTATGGCCACCTATGTAGCCACATCCGCCTGTAACAAGTATCTTGCTCATTTACCACAGTTTTTGTATTGCAAATATATGGGATGAGCTTATTCAGATAAATTTTTTTTATTCCGGTTTTATCGGTATTTATTTCAAGTAAAAACTTAAAAATAAAAAGTGAAAATTGATCGGGGTTAACAATTTGTGGTGGGCAAAGAGCACTTATAAAATTATGCATTAATAGCCCCGGACTTTAGGCCGGGGAACCGTCAAAATTATGAATTGGCTTTAGCCAAAATTCACAACGCGAACTTTCCAGTGCGAGTAATTTTGGCTAAAGCCTTTCGTGTTTCTATCCTACCCCGGTCTAAAGACCGGGGCTACTAAATAAAAAGCGCGACCCTTTCTTATGAAGGTAAATCGCCAGAATTTTAGCATAAAAAGGAAAGCAAAAATTCCAATCTATTTTACCTGTTGCATTTCTACCAGCCGCTTGTAAATACCATCCTTGTTTAATAGCCCGGAGTGGGTGCCACGCTCCACTATTTTTCCGCGCTCCATTACTATGATCTCATCGGCATGTTGCACCGTAGAGAGGCGATGGGCGATAACAATACAAGTGCGGTTTTTCATCAGGTTATTTATCGCGTCCTGCACTATGCGCTCGCTCTCGGTGTCCAGCGAAGATGTGGCCTCATCAAGTATCAGTATCGGTGGGTTTTTAAGTACGGCACGGGCAATGGTGATGCGCTGGCGCTCACCGCCACTAAGCCTTGCTCCCCGGTCGCCGGCAAGGGTTTGGTAACCCTCGTTCTTCTGCTTAATAAAATTATCGGCATTGGCTATTTTTGCAGCTTCTTCTACCCTCTGCTGGGTAGCGCCGCCGGTGCCCAGAGTTATGTTGTTATAAATGCTGTCGTTAAACAGTATCGGATCCTGGCTCACTACGCCCATCAGGCGGCGAAGGTCGTCCAGCTTGCAGGCTTTAAGGTTAATGCCATCAATAAGTATTTCCCCACCACTTACATCATGGAACCTGGGCACAAGATCGGCCAGCGTTGATTTTCCGGCACCCGACGCACCTACTACCGCAATGTTTTTACCTTTCTCTATTACCAGGTTTATATTGTCCAGTATTTTCTTGTCGCCATAAGAAAAGGTCACGTTTTTAAACTCAATGGTGTGCTCAAATGATTTGATGGGTTTGGCATTGGGTAGCTCGGTTATGGTGTTCTCCACGGTGAGCAAATGTTCTATCCTGTCTAATGCCGACGTGCCTTTCTGAACATTATAGAAAGCTGCCGACAGGTTTTTAAATGGGGTAATGATCTGCGTGAACAAAACAATGTACCCAATGAACTTTGCCCCGGTCAATCCTGTACCGGCAAAAACCATTTTACCACCGATCCACAAGATGATGCTCACTACTATTATACCCATAGTTTCAGACATCGGGGAAGCTAACTCGCGGCGGGCAGCAATACGGTTGCGCGTGCGGAACAGGGTGTTGTTTAGCTTCATAAACCGCAGGTGCTGGTGGTTCTCGGCGTTAAAAGCCTTTAGAACACGCATACCTACTAGTGTTTCGTCAATTATACCCAACATGCCACCAAGTTGCTCCTGGGCAAGATTAGAAGACTTGCGCAGCGATTTACTGATCCTGCCTATGATAAGGCCTGACACCGGCAGGAAAACCAATAGGATCAAAGTGAGCTGGTAATTGATATAGATCATGGTGCCCATGAAGATGATTATGGTGAGCGGCTCACGGATAAAAACCTCCAACACACTCATTATAGACAGCTCCACTTCGTTAATATCATTAGTCATCCGCGATATCAGGTCGCCTTTTCTTTCTTCGGTGAAAAAGCCTATGGGCAGGGATAAAGTTTTTGTAAACAGTTCATCCCTTATCCGGCGCAGCACGGCATTGCGGAGGGGGTTAAGGATATATACGGAGAGATAAAGAAAGAGATTTTTGAGTACGGTGAACAGGACAACCGTGACACATATATATCCTAAAGCCGTAACCTTGTCGAGGTGCTGGATGAAATTTGTAAAATGTTCTGTGGCTTGCTTTACAAAATCGAATGACGAAGGTTTAGTAACAGATGCAGGGATCGGGTTAGCGTCCTTAGCCCCGAACAATATATTAAGAACCGGCATGAGCATAGTAAACGACAGCAAGCCGAATAATATGCTGAGCAGATTAAAAAGAAAGTAAAGGCTTATTTTGCCTTTATATTCTGCGAGGTATTTTAAGAGCCTTGATATTTTTTTCATTTAGTTTGTCCTGTGTTATTGCGCGTTTATTTCCTTTTTAATAAATTCTTCTAACTCAAGTTTGCCGGGTAGGCCTACTAAGTATTTAGAAACGAAAACCTTGTCGTCAATA
>JABDBX010000193.1:0-2653 GCA_013288445.1 Bacteroidota bacterium
GGCGACTATGAGTATCAACACATTTTGCTGGCTATGTATATAGGGGAGGATACTCATTGACCCGGCATGGCAAGCCCCGTGAAGAAACAATAATGAGAAGATAAAGATGCTGAAGCCGAGGAACATAGACCCCGTATCGCCCATATATATCTTGGCCGGTGCGCGGTTAAAAAATAAAAGGCCAATAGTTGCCCCCACAAGCGAAAACAAAACGCTTGCATAAATGAAATCCTGCATCAACGCAAACATGCAACCCAGTGTCCCCAGGTAGAGTATAGCCAGCACGCTTGCCAGCCCGTCAATGCCATCGATAAAATTAAAGACATTAATAAAAAATGTGCAGAGGAAAGTAGTGAGCAGGATGCCGGGCCAATACCCTATTGTATAGATGCCGAAAAGCCCGTAAAATGATTCGAAACGGACATGGGCAAAATATACGGTGATGAAGGAAGCTAATAGTTGGGCCAATAATTTTTTAGATGGCTTCATGTTCATTATGTCGTCATAAATGCCTGTAAAAAAAAGGATAACCGAGGAGCATACAATGAACTGGAATATATTATCGGGCGGCCAAAAGAAAGCGGATACGATTATGTAGCCGGTAAAGATGCCTATGCCGCCGAGCGTGGGTATCTCTGCGCCATGTATCTTGCGCGTGTCATCGGGTACATCATACAGTTTCCGGTGGCGGGTAATGAATATGATCTTCTGTATAGCATACATGCTTACCACCGCCGCAATGATCGTTGCGGCTATGTAATACAGGTATTGGGGTATTGTGTCGGTCATGTTTAAAGGCAAAGCTGCCGGTTAATTTCATTGTGTTGGTTAGGCGTATGCGCGAGCAAACCACCCCGTCTGCATTCGGCAGTCGCCTCATTCCGCCGCCCCTCCTTGAAAAAAGGAGGGGAGTGTGTTACGCACTCCTCGCGAGACCTCAGTGTCATCATAAAGAGCATGTGCTCATTCCGGCAATTGCGGAATTCCCTCGCAGTGACGCGAGTTGAGAATAGTCAATAAGTGACGCTGACAAAATAAATGCCACTACGTGGCGCAGTTGTTTTTCTTTTTTTCGAGGCGTAAAATCTGCGAATAGTATGCTATTTAAAGACTTTTACAACGAAGAAAAAATGGAAAAGAACAAGTCAAATGGTGGTATTTATTTTGTCATCGTCACTAACGTGCTTTTAATGCTTTTTATTTTCAGTCTGTCATACACTATGTTCCAGGAAATTTTTTGTGAATGCAAATAAATTAAAATCATCTCTTTGTATTGCTTCGGCAAGTTCGTTATAGAGTTTGTTGTGGCTTATGTTCTTCATGCGTTCCCGCTGGATCAGTTGCCAGCATTTTTCGGTAAGCAGGTGAACACGTTTATCGGGAATGGCATCTTGCCGGGCCACGAAGGTGGTTATGGCATTGGCAAGTTCCTCTATACCGGTATTATCTGTGGCTATGGTTTTTATTACCGGGGTTTCACCTGCATCGCCAGCCCTTTCATGTGCAAGCATACGCAGGTTGCGAAACAGCCCCTCGGCGTCTGCACGGTCTGCCTTGTTTACCACAAATATATTGGCAATTTCCATTATGCCGGCCTTCAGGGTTTGCACCTCATCTCCCGCTTCCGGCACCAGGGCCACCACCGTGCAATCTGCCAGGCCGGCTATTTCCACTTCACTCTGCCCTACCCCTACTGTTTCCACCAGCACAATATCGAAAGGGGCCTCCCTAACTAAGCTGGTGATCTCAATTATTTTCGCACTGAGCCCACCCAAAGTCCCCCTTGTGGCCAAAGAACGAATAAAAATATTCGGATTGGTATAAAATTCGCTCATCCTTATACGGTCGCCCAGCAATGCACCGTAATTGAATGGAGAAGATGGATCAACCGCCAGCACGGCTATTTTCTTATTTTCTTTGAGCCAGTAATGGAGCAGGGCATTTACAAGCGTACTTTTGCCTGCGCCCGGCGGCCCGGTAATACCTATCACCGGCACACGAATATTTTCACGCAGGTTCAGCAGCAGAGATCCATAACCATCCAGTTCATTTTCCACAATGGTTATGCCCCTTGCCAGGGCAAGGAAATCGCCAGCCCTTAACCGCTCGTGAAGATGTTTTGTATCGCCTCGCACTAAATTTTTGTTTTGACCGTTTATTTTATACTACCAGTTAATCAACCTGTGAGCAAAAGTAGTTTTCTAAAGAATATGAAGTTAGACAAATCCGATATTGCTTTAATCTGCATATTGGGGATGATCGTTGGTTTTCTTATTTCCCCCGCCGTACTATCTATCTCCACTTTTCTTTTTGTCATGGGCACAAAAGAAGTGTCAAAGCGAGGTTATTGCGCCGGATTTGGTCGATTTGCCGCCTCAGGCAATTGCTTCATTTGCAGCAGCAGGAAAAACAAGAATACGAATACGCCGTTTTGCACTTCCAGCACCGGTTCTATCATCAGTTGCACAAAGAGTATCAGCCACACAATGAAGAAAAAGAAACTCTCCCTGTTCCTTCTCATCCGGGCCAGGGGCATGAACACCCATACTGTAAATAATATCATTACCGGTATGCCACAACTGATGGCAAAAATCAGGAACTCATTGTGCGGCACCAACCGCGACCCTTGCGCTATCTGCGGGTACCACTGGTC
>JABDBX010000193.1:2663-3236 GCA_013288445.1 Bacteroidota bacterium
GCTATCATTATATCGCCTCCGCCCACACCTATTAGGGGGTGCTCTTTTATGAACCTAAAGGCAATGTCGTACGATATAAGTCTGCCTATGTCCCCGTAGTTGCCCGACTTATCGCCAGTTATCAGCATCACCCAGCTATACACTATATAGCTGCTCCGCTGGTTGAATGTGGGGATGAATTTTGTGGCCAGGAACACAGCCACGGGTATAGCAATTACGATAATAATACCTGCGATCCTCTTTTTTATGAGCGTCATATACAGGCCCCATGCCGCCAGGAAGAGGTAAAGCGATACGAGACCCGTTTTTGCAGCCAGTATATGCAGGTACAGTATCAGCAGACCCGCGATGGTGCAAATAGCCCATTTTAGCCCCCTTGCGGTTACCAATGGCCAGGTAAAGACACACCAGATAATAAACAGCGTGATAGAGAGGCTGAAACGCACATGATCTTGCCGGCAGGGTGTGGGCAGCAGGTGCGATACCTGGTACTCATGCATAAAATGCCCCTGGTCCATGAGCAGGAACGATACGCTATAGCAGGCCCCGGCAAGCATGGATAAACCCATGAAC
>JABDBX010000194.1 GCA_013288445.1 Bacteroidota bacterium
ATTATAAAGTGCTGATAAATAAACATATGATATTTTAGCAAGGAATAAAAAGACATGCGGTATAGGTGAAATTATGACTAAACAAGCGTAATCAAATCAAACGGCAAAGCATATGAACCACACAAACAATAAAATTACTGCGGAACTTCGTCCGTACTGCTTGAAGGAATTAGCAGCCCTGTACGATGTGAAACCAAGAACAATAAAGATTTGGTTATTGCCTTTCTTGCCTTTTATCGGAGTAAAGAACGGTAGGTTTTTTACAATCAAACAGGTTGCTATAATATTCAACAAAATTGGCGAACCAAAAATGTTTGCATGAACATTATGGAAATCGGGGAAAATTGAACCGAAAGAATGGAAATCGCGCCAAATCAGGGAAAGTAGGTTATAGGTATTATATACTTTGCTCAAAATTCACTTTTTATGAAAAGCAAAGTAGCATTACACGAAGAACCAGGCAGATTTTCCGAAAAGATACCGTTAGAAGTAATGAGGAATATTTGGAATGATAAAGAGAACACCTATACAGATGAACAACTGACTAAAATGCGGGAATGGGCATATACATTGGTTGACGTAATTTTCGACATAGCAAAGACAAATGAAAGGAACAAGATCACTCACCTAAATTCAAATGATAATGAGCAAGAGAAAAGCAATACTATATATCCGGGTGAGTACAGACGAGCAAGCTGAAAAAGGTAATAGCTTGAACCATCAGGAAGAAAGATTACGTCTTCATTGTACTATAAATGGAATTGAAATTATCGCTTTATACAAAGAGGACTATTCTGCCAAAACGTTTGACCGGCCTGAATTTAAAAAACTGTTAGAGTTCTTAAAGAAGAATAAGGGAAGCGCAGATTTACTATTGTTTCTAAAATGGGATAGGTTCTCAAGGAATGCTCCTGAAGCCTATAACATGATAGGCATTCTTGCAAAATATAGGGTGGAACCGCAATCTATTGAGCAACCTTTGGATTTGAGTGTGCCAGAAAACAAGATAATGTTGGCGTTATACTTAACGGCTCCAGAAGTAGAGAATGATAGGAGATCATTAAATACTATTGCAGGAATGCGTAGGGCATTAAAAGATGGGAGATGGATGGGGCACGCACCGATGGGTTATGCTAATAAAAGAGATGATTTTAATAAACCGTGCCTTATACCTAACGTTTCTGCTCCATTAGTTAAGTATGCTTTTGAGCAATTGGCAACTGGTCAATATAATATAGAATCAGCAAGAAAATTAGTAAACCGCAGTGGTTTAAAAATTAGTCGGAATGCTTTTTGGCACATGGTTCGTAATCCTATATATATCGGCAAGATATTTATTCCCGCATATAAGGACGAAGAGGTTGCAATTGTTTTAGGCAAGCATAAAGCAATTATTTCTGATGCTTTGTTCTATGATGTGCAGGATATAGTTTTGGGAAGAAAGCGAATAGGATTCCCTACTCAACATAGCAAACAAGATTGCTTGCCATTAAGAGGTTTTCTAAAATGTGCGAAATGTGGGAAAACTCTAACGGGAAGTGGTTCAAAAGGGAATGGCGGCAAGTATTACTATTACCATTGTACAAAGGGTTGCAAGGAAAGATTTAGAGCGACAGTTGCGAATGAATTGCTTTATGACATTTTTAAACAAATCAGCGGAAACAAGAACTTGCTAAAGACAATTGAACACATCACCATAGACCAATACAAACATGACAACACAGGACAGGCATTAGAAGTTGAGAATGTTATGAAGGAGATAGACGTTTATAGGAAGCGTTTACAGAAGGCTCAAATCTTAATGTTGGATGAACAATTAGATGCAGGGGATTACAAGGATATTAAATTCAGATTGGAGCCTGAGATAGACAAGCTCGTTCGCAAGCAACTAAAATTATCGGAGAGGAATCCCGAGGAGCGGGCGATACTGGAATTTGGTATTTATTTTTTAAATAATGTGGCAGAACTCTTTACTAAGGCGGGTTTAGAGGCAAAACACCAAATAATTGGTTCGATGTTCCCAGAAAAGATGATTTTTGAAAATAACGAACTTCGAACCAATGTTGAAGATGGGGTCATTCCGCTACTTCTCAATACCAGCAAGGGTTTCATTCTTAAAAAAGGAGGCGGGACAAATAAATTTGCCCCGCCTTCCCAAAAGGTGCCCCAGACGGGAATCGAACCCGTACTTCCATTGCTGGAAACAGGATTTTAAGTCCTGCGCGTCTACCAGTTCCGCCACCAGGGCAATCCACTTGGCCGCTGGTAATACGTTCTTGCGAACGTCTGGACAAGGGTAAAATAAAAAATTCCAAACCACCGGCCTGGAATTTTTTGAGCGGAAGACGAGACTCGAACCCGCGACCCCGACCTTGGCAAGGTCGTGCTCTACCAACTGAGCTACTTCCGCTTGTTACTTACTGCGTTGGGAGTGCAAATATAGATGGAGATTCACAAAAAACAAACTCTTAAACGAAAAAAAATAATCGCCATTCAAGGGAAGTAAAAAAGCAAAAATTAAAAGTAAAAAAACCACTTAAAAAGTAAAAAATTAAAACGTAAAAGTAAAAAACCTTGAGAAGTAAAAAATCAAAAAAAAACCTGGATTGAAACTTAACTTTGGCGTGGGCTATTTCCGGTTTTCTTGTTCACAGGTTCACATGTTTTATAGGAAACCACCTTTTTACTTTTAATTTTTTACTTTTAAGTTTTTATGAATCCGTTTATATCGCTGGTGAAAAAAGACCTCCTGATGGAGTGGCGGCAGAAGCATACGCTGTTTGGCGTGCTGCTGTATGTGGGGGCCACTGTGTTTGTGGTGTATATGATGGCAGGCCAGCCAGAGGCGCGCACCTGGAATGCCCTGTTCTGGCTCACGCAGCTATTTGTTGCTGTTAACTCTATGGCCAAAAGCTTCCTACAGGAGCACCCCGACCGTTTCCGGTATTATTTTACTCTTGTAAAGCCGGTTACCTTCCTGCTGGCCAAAATGGTGTATAGCATCACTATTATGCTCATCATGAGCTTAGTGAGCCTGTTCCTTTACTATATAATGCTCGGTTGGCCGCTGGACCAGACTGGTTTGTTTATTGTCATTACCATGGTGGGCAGCCTTAGCTTGTCGGCAGTATTTACTTTTCTTTCTGCTATTGCGGCACGGGCACAGCAAAACTCGGCGCTCATGGCCATACTTGGTTTCCCGCTG
>JABDBX010000195.1 GCA_013288445.1 Bacteroidota bacterium
CAACTGCTTCCCATAAATCATCAGCTTCGGTTTGACAAAAAATCTGAATAAAGCATCTGTTGCAGGTATTCTTATTGCCCTGGGCATTATTTACGGTGATATTGGCACTTCGCCACTTTACGTAATGAACGCCATTTGCAATGGCAAGGAAATAAATGAATTTCTTATCGTTGGCGCGCTTTCGTGCATCATCTGGACCCTTACTCTCCAAACAACTGTAAAGTACGTAATGCTGACCCTGAAGGCCGATAACAAGGGCGAGGGTGGTATATTCTCATTGTTCGCATTAGTACGCAGGCATGGCAAGTGGACGGTTTTTCCGGCAATGGTGGGTGGCGCAGCATTGCTGGCAGATGGCATGATCACACCGCCGATCTCTGTAACCTCGGCCATAGAAGGGCTCCGCAATATCCCTTACTTAGAGCATACGGGCACTATGTCTATAGTGTATATCGTTATTGGTATCCTCACTGTACTGTTTTTTTTCCAGCAATTCGGTACCACATCCATCGGCAAGGCGTTCGGACCTATAATGCTGTTGTGGTTTATGATGCTTGCCGCGCTGGGCTTGCACCAACTCTATGTGATGAACGACTGGCGCATTTTTAAAGCGTTAAATCCCTATTACGCCATCAAGGTGCTTACGCTTTACCCAAAAGGGTTCTGGATACTTGGGGCGGTGTTCCTTTGTACCACAGGTGCTGAAGCACTATACTCCGACCTGGGGCATTGCGGACGGGGAAATATACGCGCATCGTGGACGTTTGTAAAAACATGTCTTATTCTCAACTACCTGGGCCAGGGGGCATTCCTGCTGAGCATAAAAAGCCAGGTTTGGAACTCATCAATTAAAAACCCTTTTTATGAGCTCATGCCCGAGTGGTTTATTATGCCGGGTATCATTATTGCAACTGTCGCGGCCATTATTGCCAGCCAGGCGCTTATCTCAGGTTCGTTTACGCTTATCAGCGAGGCCATGAAGCTGAACCTTTGGCCCAAAATGAAGATCAACTATCCCACGGTGGAACGTGGACAGTCGTTTATTCCGGGTATCAACCTGCTGTTATTTGTGGGGTGCAGCGCCATAACCTTGTATTTCCAGCGGTCGTCGAGCATGGAAGCAGCGTATGGATTGTCCATCACCATTTGTATGATAATGACCTCCTGCCTGTTCTCCTACTATATGTTTGTGAAGCGGGTGCCTATCATATGGATTGCCACTTATCTCGTGGTATATCTGACCATAGAGTTTTCGTTTTTATGGGCCAACCTTGTAGAGAAGTTTGTAGAGGGTGGGGTGGTGACAGTAGTTGTGGCTGGTGGACTGTTTATGACCATGCTGGTTTGGTTCAAGTCGCGGAAAATAAAGAACCGGTATGTGGAGTTTGTGCGGCTGGACAATTACATCCCCATCATACAGGAACTGAGCAATGACACCAGCATACCTAAGTATGCTACGCATCTTGTTTATCTAACCAGTGCCAATAACCCTAAGGAAATAGAACATAAAATACTATACTCCATACTCTACCGCAAACCCAAACGGGCCGACATCTATTGGTTTGTGCATGTGGACGTACTTGATGACCCCTATACCACAGAGTATGCAGTGCAAACGATTGTGCCTAACGAAATAATAAGGGTAGAGTTCCGCCTTGGGTTCCGTATGGACCACAGGATACAGTATATGTTCAGGAAGGTGGTGGAAGAAATGGTGGCGAACAAAGAGGTGAACGTGGTGAGCCGCTATGAATCGCTGAGCAAGAACAATGTGATGGGCGACTTCCGCTTTATAGTAATGGAAAAATTCTTGTCGCGCGATAACTCGCTTCCGCTTTGGGAGCGGCTCATGATGCGCGGCTACTTTATACTCAAAAAATTCAGCCTCTCCGAAGAGCGCGGTTTCGGCCTCGACCCATCTGACGTGACCCTGGAAAAGTACCCGATCATTGTGTCTGCGATACCCGATTTTAATTTGAAGCGGGTAGAGGAATAAAAAACGGATCATTATGCGGCAGCAATTATATTGCTCTTGAACAAATGACAGTAGCGTGGGTTTACTCACCTGTTTTCAGGCAGCAGGTCAGCGTATTTCTCCTTCAATTCCGCAAGGCTATCCATATCCGCAGGCTTGAAAATCACTTTGTCTGTTGGCGGGTATTTTTGTAGTTTTTCCATTGGCCGGATAGGACGTGGTTCAAATCCTCCGCCGCAGTTGGGGCATACATTGTGCAATACGTCACTTACACAAGTGGCGCAGAAGGTGCATTCAAAGCTGCATATCCTGGCATCTGTTGAATTAGGCGGCAATGGTTTGTTGCAATTTTCGCAAACCGGGCGGAGTTCCAGCATATGCTTGTGGCTTGGAGTAATTGGTGCTACTGTTACACCGCAATATTTCTTATTTCATTTTCAGTAAGCCCAGTCAAATCAACAATATCTGTTACAGGCATTCCTTTTTGCAAGCACTTTTTTGCTATTTCTATAGCCTTTTTCTGTTCTCCTTCTTCAATTCCATCACTTTTAGCAGTTCTCATCGTTGAAAGATAATCCCGGTATCCTTTCAGACCCGCATCATAGGCTTCCCGCGCTTCCTCGTTCATTCTAGATAGCTCCGCCTTTTCTATAGCCTCTATAAATACCACCTCATTTTTAAATATTTCCGGTATCGCCTGAAAATCTTCCAGGTTTTTAATAAAATAGAGCCATTTATCTAACCGTGTTTCCAGTTCATGCTCACTCTTAGTAAAGTTGGGCATTTCTAAGTAGATATAAGTGAGCTTATCATAAACCTGCCTGTTGTGCTGGTTTTTGATGGTATGTGTGTGTACTACCTCTCCCATTTCCCCTTTATCTGTATAGTCGCTGAATTTAAAATCCAATAAACCTATGCAATAGACAGCCTTTAAATTATAATTCCAATCACCCTTTAGCGCCTGCCTGCTAATGGGGAATGTAGAATAATAAATGGTTCGTTCTATAAAATAATTTTGTTTTGCTTTTTGTAGCTCTACGATAAATTTTTCTCCCTGTTCACTTTCGCAATATATATCGTAAACGGCCCTTCGCTCATCGGTAGTTACGGGCAATTGCTCCGTGTTCTTAAATGTCAGGTCTTTAATGTGCACTTTATCTGGCAAGAGGGCATTGAGAAAATCAATAAGAATTGCCTTATTGGCTTCTTCCCCAAAAATTTTCTTAAA
>JABDBX010000196.1 GCA_013288445.1 Bacteroidota bacterium
AGGTTCCACAGTAAACATTACCAGCAGCCTTGTTGACGCTGACTATGTAATTCATTACGACCTCAGCGGGGCCAATGCCTCAGCAGGCCATACGGCCACTGTTACTATTACTTCCGGCGCGGGATCGTTTACTATCCCATCTGGCCAGTTGGGAACCTCGGGCACCGAAACGGTAACAGTAACATCTATCAACTACGCTACCGGCACCACGTGCAGCAGCCCGTTGACCAGTGGCAATACATCGGTGTTCCATGTTAATCCGCACCCTGTGATTTCTACCTTCGGCGTTACGGCAGCCGATCTTTGCCAGGGCGGTACAGGTACAGCTACTTTAGCAGTGACCGGGCTGGTAGGAGACCCCGGCGGTTATTCGGTTACCTATGACCTGAGCGGCGTGAATACAGCAATCACCCAAACAGCAACAATTGATCCGGTTGCGGGTACTTTTACAATACCTTCGGGTATATTATCTGCTGCGGGCAGCACAACGGTTGCAGTAACATCAATTTATTACAGTACCGGCACTATGTGCAGCACATTCATTTCTAGCGGCAATACGGCTGGCTTCACGGTTAAGCCGGATGCTACACTTGCAAGTGTAACAAATGACGGCCCGTTGTGCGTGGGTGGTACGGTACACCTGAGTGCAAATACCCCATCAAACGTAACGGGTTATTCGTGGGTAGGCGCAGATGCGATCACGAGCAGCACATCGGCAGTGGCCACAATAGCATCAGCATCTGCCACGAATGTATATACAGTTACGGTGAGCAATGGCGCAGGCTCGGCCTGTACCACGCAGTACACCACCAACGTAAGTGTGAACCCCGTGCCTACCGCAGCGCCGACGAACAACGGCGGCAGCGGCATATGCCTGGGTACAGCAGTAACACTATACACCAATCCATCGGGTGGTGTGGGCATCTATACCTACCACTGGAGCGGTGTGGGAGTTGCCCTGGCAATAGCCGGCACCACCAATGCTACGCCTACGGCTACAGGTACGGCAGTATATTCGGTAACGGTAAGTACAGGCGGCTCAGGTTGTTTATCAACTACGGCCTATACTACTCCTGTATTAGTCAATGCAGGTGGCGCATCGCTTACCGGTCCAGCAGAGGCGTGTCCTGGCACATCAAATACACTTACTCCTTTAAGCACTGGCGGTGCTTTCAGCAGCAGCAATACATCTGTAGCAACAGTGGACCCATCATCTGGTTTGTGGACGGGAGTTGCACAGGGTACAGCGGTAATAGAGTATAGCTTATCGGGTGGCTGTTCCAGTTTTACTACAGTAACGGTTGATGCAGGCCCTAATGTAAATATGTTCAGCACATCAACGGCTTATACTTACCTGGGATCAAGCGCTGTGGTGCATTTCAGTTCCACTACGCTGCCATCGGCATCTTACAACATCACCTATACATTAGGTGGAGCTAATGCAGGATCGTCAACAGTTGCAGGGCCAGTAAGCTTTACGAGCCCATCGGGTAGCTTCACAACAACGGCGCTATCCACAGCTACCGGTACAACCACTGTAACGATCACGTCGATTTCAAACGCATCTACGGGTTGCTCCAGTACGTTATCAAGTGGCAATGGTTCCAGCTTCACTGTGAATCCTGTGGTGATACCATTTGTGTGTCATTAGTCTTACATTCTTTAATGAATTTTTAATTAATAAGTCCGGCTTTTGCCGGACTTATTAATTTGGTAGAACAATATTCAAGTATTCCGGTGCCTTTTACACAATTGCCTTAATTTTAGGGCAGAAATTATAACCATTGAAGCAGATAAATATGAAGACATTGATTCTTATTGTTGCCCTGCTAGGTACTGGCTATGTAGCATCGTTCGCACAAGCCGAGCAGGCAACTACGACACAAGGGGATACGGCCAATACTTTTCACCCGGTAATGACGCCAGAACAACTTGCCGAAAAACGCACTAAGTTGTATGAGAAAAGGCTTGGATTGAACTCGGTGCAATACAAAAATTTCTATGCTATAGAGCTTGATTATTGGCAGCAATATCAAAAAATTAAAAAAAGTATAGCCAATCCTGAACCTGAGCAAATGCAGCGGTTAAATGATGATATGAACGCTGAAATAAAAAAGATACTTACTCCCGTCCAGGTTCAGAAATTTGAGGCGATGATACCTAATCCTCCAAAACCTACAGATAAGCAGTAATCGCCGAATTAGGAGCATTGGGTAGCGCTCAGTCTAAGCGGCTCACAATGCCGCTTTTCAATTGATACACGAGCTGGCTTTCGGGGCAAGTTGCAAGGTTGTCTTTAAAGATAAGCTTGTGTCCATGTTCGCTCATCCATCCGGTTTGCCGGGCAGGGTTGCCAACAATTAATGCGTATGCAGGGACATCTTTCGTCACTACAGCCCCTGCGCCGATAAAGGCATAAGCGCCAATATTATGTCCGCAAATTATGGTTGCATTTGCGCCTATGGTTGCGCCCTTGCCCACATGAGTGCGGCTATATTGCCCCCGACGGTTTACTGCGCTGCGTGGATTGATAACGTTTGTAAATACACAGGATGGACCCAGGAACACATCATCATCGCAGGTAACGCCCGTATAAACCGAAACGTTGTTCTGTATCTTCACATTCTTACCGAGTACGACCTCCGGAAATATCACACAATTCTGCCCGATATTACATCCGTTTCCTATCTTGCAACCGGGCATAATATGACAGAAGTGCCATATTTTTACGCCATTGCCTATCTCACAACCTTCATCAATGACTGTACTTGAATGAGCGAAATAATCCATAGATCAATATTAGGGGATTTGCAATAAAATAGGATAGTACTAACCTGTGATTTTTTTTATAAACGGATGATAGTCGCCGGTAGTTCCTATGGGAGTAGATTCACGAATGTCGTGCGTTACTACAATGCTAGGTAGCGCTTCATCTAACCCGAAACTATTTCCACTAAGTATCTGTTCGTAACTGCGCGTATGTAGGTCTCCAAAGCCCTCGCTGAATTCTATTTCCTCTCCATCGACACTAATTGTCCTGAATGTTGTTTTGTTTTGTTTTTTGATTTCATCGGGCAGGTGGCTGCTATCAATACTCAGAAACCACCTCACGCGGGCCTTTTCTAAGTAAAGTATGCCCGACGCGGCGGCTGGTTCAAGAAGGTGCACAATGTTTTC
>JABDBX010000197.1 GCA_013288445.1 Bacteroidota bacterium
TGATCCTTTGGATAGTTCTGATGTTACTTTTATTTCGCCGCCTAACTTTTCCACAAGTCTTTTCACAAGGGCAAGGCCGATGCCCATGCTCTCCCTGTTCTTCCTTTTTTTATTGAGCTTTTCAAACAGCTTGAATATCCTTTCCTTGTCCTCATCGGCAATGCCTATACCATTATCTTTTACCGCAAAAGTGTAAAGGTTTTCCTCCACTTCAAGGTCTATAGATATTTGCACCTGCTTTTTGTCGTTGTACTTTATAGCATTGTGCAGCAGGTTCAGGAATATCTGCTTCAACGCTATTTTCGACGTGTGTATTTTCCGGTGGCATTTTTCGTAGTCCACAGATACATTGGCGTCAATATTCAGCAGGCCCATCACTTCTTCTATGAGGGCGGCCACGTTTATATCCTCCTTCTGATCTACCAGCAACTGCGACGATTTGGAATAGCTTAGAATGCCGCTCACAAGGTCAGATAGCTGGTAGGCAGCATCGTTCAGGTAGTTGATGTATTCATTACCCTCTTCGTCAAGCTGTGTGTTGTAGCCGTCTTTGAGCAGGTGCGTGAGCGAAATGATATTGTTCAGCGGGCTTTTCAGATCGTGGGAGGCTATGTACGAGAACTTTTCAAGGTCCTCGTAGGCCGTACTTAACTGGTCGTTTTTCAGGGTCAGTTCTTCCTCTGCCCTGCCCAGTTCATGCTGCGATACAAGCTGCCTTGCCAGCGCCGCCAATGCCGCTACCTGTGAATCATTAAGTGTACCCGGCTTGTTGTCGCAGATGCACAGCGTGCCATAGGAGCGACCCTCGGCATTGAGAAGCGGCACACCCACATAGAAGCGGATCTTCGGCGCGCGCACTACGATCTCGCTGTCCATGAAACGGGCGTCCTTCGAGATGTCGGGGAAAAAAGTTATTTTATCCTTGCCGAAAAGCAACAGGATACACAATACCAGGTCCCTTGTCGTTTCCGGATTTATGAATTCGTTGTGGGATTTTGACAATTGCCCGTTAGCGCTGAGTATGCTCACCAATGAGTATGGCGTATGGCATATTTCAGATGCTATGCGTGAGATGTCGTCAAAATCAGCATCCTTTAGCGTATCCGGAATGGAATACTCTATAAGCGCCTTTGATCCGTCCATTTCAGTTGCAGCCGGGGCAATTTTCATGTTGGCCTGAAGTGATTTAATGGTAAAGATAATTTCTATTGGTGTAACATAGCAATTGCCTGACAATTATAGCGATTTTATTTTTTATTTAGATGTTAAAGGGGTATATATTAGGATTGGCATATCTGAGATGACCACAAACACCTGCCAGGCTGACGGAAAACATGTTTTTGGCTTTGCCTTAGAAATAACTTCGCTCGCAATGAAAAACATTTATATGAGAGCCGTTAACATCAGGTACTATTTTATACTCTTATGCATAGGGATCGGGCTATTATTATTTGTATTCTATTTCACCTATTTAAGGTACCACCTTATCTGGCAATCAAACAATACCGCCCATAAAACAAATGAATCGGTACACGCCTACGAAGAGCTTTCTGACGACTACAAAAGCGCCGTTATCATTTATGCGTCCACCGGGCTTGTCTCCGCAAAATACCTGGAGATGTATTCCGGCGATGCGCACGACATGCTGCCCGATGTGGATCTGATAAAACTGTCAGCAGAAGACAATGAAAGCAGGAAAAGGGCCGACACCCTGGAGCAACAATTGAAAGAACAATCGGCATGGATCCTGCGCAGGCGCGTAAAATCTGCCGATGGCGCAGAAAAATCAGATAACAGGTTAAATGAGATTTTCGACACAAAGGCCATCATTGATCGCGGGGAAATGCATGTGCGGGAACTTTCCACGAACCATAAGGCGGAGTTGCAACGCTCCTTTCTGTCAATATATGAATGGTTGCTTATCCTTATATCCACATCTGCAACCCTTATTATTGCCGTTGTCGTATCAATACTGTCGCATATCAGGAAAGACAAAAGGAATTTACAGAAAATAGGCTTGCAGAAAGGGCAGCTTGATGATATAGCATGGATACAATCCCACAAAGTACGCTCCCAGGTTGCTACAATTTTAGGCTTGGCGCAATTATTCAATTACGACGATGCTAACGATGAAAACAACAGCACCATCATCAGCGGGTTGAAAGAAACCACCGAAAAATTGGATGAGATCATTAAGGAGATCGATGCCAAAACCCGGGATCAAAGAATATTAGCACCTCAAATGTAGCCAAGGAGCGGTAACGAAATAACTTCGGCAATCTGGGGCGGCTCCTTGCAATGATTTGGCCGTATGCCAACCATGCGGAGATTTCCCCGTCTCGCCCACAGAAAAAGCGGGCTACACTACGAAATAACGGCCTTGATTTCACATTACGGCATTCTACCACATTGCTTCCACATTACCGCGTTCCACCACATTGCTTCCACATTACCGCATTCCACCACATTGCCGAATTGTCAAATTGCCAAATTGTCAAATTCCCCTATTGTTTAATCACCCTTGTCACCGTCTTTCCATTATCGCTGTTCTGCAACTCCAGCATATACATACCGTGCGGTATCCGCTGTATGGAGATCGTATTATTGCCTTCACGCAATGTGCCGCTTAGCACGGTTGTGCCAATAATATTAAGGAGCCGGAACGCACTGCCGGGCATTACGTTTTCTATATTCAGCTCGCTGGTAGCAGGATTAGGGTACACAAACACTTCAGCGGCCTGGGTTACTGGGTTCACACCTGTACGGTTACATACTTTCACTTTTACCGGCTGTGTTGCATGGGCCGTTCCGCAGGTGTTGGTCACTGTATAGGTAATAGTATCCATACCTATAGCGACAGAGGTAACTATCCCGGCA
This sequence comes from Bacteroidota bacterium, assembly GCA_013288445.1. Lineage (GTDB taxonomy): Bacteria > Bacteroidota > Bacteroidia > Chitinophagales > Chitinophagaceae > Nemorincola. The sequence continues at coordinate 2,878 of JABDBX010000197.1, forward strand.
GCAGAAACCGTAGCCTTTCCGTTGCTGGCCGTCCAGGAGCCTCCGGGTATAGCATTGGCCAGTGTCATTGAAGTGCCTAAGCACACACTGTCAGGCCCGGTTATAGTTCCCGCAGAGGGGGCCACATTCACTGTTACTATAGCCATTGCAGCATCGCTGCCGCAACTATTAGTAACCGTATAATATATAGAATCAACACCTGCAGAAACGCCGGTCACCACTCCGCCCGTCACTGTTGCGCTACCGTTTGACGCGCTCCAGGCGCCGCTGGCTGTGGCGTCTGT
>JABDBX010000198.1 GCA_013288445.1 Bacteroidota bacterium
TTAGTTAAAATAACGCAATCTACACGAATTACAATCCGGCTGCTAAAGTATATATAATTGTAACAAAAAAATAATCCCAAAACGCAAATGATTGAAAAATTCCTGCGACTAACTATTATTTTTCGAATAGAAAATACTAGCTTTTCATAGAAAAATACTACCAGTCAGAAAAATATATAGTTTTGGATGTCGGCGAACACCCGCACAATAAAGCTGGCATGAAAGAAAAACCTAAAAACAAGCCGGAACAAAAAATATCGCCCGTACCGCAGGCTGTGCCATCTTATTCCTTTAAGAAACAGGTTCCCTATTTATTAGGCATCCTGGCCCTGACCTTTATTTGTTTCCTGCCGGTCTTAAAGAACGAACTCATTGTTTGGGACGACCAGGGGTACACCACCAATAACCCATACATCAGGGAAATATCCCTCCCGGCACTTTTCAGGTCGTTCTACATGGGCTGCTATCATCCGCTCACCATGCTTAGCTACAGTCTGGAGTATAAATTCTTTGGCATCAATGCCACCGTTTTTCACTTGGATAATCTGCTGCTGCACCTTCTGAATACTGCATTGGTATTCATTTTCACCTTCCTGTTAGTAAAAAGGCAAAGACAGGATAGGGCTTCAGACGAAGCCAGGTTCAGACTTATGATAGTTCCCACCGTTACTGCCCTGCTTTTTGCCATTCATCCCATGCACGTGGAGTCTGTGGCATGGGCGTCAGAAAGAAAGGATGTTTTGTATGTTTTCTTTTTGTTGCTTTCGCTTATCGCGTATGTGTTTTACCTGCGGGGCAATTGTCCAGTAAAATATCTGCTCGTCGCCTTCCTGTGCTATGTGCTATCGCTTTTTTCAAAAGGGCAGGCAATAGTGCTTCCGCTGCTGTTCCTTGCGATAGACTATTACCTGGCCCGGAAAATTGATAAACGCCTGATCCTTGAAAAGGTTCCTTTTTTTATTCTATCCATCGTATTTGGTGTCGTGGCTATCCGTGCTCAGCAATCAGTTTCCGCCGTTAATACCACCTATCTTGAAAATGGCGCCCTCATTTTTACCAGTGCTTACGGGTTAGTACTCTATCTCATTAAGGCAGTTGTGCCAATTGATCTCTCTGGTATTCATCCTTATACCGGCAATCAAAACACCTGGATGTATGTGGCTCCGTTTGTAATAGTTGCATTGGCTTACCTGGTCTATCGCAGTACAAAAAAGAACAGGTTTGTGCTATTCGGCGCTATGTTCTTTCTCTGCTCAATAGTTACGGTATTAAAGTTCATTCCCTTGGGCGATGCTATTTTTTCGGAGCGATATTCTTACCTCCCGTACATCGGGCTGTTTTTTATTTTTGGTAATTATCTGGCTGTTTTGCTTGCCAGGTACGGCCAGTATAAAACCATGCTTTATACTGGCTTCACAGTGGTGACACTAATCCTTGTTATCGCTACCTACCAGCGATGCCTGGTGTGGAGAGACAACGTCTCGTTTTGGACCGATGTAGCCGAAAAATATCCCGACTATTGGCGCGGGAATACCAGCCTGGGCGACGATTGTCTGAAAAAGAAACAATATGCCGGGGCAGTGGGGTATTACACCAAAGCAATAGAATCTGATAAAGATTGCCCGTACGATGCCTACCTGAGCAGGGGAAATATTTATCTCGAAAACCTAAAGCGCAATGATCTGGCCATCGCGGATCTGAGGAAGGTTATTGAGCTTCCTGGCAAGCATATTGCAGCCTCAGAAGAAGTGGGTGCAGAACAGAATCTTGGCCTTGCCTATTTCAGGAGCGGACAATACGACAGCGCCATAAAAATATACGAAAGAGTTGCAAAAACCGATCCCGGCAACGGAAAGACCTTTCAACTGCTCGGGCTTGCTTATCTTGGGAAAAAGGAATATCCTCTCGCGCTCGACAATTATACTACGGCCATCAATCTCAATCCGCCCAAAGATGTACTAATCGAAGCCCTAATCAACCGTGGCGGCCTGTACGCAGACGTTTTAGGGCGGTATGATGATGCACTTGCCGACTTCAACAGAGCATTAACGCTCTCTCCTGGCAATGCCGATGCTACTTTGAATACTGGCGTTATCTACTACAAAAAGGGGCAATATGAAAGTGCATTGAACATTTTCAATGCTGCTTTATTAAAGGACCAAACCAATGCCCAATTATTTTATATCCGTGCTTTGTGTCTTGCGGGAGTAAAGGATTACTCAAAAGCGCTCCACGATATTAACCAGGCAAAAAGCCTGGGCAAGGCCATTGACGAAACGTTGGTAAAAAACTGGGAATCCGAATTACAACATTGATCGAAAGCATTTTGTAACCGGAAGTACCCACTGGTCGAAGCGTCCCGCTTCGTCCCGATATATGGAAGCGTCTCGCTTCCGGGTGGGCAATAAAATATGTGGTTTACAGAAGCGGGACGCTTCGGGAAGTGAGGACGAAGCGAGACGCTTCGACCAGTGAAAACCGGAAGTATCCCGAAGCTACTCCATAAACGTCACCTGCCCTGTGGCCAGGTCATAGTACGCACCTACTATTTTCAGCTTGCCTTGCTTCACCAGGCCGGCTATGATCTCGCTTTTCGCTACTATGTCTTGCATGGTTTGTTTTACATTATTCTTTATTGATTCTTCCAGCATCTTTTCCTTATTGGTGGTGTCGCCGGTAATGGCTGGGGTTATTTGGTCCAGCAGTTGGGTCAGGTTGCCCAACTTCACATGGTCTATGCTGCCTTTTACTGCGCCGCAATGTGCATGGCCCATTACCACTATCAGCTTTGTTCCCTTCACCTGCGTGGCATATTCCATGCTGCCCAGCATATTTGAATCCTCCACATTTCCGGCCACGCGGGCTACAAAAATATTCCCTATCCCCTGGTCGAAAACGATCTCCGGCGGCACGCGCGAATCCATGCAACTCAGTACCATTGTATGTGGGTGCTGATCGGCCTTGGTATCTTCTACCTCTTGCTTGTAGTTGGTATTTATCATTTTGCCATCAAGGAAGCGCTTATTACCATCCTTCATTTCGGCGAGGGCCCCATCAGGCGTGGTTATCTGCGCATGAGCAGCAGCGGGCGCATGTTGTTCGGTAGCCTGGTTGCAGGAGCTTA
>JABDBX010000199.1:0-1134 GCA_013288445.1 Bacteroidota bacterium
GCCCGGAAAGTGCTGGAAGAAAAGGGAGACGAAACACCTATACGCTGGATGCACCGCAGCGAGCGCTACGGCGAGAAGCTGGCCACGCCCGACGTTTCCGTGGCAGACCTTATCGGCGACATAGACCCTATTAAAGCGGCCAATATGCGCCTTAGCTTTGCCGATGAGCAGGCATTGCACTATGGTATCATTCCGCGCTCTCACAGGGGTATTTTCGTTATTAATGAGTTGCCCGACCTCCAGGCGCGCATACAGGTTTCGCTGTTCAATATTTTGCAGGAAGGCGATATCCAGATACGCGGGTTCAAGCTGCGGCTGCCATTAGATATACTGTTTATATTCACCGCCAACCCCGAAGATTATACCAACAGGGGCAGCATTGTGACCCCGCTTAAAGACCGAATTGAAAGCCAGATCATCACCCATTATCCCAGGACGGTGGAAATATCAAGGGCTATAACCGAGCAGGAAGCAGATATTTTGCCGGAGCAACTGCAAACTGTTGAAGTGCCGGATATGTGCCGGATGCTCATAGAGCAGATAGCCATGGAAGCCCGCAAAAGTGAGTATGTGGACCAGAAAAGCGGCGTTTCGGCAAGGCTTACTATATCGGCATACGAGAACTTAGTGAGCACAGCCGAGCTTCGCGCCCTACAGGCAAACCTGAAGCACACCCTCGTGCGCATTTCCGACTTTATTGGCGTTATTCCTTCTATAACCGGCAAGATAGAACTAGTATATGAGGGCGAGCAGGAAGGCCCGCTCAACGTAGCACACCGGTTACTTGGGCAATCCATCCGCACTACCTTTACCCTGTATTTCCCCGACCCACAATCGTTTAAGAAGGGACGGGACCTGCAAAAAACCAAAACTAAGCCAAGCCCCTACCAGCCTGTGATAGATTGGTTTGGCAAGGGTAACGACCTCGTTATTCTGCAAGATGCAACAGATGCCGCGTATCTCGCCAACCTGTACAAAGTGGACGGGCTGTATAGCGCGGTAAAACAGTATTATCCCAATGCAGACGAAGCCCAGGCAGGTTTGCTGATGGAGTTTTTATTGCATGGCCTTTCTGAGTTTTCGCTCATCAGCAAAAAAGGGGTTGACCGGGGCGGTTATGCTTTTTCTGATATG
>JABDBX010000199.1:1144-1894 GCA_013288445.1 Bacteroidota bacterium
GATATGCTAGGCAGTATGCTGAATATGAACTTTAGCGGTGACGAGGAAGAATAAACCATTCGTACGCACCGGCCATTGTAGTTTTTCAGATAAATTACTTAGATTTGATTCTGATTTCTAAAATTTATTAATAGTATGAAGGCATTTTTACTCACCGCTGCCGCTTTGGTGGCATGTGCGGGCAGTATGTTTGCGCAGAATTTGCCACCTGATTATGATTGGGAAGTGGGCGTAAATGCCGGCATGAGCGTGGCTACAAGGCCGCTTGGCCCAGCTATCAATTACCAGGGCACACGATCTAACGTGGTACACGATCTTTCTTTGCGTTTGAACTACTTTATTAACCCGAACTGGATGCTGAACCTGGATATTGGCGACCGCCAGTGGAAAACTTTCGGCACCTGGCAACTGAATGATGCTTATGGCAAAAAGCTCCAATCGCGGGATATCACCTTTCTTGTGGCCGACCATGCTATCAATGAATCTGTGGGTATCAATTATGTTATCCCGTTTTATACCCGGTATCATACCTACATTAAGTCGAACCTGTACTTTGGTGTAATGGTAGGTGCTATTACCACTACCAACGATAATTCTATTGGCTACAGCACTTACAAATCAGCGCCGGATTCTACTTTTACTTACGTTTCCAGCTACGATTACGGCATGGGTGTTGGTTATACTTTCGGTGTGCAGGCCGGCTACACCTGGTATCTTACGCCCCGCTTAGGGTTTAATGTTGACCTAGGG
>JABDBX010000199.1:1904-2497 GCA_013288445.1 Bacteroidota bacterium
ACGCGCATGTAAATACTAATGATGAGCATTATGGCGGTGAAAACAACAAATTCTACCTCCTGTACTTCCCGGAGACTTTTGGCCTTAGATGGCGTTTCTAAGTCACGGCAATGTTAATTTTTCCTTGCTATATCATGATTGGTATAGTTTTTGGACTACACAATTTGCATCTCCTGAGTAGTGTGTGTGTTTGATGGAAATTTAAGGAAGCGGAGATGCCCAATATTAGGTTTCCACAAAGGGTGTCTTTCAAGGCACCCTTTCTTGTTTGTGAGGCATTGCTTTATCACAAAGGCTACAAAGAAAAAGCACAAGGGCCACAAGCCCACATCGTGCACTTTGTGACAACTTATACTGAAAACGGAGTGGCTTAGTGCATTTTGTTGGGGTAGTAGTTGTCCCACGTAAATTCGATGGGCGATGCCCGTCGCTATTAGATTACACCCTTTCAGGGCTGTCCCCTTTTTCAACATTGCACAAAACTATGCCGTGCAAAGTATATTGTACCCTTTTGTTGTTTATTCTATTATCCTCTTGACTTTAAAGCCCCGTGAGGCAAAGACCTACGGACACAGGCGTAATCACAGGCCCGG
>JABDBX010000199.1:2507-3048 GCA_013288445.1 Bacteroidota bacterium
CTTCTTTAAAAATATTGGTTAGGTTGTAAGAGCCGAAAAGGGCGAAGTTGCCCCAGCCTACGCGTGCAGTAGCTGCAAAATTCCAGGGGGTAACATACCTTTTGGTGTCCACCTTGTACTTTATATTCGTCCCGTCAACTGATGTAAGCTCTTTGGTGTGTGCGCCCAGTAACGTGCCCACTGTAAGCCCTATTGCCGCCTTAAAACCCTTGTTACGGTTGTAGGTATTACTGAAGTAGCGCAACTCAAAAGGAGCGGTAATATAGGTAGTAACAAATTTATACCTTTTGGCGTTCGAAGTATCGGTAACGAAACGCGCCTGTGTGCCCCCGGAATCGTTCAAAACTATCTTTTGAAGGTCCAGGTACTCAACGTTGATATTAACTCCTAAACCCGCTGCAAAACTGAGCCTGGTTTTCTTTATTGGGAAATCGTAGCATAAGTAAGTGTTAAAACCATACCCGAAAGGCTTGGTCTTTACGCTATCCGGCTTTTTTATCCAGTTGTTGTAGGCAAACTGGAGCACAATAAAATCTCTTGC
>JABDBX010000200.1 GCA_013288445.1 Bacteroidota bacterium
AAAAGGGCTGCGCAAAATCATGTAACTGATTATTTTTTGTACTGTATAAACAACGCCTTTCTCGGAATTCCCAACGCTTAATATCTGTATCTTTATCCCATCTAAACAACCTAATTTACATCATGCCTTATGCAATAGTTACAGGAGCATCGCAGGGAATGGGAAAAGTAATCGCTGACAGACTACTGTTAGAGGGCTTTTCGATTGCCGTTTGCGCCAGGAACAAAACCAAGTTGGAACAATTATCCGGCGAATGGAGAGAGCAGTATCCCAATGCCGAAATAATAACCCATAGCGCAGACCTGAGCAACAAAGAAGAGTTAGCAGCCTTTGCCGACATGGTTTTATTCCGGTTCCCTGAAATTGACTTGTTGGTAAATAATGCCGGCAACTACCTGCCCGGCACCCTGGCAGATGAGCCCGATGGCCTGCTGGAACAGATGATAGGCATAAACCTCTATAGCGCCTATCGCCTTACCAGGAAAGTACTGCCTGCAATGATAGAGAAACAACGCGGGCATATCTTCAACATGTGTTCCGTGGCCAGTTTGCGAGCCTATCCTAATGGCGGGGCATATAGTATTTCCAAGTATGCCCTCCTTGGGTTTTCGGAAAATCTGAGAGAAGAACTCAAACCGCACAGCATAAAGGTTACGGCCATTTGCCCCGGCGCCACCTATACCACGTCATGGGAAGGAAGCGGTGTGGAACCCGGCCGCATAATGGAGGCAAATGACGTAGCGGCAATGCTCTGGAGCGCCTACTCCCTCTCGCCACAGGCCAATGTAGAAACCATAATTATGAGACCTGTTAAAGGCGACTTATAAAAATACTTTTTAACGTTGTTTTAACCCTGTCAATTGCACATTCCGTCTATTTTTGTGGGATACCCAAATGAAACCCATTATAGATATTATGTGGCGTAGTAGCATCGTATTCCTGTTAGTATCAGGGGTCTGTTGCCATACATGGGCACAGAATGTAGTCTTTACTGCCGAGGCAGGCGCAAACAAAATTGGCGTCAAAGACCGGGTGCAGGTCCAGTACACCGTTAAAGACGCTCAAAACCTCCAGTCCATTACCCCGCCGTCTGGCAACGACTTTGCCATTGTTGGCGGGCCATACCAATCATCAAGTTCCCAAACACAGATCTCGGGGAACCACATGGTGCAATCTCAAAGCATTTCTATCACCTACGTACTCCAGCCAAAACACGAGGGCACTTTTATAATACCACCGGTTACAGCCAGTTGCTTTACGGCCATGGGTAGTTGCCTGCCACCAGCTAATAAAGAAAATGTCACCTGCAGATTGTATATGGTTAGTGATGCGGCTTTGTGCCAGCAGCAGGTTGTCTTTGGCCTCGGCATAGTCGGGGTTCAGGCGGAGGGCCCGCTCATAATTGAGCACCGCATAATTTATTTTGTTTAGCCGGTAATAAGTGTTGCCCAGGTTGTAGTAAACTTCAGCGTTTCCGGGTTTGGCGGCGGATATTTGTTCGTAATACCAGGCCGCGCTGTCGTATTGCCGCTGCTGGTAAAAACTATTTCCCTTCTGCCAGTCGAAAGCATAATTATCAGTAGCTGCAAGGCAATGCATTGCAGCCACCAGGAGCGCCGATGTTATTAGAATTAATTTTCTCATGCTTTAAACGCATCTTCAAGGCCACTGATGACTTTAATAGCTTCTTCGTAGGTGTGTGCCATTTGTTTAGACCCGCCGCTGGCATACAGGGCAGTCTCACATTCCCATATCACATTTTCAAGGCTTTTCTGGAGCGCCGCGGGCACCTTGCGTATATTCATTGCTTCTGTAGCTGTGTCGCGCGAGAGTGCGGAAAGGGGTATGGTCAGCTTGTCGCTGAGGTAGAGCCAGATAGCTTTTGATACTTCTTCGTAGAAAGGTTTCTTGTCCTCGCGCAGCAGCAGGTTCTTTGCTGTAACCAAGCGTTGCAATGCTACCTTGTTAGCGCGCTTGCTCCTGAGCAATACGGTGTCTTTTGACAATTCTTCATCCCTCCGTTTCCATACAATAAGACCTATGAAGGCCAGCAATGGGAACGCATACATAGACCAGTAGCCGCCGGTGAATAAAACAGGTTTTCCCTGTGGTTTTAGTTTTCCCAGAGGGCCGGTTGTTATATCGTGTATGTCCCTTAGAGCTACGCCGTTACTTGTTTGTGCGGGGCCATAGCGCTTGCCGGGTTTTACGTGCAGTTTCAGGGGCTGGGTATGCTCCGTTACATATTCACCGGTTTGTGGGTTAAAGTAGGTAAATGCAACTGATGGTATGTCGTAATCACCAGGGGTGTGTGGGCTGATAACATAATTGATGATCTTGTTTCCGCTTATCGTAGTGCTTCTCCCGGTGATGGTATCTGTGATCTGTGGGTCGTATGTGTTCAGTCCGTTAGGCAAGTCTAACTTGGGCGCTTCAATTAGTTTCAGGTTGCCGCTGCCGGTGATATTGAGTGTAAGGGTAGCCACATCATCGGTGGTCAGTTCGCGCTTGTCTATTTTATTGCTTATACTGAAGTTGCCCACGGCGCCTCCGTAATCCGCAGGCTTGTCTTTTTCGGGCAGGGCAGTGACGGTTATTTTCACAGGTGTGCTTTTCAGGTTCACCTGCACATCCCTATATGCCATGCTATTGAAGACCTGGTTGTTGAAGAACGGGTCGTTCATCATTAGCGTTCCGTTGCCGAACACATCCGACATCCGGCGCTGCACCTGCTGCACAATACGCGCCATACCCTTTGCTTCGGCGGGGTCCAGTTCCAGTGTGCCAGTCTGCTGGGGGAACAAAGCCGATTTCTTTAACAGGAAAACCTGGTACTTCTTTCCGTTCAGCACTTCTTCTGTAGGCTTGGCCTGCTTGGGTATCTCGAAATCTTGTGTCCAGAAGCCATTAAGGGAAGGTAATTTGGAGATGCCCACCTGCATGGGTATGCGGGAGTAAAGCTTGTAGCTTGTGGTGATCTGCTCGCCCACATGCACCTTACTTTTATCCACAACCACTTTTATGAAAAGGTCATTTTTTATGGCAT
>JABDBX010000201.1 GCA_013288445.1 Bacteroidota bacterium
AATAGTGTGTGTATGTATGGTAGTAAGTGTTCCTTTTTTACAGAGATATAGTGCTGTATCTCCCCGATCAATTGGTTGCACAATGTCACATATTGCGATGCGGTTTGCAGCATTTCTTCGTCCTGTAGCCGCTGAGCCTGCTGTTTGGCGGTGGCGCATAACGTATATACTTGGTCGTAGTGCGATCTATTCAGTTTTTCTACAAAAGACAGTAGCGTCTCGTCATTGGGATTTGTTTGTTTGGTCATTGTTCAGCCTTTTTGCAAAGCTATTTTCAGGACGGTGGGAAATAGCTGATAGAAAATGGCTAATAAACTGATTCTGGTCAGTTTGGTTTTAATATTCCTTTACCATTCGGTGGCCCGCATTTTGAGTGAATTACACCGACCAAAACAGATGTATATGAAAAGGTGGTTAATAATAATTGGTATCCTGTTCGTTCTCTCGGCCGGTCTGAGTTCCTGTGCAGTAGAAGCCTATCCCAGCAGCGGATATTACTATTCGGGCTACCCCTATTATTGGGGCTATCCCTGGGCATGGCATGGCGCTTACCGCGGCTACCACAACTGGCGCGGCGGTGGAGGCGCCCACTACGGCGCACGTGGCGGAGGCTATCGCGGTGGCGGAGGGTATCACGGAGGCGGAGGAAGGAGGTAGGCTATTGCTTCACGAACTTCCTGACCTCGCTGCCGTTAATTTTCACGAAGTACAGGCCTGCGGGGAGGGTGGAGACGTCTATTTGTACTTGTGAGGAGTTGTAGGAATTGGTGAAAATGGTTTGGCCGAGAAGGTTGCTAATGGTTACAATGTCTATTTTGCCACTTGCAGAGATACTTAGTTGAGTGTTAGTTGGATTTGGAAACAGCGAAATTTCATCTTTAAGATTCGTTTCTTGTTCTTTTATCGAAAGCGCACAATTGACTTCGTGACTATACTTTGCGACATAAAGAAATTCTTTTAAAGAATCTCCGGAGAAAATGTCTGGGCCAACAGTAAAATTCCGTTGATTATAATCACTGGCAACAAAGACATTGCCTAACTGATCTACAGCTATGCCCATCTGATCTTCTCCCCCGCTCGATAATGCTGAGTAATCAACAACTTCTCCAGTGGAGGTATACTCTGCTATAAATAGGGCATCAGGGCTTCCGGCTGGTCTGAGTAATATGTTGCCATCGAAAGTTACCTGATTACCAATAATACTGCCAGATACCCAGATATTGCCGCAAATGTCTGTCGCAATGCTGTAACAAACTCCTGTATCTCCGGTTTTATACCACTCAACTTGGTTATTTGGATTGAATTTTATCAAGTAATAGGAAGGAGAATATAATTTGGTATTTGGGTTCGCAACTTTGGTGCCTGCAAGCATTAAGCTATCATCTTCAAATCCCCCCGATAAATATACGTTATTAGATTTGTCTGTTGCTAATCCTCCAGGGTATGACAAGCCTTTGCCGGCGCTATCAGCCCAAACAGGATTGCCTAATGAATCCAGCCTTGCGATAAACATTCTCGATTTGGCTGTAGAATCTTGATTAGTGAGGGTCGTGCTCCCAAATGTCATAGTTTTCGAATAAAATAGACCGGCAATATAAATATCATGGGATTCTGTTACTGTAATATTATAAGATAAACATCCGCTTATGTCGTTACCACTAAAACTTTTAGCCCAGAGAACATGTCCGGACGGGCTATATTTGGCAACGAGTATATTGGAACTATAGTTGGTATCTATAAATGTGTAGGTTCCAATTTGAGCACTACTTAAATAAGACGTTGTTATATACACATTCCCTTCCTGATCAATTGCAATGTCGCCTTCTTTTAGAACCACCGCAGCGTAGCTTGGGTCAAATGGTGCTGAAAAGCCGATATAAGGTGCACCACCTTCACTTACACCCCAAATGACATGTCCATCCGCGTCAAATTTTATAATAAAGTATTCGTTTGGGCGGCAATAATAGCTGGGTACCAATGTAAACGTACTATCGCTTTCTGTTGTACTACCAATCTGGATTGGACCATTCATTATGCCAAATAAATAAACATCACCATTATCGTCTGTCGTTATTGCCATAGGTATAGACTCCCCTAATTGAGTGCCCAGAGCCCACAATAAACGGCCTGAAGAATCATATTTTGCAACGACCGTTTGGTTTACCCAGCTTCCGATTGATGGGATTTTGATAGTATCAAACCAAGCTCTCGCAAGGTCATCGGCATCCCAGCCTGCGACAAATACATTTCCTTTCTTGTCCGTAGCTGTAGCACACCCATCAATTTCATTACCCGTATTTCCTCTTGCCCACTGCCAATCTTGTGCATTTGATATACTAAACATGATGGAAAACACTATAAACAGACCAATTGCTTTTTTCATAGGGCTAGCATATATAGTAAAGGTATTTATTTTTACATTTCTGCTTATTTTAATTGGTGGTATTCTAAAATATTTCAAACGTTATTTATATGTAAAATACCAACAAACAGGCTCTGAGACGTAGCCGTCAGATATTTTACCTTTAACAGTTGCTATACTGGAAACAAAAAAGTAGAACTGACCTTCATTTCATAAACTGCGTTTATATACTAAAGATAGTCATTTATTTAATTCCACGAACCATTACGAAACAACACTACCCCCTATTTAAAATGAGGAACCGGTATCACCTGTACCCACATCATTACCATCGCAATAACGCCCCCAGCCAGCATCAAGGGGAAAAACAGTTTTATTTGCTTTGCCGATACATCGGAGATTTTACCGTTAAATCCCTTTGACTGGATTATGCCCGGATGACGTTCCAAAAATTCGGCCCCGTTTTTAAAGTATATCCACCTTACCAACAATATCCAGATGACTATGATAGACACATGAAAGGCTAAAACAAAAGGGTTTAACAATCGTGGCTGAAAAAATGCAAACAGCCCGTTTGTCATTCCTGTCAGGCACCCAATTCCAACGATCACCCAGGGAATGTTCCCTCCAATAAGCATAGCTTTGATTATGTCATTGTAAC
>JABDBX010000202.1 GCA_013288445.1 Bacteroidota bacterium
ATCTAATTCTATGTTGTCAACGATTATGGCCATTCAAGCTGTTTTCTTTAGAGTACATCCTTTGATTTCGACAGGTCATCAATAATGTGCATTACTACACATCCGGGTATTTATCATTAAGTATCCTGGGAAGAAAAAAGCCTTTAATGCAATTTGGGTTGCGGATACAAATTTGAATATGGTTCTTTTCTTTGAAACCTGCATTTGGGTATATATCATTTCCTTCAAGGAATACTCCTTTTACGGAATCATAAGGGCGAAGCCCCATATCAATTCTTGACTGATGCGAGAACTCTATTATTGCACAATCTAAATCCCTTAATAGTAAGTCATCAGTACCGCCAACTGCCTTGTTTTGTGGTAATTCAATGCCCGATGAATGGCAGGTTGTTTTAAAATACTCGAAATTATTTTTAAGTATTGTGAGGTTCTTAAATTCAATTAAATCCAGACAATATCCTAAATCTATTACAGCCCCTAAAATTGCAGGTTCACTTATCCTGTTACTGCCCTTTTTATGCAAACTGACTTCGGTAGCATAATCAAATGCCCTGTCTGCGCTATATTCCCAGAAATAAACACCATGACCCAGCCAGTCAAAAGTATTTTCGCTAAAATTCAATTCGGCTTTGCCACTGATTACATCATTAGCAACTGCTTTATCACAACCATGAAAACCTATTACTAAGCCTGGCCTTGTGGAATACATAGATTTTTATATGGTTTTCTCAGATTTCCTTTAGGGGTAATTATACCGGCGTCAACCAGAAATTGTTTGGCAGCAATTGGGTCTTCTGCTAATTTTTTACCAAGTTGTTCCAGCCTTGTTAAATAATCTTTTCTTTCCCTGTCAGACATAACGTAAATATTTATAACAAAATTACTCAAAAATCTATTATAACCCCACTCGTTATTTATCACATTTCTCCCACATTGCCGCATTCCACCACATTATCCATTCACCCATGCATCCCTGTCATCCGGGCTGAACTTCCAGGGGGCCATATTGTTTTCAATATTGCCAAACATGAGGTTCCATTCCTGTGGGGCGTTGCTGTCTTCCATTACCAGGTTGCGGCGCAACTGCATGATTATAGATAGCGGGTCTATGGTAACCGGGCAGGCTTCTACACATGCCTGGCAGGTGGTGCAGGCGCGCAGCTCCTCTACGGTTATATAGTCGTTCAGCAGCGACTTGCCATCGTCCTTAAATTCTTTGTTGGTGTTGATGTTCCTGCCCACTTCCTCCAGCCGGTCGCGGGTGTCCATCATTATCTTACGTGGCGAGAGTTTTTTGCCGGTCATGTTGGCGGGGCATACATCGGTGCAACGGCCGCACTCTGTGCAGGAATAGGCATCGAGCAGGTTTTTCCAGCTAAGGTCGGTTACATCTTTTGCGCCAAAACGTTTGTGTTCTGGTTCTGCTCCAGCAGCGGGTGCTTTGTCCGGCTCCATCATGTACAGTACTTCGTTTTGTATCTCTGGCATATTCTTTACCTCGCCTTGTGGGGTAAGCTTAGAGTAATATGCATTTGGGAATGCCAGCAGTATATGAAAGTGCTTGGAGTAGGGTAGGTAATTGAGAAAGAAGAACACGCCTATAATATGCAGCCACCAGCAGCCCCGCTCTATGCCTACAAGCGTGGGTGCTGATAAGCCTGAGAAAAGACCGGTAAAATGACTGGTGATCCAGAAAGGAGATGTTGGCGTATAATGTTCTGCGCCCATTGCCTGAAGCGACTGGTCGGCGGTGTTCATGGTGAGGAAAAGGGTCATTAGTATGATCTCAGTAATGAGTATCAGGTTTGCGTCTTCACGGGGCCAGCCATTGAGCTCTTTCATATTCAGGCGACGCACTTTTATTATGTTCCTTCTTATTAAAAAGATAACGCAGCCAACCAGCACCAGCACTGCAAGTATCTCGAAAAAACCTATAAGGAATGCATAGAGCCCACCAAGCATAGGGGCAAATAAACGGTGACGGCCAAGGATACCATCAAGAAATATTTCCAGTATTTCGGCATTAATAATGATGAAACCTGCGTAAACAGCCAGGTGCAAAAGGGCAGGAGTGGGCTTTTTGAACATTTTTTTCTGGCCAAGCGCCAGCAATATCATGTTTTTCCAGCGCTGGCCTTTGTTGTCGGTCAGGTCTTCATCGCGCCCCAGCAATATATTCCGGCGCATCTCTGCTACCTTCTTAGAGAATAGATATATGGCCGTAATGGAGCAAAGTATAAACAATATCTGTTGGGCTACATGCATCAGGCAAACTAATTTGACATCGAAAATAATCGCTTTTAGCGCAATAGTCAAACGTTAGGGAGGAAAAAATGGATTATTGTGTTCGGGTAGAACTTAGTGCATCCCGTCTCTACGATCGCCGTATTCCATTTTTCGGAATAACAATCCGTTTTTCGGAAATTCGGCACGACTATAGTTTTTTAAACTATTGATTATCAATTATTTATAATTCTGGCACGCCGTTGGTATTGTGCTATGCAAACAACAAACGATTTAACTCAAACAAACAAAAACAAACTCAAATGAAAAACATCGCAAAAGTACTCGTAGCAGCATCAATGATCCTCGGTTGTTCAGTTAACAACTCTTTCGCCCAAGCAACAGCAACAGCATCTGCCTCAGCAACGATCATCACCCCGATCACTATCGCTTTAGTTACCAACATGAACTTCGGTAACATCGCAGTTTCCCCTTCATCAGGTGGTACTGTGGTTCTTGCCCCAGCCAGCACACGTTCTGCTACCGGCGGCGTTACGCTTCCAGCAACTCAGGGTACCGTAGCAGCAGCTAATTTCACTGTTTCCGGTACAGCAGCTTATACTTACGCTATCACCTTACCTTCTACAGCTACATTGTCTGACGGTTCTTCACATACAATGAGCATGGGTACTTTCACCAGCACTCC
>JABDBX010000203.1:0-1908 GCA_013288445.1 Bacteroidota bacterium
TTCCGGCCTGCCGGAACAGACAGTGGTATTGGAGCAAATGAGCGCCAGCGACCTTAACTGGATAACCATTGTGGACTCTGAACGCTCGAAACCAGACGGGCATTTTGAATTATCAGGCATATCGCCCGAGCCGGGCCTGTACCGCCTGCATTTCCATCCCAACCAATACATACTGCTATCTATAGACAAAGGAAACATTAAGGTGGACGGTGACTGGAAGAGCCTGGAAAATTACACAGTAACCGGTTCTGCGGCCTCACAAAACCTGAAGAACTTTGTCGTTTCCATCAGGGAGCATCTGCGCGACTTTAACTCTATGAGCATAGTGCTAGACACACTGAAGGCAAGAGGCAATGACAGCATACTCACCGCTGCCAAAAAAGACTTTGAAGATATGCGGCTGCACTTTACACAATTTGTGGAGCGGTTTGCCGATACTACTTCTTACGAATCCAATGCCATATTTGCCGTACGCATCCTGAACCCAGCAAGTGAAAAAAATTACCTCGAAGCATTCACCCAAGGCCTGGGCCGCAGGTTCCCTACAGCGAAAATGTCGAAAGATTTTGCGGACTATCATTCAAGGGCAGTGGCAAAGTTAAAGCAGCCGGCGGCACAACCATCGGGCAGTGATGCAGGCACAGCGCCGGAAGTAAGCCTGCCCGACTTTGATGGAAAAACTGTGACGCTCTCGTCTTTCAAGGGTAAGTATGTGTTGCTCGATTTCTGGGCTTCGTGGTGCGGCCCATGCCGTGCCGAGAACCCCAATGTAGTGGCCGCTTACGAGAAATATAAAAATAAGAACTTCACCATCCTCGGCGTATCGCTGGATAACAACAAGGATGCCTGGCAGAAAGCAATAAAAGACGATGGCCTGGTATGGACACAGGTAAGCGACCTCCACGGCTGGTCGTCTGCCGCCGCTACGGCATACAGCATACAGTCCATCCCTTCCAACTACCTCATAGACCCAGCCGGAAAAATAATAGCCCGCAACCTGCGCGGCGATGACCTGGAAGATAAGCTGAAAGAGGTATTAAAGTGAGTTTATAGCTCATTCAGAAATTCATCTATTCTATAGCTCGGGAGTACACTAAACTTGATGATTTCGCTCCATTTTATTGTCTTTTCTATTTTATCGAAAAAATGAAACGGTCGGCTCCAGTGTGGGTGTATCCCCTCTTCTGAAGTAGTTACTATAGTGATTTTAGAAGCTAAACAATGATAACCAAAGTGAAAGACAATAAGAATCGAAAGAAAGAAATATAACGGATAATCGTTTAGGTCAATGTTGAATACGGTATTAATTTTATCAAAAAAACCATAACCCCCAAAATAAAAGCTACACATAACAATACCCCATAGACTAATATTGCCAGCAGCAAAAATGGATTATGGGTTCTTATCCTGTATGTATTCATTTGCTATAATAATATCGTCCTTCGGAATTTTACGTACAGCAAAGGTAGTGACATTGTTTATTTAGCTATAAACTTTTCCACAGCCCTCACCGTTTCATCAATATCATCCATAGACAGTGCCTCGCTCACAAACCATGTCTCAAACGCTGAGGGTGGCAGGTAAATACCGCTATCCAGCATAGCATGAAAAAAGCGGTTGAACAATGTATTATTGGCAGAAGCCGCTGATGCAAAATTATTCACTGGTCCATCGCTGAAGTGGACACTTATCATAGAGCCGAGGCGATTAATGATGTAGGGTGAATCTCCCGCGCTAAGCGCCTTATCTAACCCCTGGTGCAGGTATTCTGTTTTATCTTCGAGATCTTTGTAAATAGATGGATTGTCTTTCAGCGTTTTCAGCATGGTGTAGCCGGCTATCATGGCTATGGGGTTGCCACTCAGCGTGCCTGCCTGGTACACATTGCCCAATGGGGCTATATGCTGC
>JABDBX010000203.1:1918-2850 GCA_013288445.1 Bacteroidota bacterium
CGGGCATACCACCGCCTATCACCTTTCCATAAGTTACAAGGTCAGCATTGACGCCAAGCCGCTCCTGTGCCCCCCCCCCTGCTGCCAGCCGGAAGCCGGTCATCACCTCATCAAAAATGAATACTATACCTTCTTCATCGCATATAGTGCGCAGACCTTCCAGGAAGCCCGGCTCGGGTATGATACAACCCATATTCCCTGCCACCGGTTCTATAATTATCGCCGCTATTTCACCGGCATTTTCTTCTATTAATTTTCGCACTGCTTCCAGATCGTTATAGGGAGCCGTAAGCGTATCCATAGATACGCCAGCGGTAATGCCCGGCACGGTCTGAATATTGAAGGTGGCTACACCGCTGCCCGCCTTTACTAAAAAAGCATCAGCATGACCATGATAACAGCCTTCGAACTTTATAAACTTATTGCGGCCTGTATAGCCACGCGCCAGCCTTAGTGCGCTCATGCACGCTTCTGTGCCGCTGCTTACCATACGCACCATATCCACATTTGGCGCCATGCCCACAATGAGCTCAGCCATCTCTATCTCCAGTTCTGTTGGTGCACCGAATGAGGTGGACTGCTCCGCCTTTTCCTGTATTGCCTTCACTACTGGTTCGTAAGCATGGCCAAGTATCATAGGCCCCCACGAGTTGATGTAGTCTATATACCTGTTGCCATCGGCATCATACATATACGCGCCCTTCGCACGCTCCATAAATAGCGGTGTGCCACCTACGCTTTTAAATGCCCGCACCGGGGAGTTAACCCCGCCTGGTATGGATAGCTGGGCGCGGGTAAAGAGTTCTTTGCTTTTTGAGGTCATGTTCAATAATGGTGGTGGTATAGGAATGGTAGTGAAGAAATCATTTACTATTGCTGCCTTCAACTGCTACCATGTAATAAATGTCCTTCATTGGAATTTGTAACTGAAT
>JABDBX010000204.1 GCA_013288445.1 Bacteroidota bacterium
CAATTGATCCCGACTTCTTGGGATAGCATATCCAGAAGAGTGTTTCGTGACCAATATACCCGGCCAGCAGCGGAAGATAATGTTGCAATTCATTGCCGGAGGAGGCAAAAAGCAGGACTTGTGCAACGGGTTTTTCCTTACCCAATTTTTGTTTTGTCTCTATACTTTCAAAAAGAGGCATACAACTATCCGGGGCATTCACCAGCCACAGTGGTGTTTCCGTATTTATCCTTAGTTTTTTAAGAAGCTCCATATGCAAAGGCTATTTATCCTAATTTTTTCAGCCGGCTCACCGCCTCATTCAGTGTTTCTTCTTTCTTGGCAAAGCAAAACCTGATCAGTTTATCGTCCTTTTTGTTTTTATAAAACGCGCTTACCGGTATAGTAGCTACACCGATCTCCTTGGTAAGCCATTCAGCAAACTCCATATCTGGCAGGCCGCTGATTCGCTCATACCCGGCTATCTGGAAATAACTGCCCTTTGCTGGTTGGAAGATGGTAAAGGGAGTGTCTTTTAGCAGCGACAGAAAATGATCGCGTTTCTGTTGCATCACGAGGTGTACCGGGGTTGCTGTATCATTGCCTAAATGCATGGCAAGAGCATACTGCGCAGGGGTATTCACAGTAAACGAAACAAACTGGTGAATGCGCCGGAAAGCCTGTGTAAAAGCGGGTGGGGCTATACAATAACCGATCTTCCAGCCGGTAATGTTAAACACCTTTCCGAAGGAATAAAGAGCAAAACTACGTTCCCGCAGCTCGGGATGCTCCAGCACACTATAATGCCGCTGGCCGTCAAATACCAGTTGTTCATAAACCTCATCGGCCAGCACCACTATCTTAGTACCCCTTACTACATCGGCCAGTTGATCCCAGTCTTCTTTGCTCCAGATTGCCCCGGTGGGGTTATGGGGTGTATTGATGATAATTGCCCTTGTGCGCGGAGTTATGGCGTCCTTTACTTTGTTCCAGTCCACCTCAAAGCCCGGTGCCGACAACGATACCGGCACAGCTATAGCGCCATTCATCTCTATATTGGGTATGTAGCTATCATAGGCCGGTTCCAGTACCACCACCTCGTCTCCGGGCTGCAAAATGGCCGTAAAGGCCGTGTATATGGCATAGGTAGCGCCGGGTGTAACCGTTATTTCCTTATCGGCATCAATATCCACCCCATAGCGGCTCTTGAAGTTGGCTGCAATTGCCTGCCTTAGCGCCGGCAGGCCGGGCATAGGGGCATACTGGTTGTGGCCCTCCCGGGCAGCCTCACCCAGCAACCGCGAAAGTTGCTCATCGATATGAAAATCAGGAAAACCCTGCGACAGATTAATCGCGTTATGCTGCGCAGCAAGCGCACTCATAACTGCAAATATGGTAGTGCCGGTAGCAGAGTGTTTGGCAGCAAACTCAAACGGAGAAATGATCGTATTTTCCAAAGCCGTAAAATGATTTTAAAACACTCCGAAAGTAAAATAAAATGCGGGGACAGCAATGGGGGCGATAAAGTTTTCGGTGTAACCGTATGCTATTTTAACCCGCATAGGGCACGAGTAGAATGATTAGTCAGTTCTTCCCCTCGTCCTTTGCAATTACTTTCCGCATTACTTTTGGTATTCTTAATGGTTGTAATGTCCTGGCCGGTTGATACTGAACCATTCACAGGATTGTATATGGTTAGATTACATACACAAGTATAGTTTTTTTCACAAGAACAAAGTCCCAGAGCTATAACGGAAACGGCAAGCAGCGTGCATATCTTTTTCAGGTTCATAATGTATAAATAACAAATATAGTGCCGGATTTCCTTTATACAACAGTTTTATTTTAATGCGCAATGCGCAATAGTATAGTGATTCTCCAGTAACCCTCCCCTTTCTTTACAGTTATATTCCGCATTACTCTTAGTATTCTTAATGGTCGTAATGTCCTGCCCGGTTGACACCGATCCATTCACAGGATTGTATATGGTGAGGTTACAAACACAGGTATAGTTTTTTTCACAGGAACAAAGTCCCACAGCAATAACGGAAACGGCAAGACACGTGTATATCTTTTTCAGGTTCATAATGTATAAATAACAAATATAGTGCCGGATTTCTAATCTTATACGCGGAGTTCTCCCTTCCAGTTAATTTCTATAATCAATTGGTGCGACACTGTCGCACCAATTGCGTAAGCCAGGTAAAATTGCCGAAACCGCTTAATATTACTTAGGCTAAAACCCTTACCATGGCTTAAGGACAAATCCCTTGATAGCCTTTCTAAGAGACCTGTGCCATACCCAGCCTTTAACTTTCCGCCCTGTTCAAACTCTACTATATGCTCCCCAATACGCCAATAGGTGTCCAGTAAATGACTATTCACAGCTTTAGTCGCCGCAATCCTGCCGTTGGTATATACGGCTGAGATGTTTTGCAATAGGCCATTATTACTCTTTAGTCTGTGCTATTTCTATATTCATGTCCATTACAGACTAAATTAGCAATTTTTTTTATTGTGTGATTACCAATTATCATTTACTTTCTTTCCTTCATTTTGTTTAATTCAACTATAATAAAAGTCCCGACAATATAAATTACAAGTCCCGCAATCCCACCATTCATAAAAATATAACCGCTGTAATTCCAATGATTTATTTTAATTAAAACGCCGAAAAGAATTGCCAAAATTGACAGCATCAATAGTAAGCGAAGAAAAAAAGCCATAGACGAATTTTTATAAAGTTACAATTTGTTCGCAAAAAAAGGCGGCAATTTGCAGCCCTTTATTTTTCTTTATGCTATTTGGTTCGCCGATTGCCGGATATGCGCACGTGAAACAGGGATACC
>JABDBX010000205.1:0-879 GCA_013288445.1 Bacteroidota bacterium
CATTAACTACGTCATTAACATGCCCCGCAGGCAAACGGCGGAATTTATCAACAAATACGGCGATATAGAACTTGCAGATGTCACGGGCAAGCTGACGATAGACCTGGCGTATGGCGCGCTAAAGGCAGGCGCTATCAGCGGCAGCGATAACGATATAAAGGTGGGTTACGGCAGCGCTGTAATAGCCTCTATCGAAGCCGGTACCATCAGCTGTTCCTACTCAAAACTCTACATAGACAAGGCAGGCAACATAGACGTATCTAACCAGTTCGAGAAAACGGCCATTAAATCAGTGCACGACCTGGACATTGAACAGAAATATGGCGACCTGAAGATCGGATCCGTAAGCCAGCTCAAAGGCAATGTACAGTACGCGGGTCTTGCTGTAGATAAGTTGCTAAAGAGCGTGCAAATGGGTATAAAATATGGCACCGGCACAAAGTTTGACTATGTAGGTCCCGACGTGGACAACATGAATATCAATTCCAGTTTTGGCAATCTTTCTCTTCATTTCGACAGCGAGGCCAGCTTATCTGGTAGCGTGGATGTTTCCTATGGTAATTTCACTAACAATGCACATAATGCATCATTCACATCGTCTGGTTCAGGCACCCCCGGCCAGGGGGCTGCCTACAAAGGCAAGATCGGTAGTGGCCACGGCACTATCGCACTAAATGTAACCTATGGAAATGTTACGATAAAGTAATTTGTTCGCTCTGTGTTTGGTTTACTGTGTTCTAATACGCACCCAATCTTAAAAATGATAAATGAAAAAAGCAATTTTAGCGTTAATTATTCTGGTAATTTGTTCCAGCAGGGCTTTTGCAACATGGTCAATCATTATAATTGATCCACGAACAAACGAGATAGGGATTGCAG
>JABDBX010000205.1:889-2827 GCA_013288445.1 Bacteroidota bacterium
ATCGGGAAGATCATTCCCGGTGTCGGCGCAATAATCGTTCAGGCTATGAGCAATGGCAAAGCAAGGAAAAAGGGAGCTGAGATGATCGTTGCCGGGTCAACACCAGCGCAAATCGTTCAGGCATTGCGAGACACTGTGTTTGACCCGGAAAGGCAGCAATATGCCATAGTAACTATAAAGGATATTGATAACCCGGCTACTTATACCGGAGAAGCTACGAGCCAGTATAACGGGGCATTGACTAAAAGTGGCGTCTCTGTTCAGGGAAATATCCTGAGTTCACCTGGCGAACTGAAAGCTATTATGCAAGCAGTGGAAAAAGGGCAAAGGGAATCGCTGCCTATAGCCGATATCTTAATGAGCGCCCTTGAAGCGGGCGCAGCAGAAGGAGGAGACAAAAGGTGCGGCGAACAAAAAGCGGCAAGTTCTTTTATCACAATCGTTAAACCAAACGATACGGAGCCCTACCTGAACCTGAATATACTTGACCAGGATAAAACCGGTCAAAATGCTGTAATAATGCTTCGCAGTGAATTTGAAAGTTGGAAAGCAAAACACTAATTTAGGGTCTGAAGAAAAAAGAATTATACTATACGCCGGATAAAAATGTGCATTGAATTTAAAAAGCCTGGAAGGCTTTAATGTGAATAGCTCCGGGTGCAACCCGGAGTCTTCAGGGTTATACCAGTTGAACCCCGCCGGGGTTCAATGACCACATCTATTTTCCCACCGGTTTCACCGGTGGCTATTCATCATTTAAGCCCTATCGGGCTTGCCCGTTTATCATTGCACAAACTTATGCGGCGAGAAGTATAGTAATAACACAGAAATTAAGCCATTAGAAATATTATGGGACGCGTAAAGTTGAAATTTCCTGCTGGTGATCCATTGTTTACCACAACCATCCCTATCCGTATAGGCGACATAAACTACGGAAACCATGTAGGCAACGATGCTGTACTGTCTATAATTCATGAGGCCCGTATGCTTATGCTGCGTAGCAAAGGCTACACCGAAATGAATGCCGGAGGTAACAGTTTGATAATGGCAGATGTGATGATAGCCTACAAAGGCGAAGGGTTTTACGGTGATATTTTTACCATAAAAGTGTATGCCGAAGAAATAACAGAGCGCACCTTCGACCTGCTGTATCACATATCCACAGTGGGGAACGGAGCCTCCACTGATATAGCCCAGGCCAAAACAGGGATGGTATGCTTTGACTACGAAAACAGGAAGGTTGCGTTAATGAAAGATGAGTTGAAGCAGTTCTTATCAGGTCAGGGCTAGCAATTACTTTTCAACGGCCCAATAGAGATTCTGTCATGGTGAGCCCCGCCGAACCATGACATGCTGAACCAAGATCAGGTGCTAAATCAAGGCGTTAAGTGTTACAAACCGTCCGCTACTTTTCTATCGCTTCAATCAACTCCGGGCTGTCCGGCTCAGTATTCGGCGAGAAGATGGCCACAAGCGTACCCTGCTCATTGACCAGGTATTTCTGGAAGTTCCAGGTCACATGGCTGTCCTTATAGCCATTGTATTGCTGCTCTGTGAGCCAGTGGTAAATGGGCGCCATACTTCGCCCCTTCACGGATATTTTGGCTGCCATAGGGAAGGTAACGCCGTAGTTTTTCTTGCAGAAGGCCGCTATCTTTTCGTTCGATCCCGGTTCCTGGAACAGGAAGTTATTGGCCGGAAAACCAACAATAACCAGTTTGCCATTATACTTTTCATAGAGCTTTTCCAGGGCATCATATTGATGGGTAAAGCCGCATTTGGAGGCTGTGTTCACTATAAGTATCTTCTTTCCTTTGAACTGCGAAAAATCAATAGTGCCGCCATCAAGCGCAGTCACCTTGAAATCGTAAATGCTACCGGGAATAGCAGTATCGCGCGGTGCGAAAAGGAAATTGAATAACAAGAGCATACCAAGTG
>JABDBX010000206.1:0-962 GCA_013288445.1 Bacteroidota bacterium
CTGCCTGGAAGCAAAAATATCCGGGGGTGGCGTTTATCCGCTCTGAGAAAAACCTTGGCTTTGCCGGCGGGAACAACTTAGGGATAAAGCAGGCTAAGGGCGAGTACCTTTTCTTTGTGAATAATGATACGGAGTTTACTGAAAACCTTGTGGAGACTTTGGTTAGCACCTTGGATACGCATCCCGAAGTAGGGATGCTCTTCAATTTATGAAGGACGATAAAGAACTTGACCTCGTACGTTTCTGGGCCTACCTTACGGCCTACCCTATGCTGAAACCATACGGTAAGGGATACTCTGAAATGAAATACAGCTTCTGGAACATGAACCACCTGAAATTTTACCAGTATAGCGACACTGTGCACCTGCGCAGGAGTAGCTTCCTGGAGAAATTCGGAAGATACAAGGAGGGGCTTAAAGGGGACGTGATAGACTATAAGATGGCTATATCGTTTTTGCAGCAAAAGGGGAAGGGGCTATTTTATGATGAATACACCACCCTGTTTGAACATAAGAACTCACCGGACGAACCAAGTACTATGCGCGAGTTGAAGAACTGGCGGCAAAGCCAGAATATTTTCATCAGGCTGTTGCGGTTGGTGTTCCTGCGTTATAAGTGGGTAAAGTGTACATTGGATGTAAAATTTATGAAGTAAACCCACGCTATGACAGAAACTTTTGCTTTTCCCGGCGTCACATTACTGATCACTCATTACAACCGGAGCGGGTCGCTGGAACGACTACTCTCTTCATTCCGCGACCTCAATTGCCGCTTTGATGATATCGTGGTCTCTGACGATGCCAGTAAGCCCGAACACCAGGCCAGGTTGCAAACACTACAAAAGGAGTTTAATTTCCGGCTTGTGGGTGGACAAAAAAATAAAGGTTTTGCGGGCAACATGAACCAGGGCCAGGAAGCAGTAATAACGCCTTATACACTGTACGTCCAGGAGGACTTTGAAC
>JABDBX010000206.1:972-2822 GCA_013288445.1 Bacteroidota bacterium
ATCTGCTGGACGGGCTGCAATACATGAATGAAAATAAGGACCTGGACATTGTTCGCTTCTGGTCATTTTTCCGGTACCCTACCCTAAAACCGTTTGGCAAGGGGTTTTATAAAATGGTATATAGCCCGTGGAATCTAAACCACCTCAAGTTTTATTATTACAGCGACAACCCACATCTGCGGCGCAGTAATTTTATTGAAAAATACGGGCGGTACAGGGAAGGTATAAAGGGAGACAGGGCAGAATATTCAATGGCCCTATCGTTTTTAAGGCACAAAGGGAAGGGACTATTTTATTATGAATGCGATTCACTGTTTGAGCATAAAAACTCCCCCGATGAACCAAGCACAATGGGGCGGGCGGACTGGCGGCAGAGCAAAAGCCCTTTCTTTCTTTTCCTGCGATGGGTATATCTTAGGTATAGATGGGCAAAATGCACCTGGGAGCTTAAATTTATGAAATTAGATTAGACAATCACTATACTATATGAGCGGTTCATTTACATTTCCGGGTGTTACTTTATTGATTACCCATTACAACAGGAGCGCCTCGCTGGAAAGGCTGCTGCTGTCTTTTAAGAACCTCGGCTGCATGTTTGAAGACATTGTGGTGTCGGACGACGGCAGCAAGCCGGAGCACGTGGAAAAAATAAAGGCGTTGCATTCTTCATATTCGTTTCGTCTTATAACTGCGGTGAAGAACGGCGGGCTTGGTAATAACATAAATAAAGGGCAGGATGCTATAAAAACACCCTATACGTTGTATGTGCAGGAAGATTTTGTGCCCCGCGATGTATTCCCCGCCATTTTGCAGGAATCGCTGCAATTTATGAACGACCGGAAAGAATTGGATATGGTGCGCTTCTATTCTTATTTCAAATACCCTTATCTAAAACCGGTAAAGCCAGGCGTTTCAGAAATGGATTTTAAGTTATGGCACCCCGGCTACAAGAAGTTTTATATGTATAGCGACCATCCGCACTTAAGGAGAAGCAACTTCTTAGATAAGTTTGGCCGGTATATAGAGGGCAAAAATGTGGATGTTACGGAATACGGGATGATGATGTCGTTCCTGCAACATAAAGGACGGGCATTGTACTATGAGGACCACAAAGGGATATTTGACCAGATAAACTCTAATACCGAGCCAAGCACCACTAAACGCAACTACTGGAGGGAAAGCAACAATATCTTCGTTACCGGGCTGCGCCACTTATACCGCCATGGAAAATTCAATTACGATTACTTTTTTCATAAAAATTAAACCTTTCGTTACTGTTCAAGTCTAATACTGCCAAAGTATTATGAGCAGCTGGTCGGATAAATATATTGCTGCTTTTGTACCTTAACTAAAAACAAAAAACAATAATGTATGCCTAATTTTTTCGACCATTCAGTGATGTCGGCCATAAACCAGTTTTGTGGCAAGCATGAAATTTTTGACCGGTTCGTTGTATTCCTTACAGACAACGACCTGCTTAAAGGTTGCCTGATAATGACCTTGTTCTGGTGGGAATGGTTTAAGCCAGCGGAGAATCTTGCCGGAAAGCGGCAGCGCATTATTTCAGGTATTTACGGCAGTTGTGTAGCTATGATATTAGTTCGGGTGATAACCATGTTCACCCATTTCCGTACCCGGCCTATTCTTAACCCTGCCAATCACCTGATAACTGCCATAGGATTCAACGTTGGCAGGATACCCAACACCCACAATTCATTTCCCAGCGATCATGGCACTATGTTCTTTGCACTGGCCACTGCCTTATTTTTTGTATCGCGGCGCATGGGTATTTTCTCATTTATTTATGTAGCCTTGTTCATTGCTTTCCCACGCATCTATGTAGGGCTTCA
>JABDBX010000207.1 GCA_013288445.1 Bacteroidota bacterium
TGGGAAATGGGCGATACTGGCCCATGTGGCCCTTGCTCTGAGATACATGTGGATTGCCGTACCGATGAAGAAAAAAAATTGGTGGAAGGGAAAACCCTCGTAAATGCCGACCACCCGCAGGTGATAGAGATATGGAATAACGTATTCATGCAGTATAACCGCCAGAAAGACGGCAGCCTGGTACCGTTACCGGCAAAACATGTGGATACTGGTATGGGGTTGGAGCGGCTGGTACGGGTGCTCCAGGGCAAGCAGAGCAACTATGATACTGATCTTTTCACTGGTACCATTGCTGCGATAGAGCACCTTACACACAAGAAGTATGGATACACCGACAGCAAGCAGGATGTAGCTTTCAGGGTATTGTCGGACCATATACGGGCTATAGGGTTTACGATCGCAGACGGACAACTACCCTCTAATACCGGAGCAGGCTATGTGATACGCCGGATATTGCGCCGGGCTGTGCGCTACTATTATTCTTACCTCGATTTTAAACAACCGTTGCTGCATAAGTTGATGCCTGTGCTTGCAAAGCAGTTTGAACACGTGTTCCCGGAGTTGCAGCACCAGGCGGAGCTTGTGGGCAAAGTGGTGAAAGAAGAGGAAGAAGCGTTTTTAAGGACATTAGGAAGCGGTATTAAAATTATTGATGATTATATAAAACATAAAAAACTTCCTAATAGCTATATTATGAAGTTTGGAGAATTTTCAAAATGGCAAAACAATATCGTTGACGGTAATCTCGCATTTGAGATGTATGATACCTATGGTTTTCCTTTTGATTTAGTAGCCTTAATTGCCAAAGAAAATGGATTTGTCGTTGATGAAATTGAGTTTAACCTTGAGATGCAAAAACAAAAGACTCGCAGCCGGGCCGCGACCGCACTGGATACGCACGACTGGGTGGTGGTGAAAGAGGCAGGCGCTACCCAATTTGTGGGCTACGACAGCCTGGAGGCCGAAGCAACTGTACTGAAATACCGCAGGGTAAGCTCGAAGGGTAAGGATTCTTACCAATTGGTGCTGGACACAACTCCATTCTATGCCGAAAGTGGCGGACAGGTGGGCGATACCGGGACATTTATTTTTCCGAATGAGCGGATAGAGATACTGGACACCAAGAAAGAAGATGGGCTGACCATACATTTTGCCAATGTGCTGCCGGAGAACATCGGTGCACCCCTCACTGCGAAAGTAGATGGCGAAAAAAGAATACTTACCACGGTGCACCATAGCGCTACTCACCTGATGCACGCGGCACTACGCGAGGTGCTGGGCACGCACGTGGCCCAAAAAGGATCGCTGGTAAATGAGGAGCATCTTCGCTTCGACTTTTCGCATTACGCAGCGGTGACCCACGATGAAATAAAACAGGTGGAGCAGATAGTAAACAGAAAGATAAGAGAAAATGTACCTGTAGTAATAAAAGAAATGGCAAAAGATGAAGCAATAGCGCTGGGTGCAATGGCTTTGTTTGGCGAGAAATACGGCAATAAGGTGCGGGTGGTAATTATGGATCCCGGGTACTCTATAGAGCTATGCGGTGGTACTCATGTGGGCAATACCGGAGAGCTCGGTTTCTTTATAATAACCCATGAGGCGGCGGTAGCTGCAGGTGTGCGCAGGATTGAGGCTAAAACCGGGCAGGCAGCTTTTGACTACATACATACCGAATTGGTAAAGCCATTTGAAGAGATAAAAAAACTGACCAAAAAGAAAGCTACCGACACCGTAGCATTTATAGAAAAGCTACAGGAAGAACTTTCTCAAAGTAAGAAACATGCTGAACACCTGGAAGCCCGCCAACTGGTAGGCATAAGGAATGAGTTACTGACGAAAGATGAAATTATAAATGAGATCACCTTCGTGGGGCAGATGGTTTCTGTAAGCTCTCCCGATGCGCTGAAGAAACTTTGCTTGGACCTTAAATGCCACCTGAACGACCACGTGATAGTGCTCTGCGCTAATATAGATGGTAAGCCATTTGTGGCGGTAGGTGTAGATGAAAAAGTAGTGGCAGCTAAAGGGCTTGACGCTGGAAAGATAATAAAGGAACACGTGGCTCCGCTGATAAAGGGCGGCGGCGGTGGCCAGAAAACGCTGGCTACGGCTGGTGGACAGGATACTGAGGGGTTGACAGCGGCGATAGAGAGGGTAAGGGGATTGCTGTAGATTCTATTTGTCACATGATCCCTGAAGAAAGGAATTCATCGCGGTTAAAAATCGCTGCGTGAACATTGTAAAACGGAAATCTGCAATCGTGTTTTAATATTCATTGCGATTGCTTATTTTTACCCCTGACTAACCATGATACTTAGGAATCTTTTATTTTTTATTGCCATTCTGCTAACAATAGGCTGGGTGCTTGGCTTTCTGGTATGGAAGCACGAAGGCCATACCATTCACATTTTGGCTGTGCTGGCTATCATTTCTCTTATACTTGGCCTGACAAGGAAAGTGGGAAATGACCTGTAGAAAACAGAAGTTTTTGCCGTTTTTGGGCAATCTCATTGACTTAGGGAAAATCCATGCAACCGCAGGTTCGATACCTTCGGCATCGTCAGTCATTTTGTATTTGATTTTCTATAAACGTTGGATGCCTTCAGCATCACCCAGCACGACTTTTTGCTAAGTCAATGACATTGCCGTAATAGGCTATTCTTTATTTATCCACATTTAACTGTTTTGTACAGTTTCGCCGCAACGATGTGAACTGCCCCGTAATTCAAAAAGAAAATCTTCCAGCACAGATAGCACTGTGTTGGCGCTGATCACGCCACTGATC
>JABDBX010000208.1 GCA_013288445.1 Bacteroidota bacterium
TCCCCTTTTTACTTCGTTGCAATCCTCCCGATGGCTATCGGGACTAATCGGGATAAATAATTCATTATTCGCAGATTTTACGCCTCGTAAAAAGGAAAATAACTTCGCAATATGATGTACTTTATTTCGTAAACGTTCCTTAGGAAATTGACAAAAGTCAAATTATTTAATGCCCGCAAGAAATAGCTTTGACGAAATTCAAAACTATGAAAAGGACCTTCAGTATTTTACTTATCTGCACACTTGTCTGCTACAATCTTACCGTCTTGGCGCAACGGAGCGAACCCTATATCTATGGAGAAATGGGGGGAGGATTTGGCACTCATGGCACCGGGAAGTTGGTGATGAACATGATATTTGAGGGCAACAATATTGTATCGGTGGGTTACTATACAAGTTCCCGCAGATGGTCTGGCACGCCGCCTGATTATGAAGTTGGCTTTCTTAGTTCCTATCCCCGACAAATAATCAATATGATCGGCATATCTTATGGTAAAGTATTTTTTACCGGCACACATGGCGCCAGGTGGGTAATAAAAGGAGGGCTGGCGATGGGCGAAGTTAAGACGCCAACCGATTTTGAACCATTCCGCAGTTTGTTGGGACCAAACTACACCTATAACTACACTATAGATATAACGCCAGGGCTTATTATAAACCCCGCAATAGAATTGCCGGTGGGCAGGGGATTTGGGTTTTCTTTCGGAGCCTATGCCAATATAAATGTAATAAGCCCGGTCGTGGGCCTTGATGCAAGTTTGATATTCGGCAGGGTGAGCGATAGAAGAACCCGCTCTGGAAAAAAGTAAACTCGGCGACTATTTCAGCTTTCTATCCGCTTCATTGATGGGCAGGTCGTTGATGCTGGCAAAGCGTTTTTGCATGTATCCGTTCTCATCAAATTCCCACATTTCGTTGCCATAGCTGCGGAACCAATTCCCCTTCCCGTCGTGCCATTCATATTCAAACCTCACGGCCATGCGGTTTTCGCGGAAGCCCCATAGTTCCTTTTTCAGTTTATAGTCCTGCTCTTTTGCCCATTTGCGTTGCAGGAATGCCTTTACTTCTTCCCGTCCATTTATGAACTCAGCGCGGTTTCGCCATTCTGTGTCTAAGGTATAGGCCATCGATACCCGCTCGGGGTCTTTGCTATTCCATGCATCTTCTGCGGCCTGTACTTTTTGTAAGGCGGTTTCCATTGTAAAGGGCGGCACCGGGTATCTTTTATCCATTGTGGTATTCTCTTATTCCAGTTGAAAGTTAGCAATAATCTTCTTATTTTGCCTGCATACTATAACAGAAATTAAGATTATCCTAAAAATAATCCGCCACGCTGTTTTTATCATTATATTTATACTTGTATTTCTTTTTAGCGCTTTAATATCTGCCAGAAATGATCTGTATGACAAAATATATTTTCCAACCGCACAAGGCTCTGATGCTCGTTGCCACAATTCTTATGGGTTATGCGGCACAAGCAACTGAATATGACAGCATAGCGGTAAAATACAGGAACGAGAATGCCGTATATACCAACTACAGCCAGCGCTTAGTGATAACAAACGAAGATGGCAAACTGGTAGCCAATAGCTACGTAACACGGGAAAAACTCTTTATCAGCGATCGCTCGCCGGGGGTTTATAATGTGGATTACCTTTATCATGGCGATTTCAATGAGTTGGAAGACCTTCATGCCACGGCTTCTTTGCCAACGAAGACCGGTTATAAGAAAGTGCCATGCAATAATTTTGCTGATATTAACCCGGATAAGGATAACGTGTTTTATGACGACAGCCGATACGCGGTAGTATCTTATTCGGGGCTGCTGAAAAACTCGCTGACCGAAACAAAATACACCATACAGCACACCGACCTAAACATGTTACCTGCATTTACCTTCCAGGAAAACCTGCCTGTGGTAAAGGCTTCTTTTGAGGTTACAGCGCCCAAATACGTAAATATCAGTTTCGCTATAAAGGGCATTGACCCTGGGTGGATAAAGCAAACGAAGGAAGAGGGCGCTAACACTATTACTTACAAGTTTACAGCTACCGATGTTCCTGCTTACAAGGAGTTCGATAATGTGCCATCGGTATGGTACTACCTGCCACATGTTATACCTTATATCACGTCCTACAAAATGGAGGGGGCAAAGAAGCCGGTAGAAATGCTGGAAAACCCAGACCAGCTTTATAAATACCTCTATAAATATGTGAAGGGTGTGAACATTAAGGATGACACCCTGCTGGATAAAACTGTAGCGGAAATAACGAAAAATGATGTTTCTGCAACGGATAAAGCTGCCCATATTTACCAATATGTGCAGGCCAACATGCATTATATAGCTTTTGAGAAGGGGCTGGAAGGGTTTGTGCCGCGCGATGCTGCCGTGGTGCTGAAAAGAAAATATGGCGACTGCAAAGACATGGCAAGCATACTGGTAGCGATGTGCCGCAAGGCGGGACTGGATGCCCACTATACCTGGATAGGGACCCGTGAAAAACCTTACACCAATGAAGAAACGCCGTTGCCCTTAGTGAATAATCACATGATCTGCGCACTAAAAATGGGCGACGACTGGGTATTTATGGACGGTACCCACCCCTACATACCATTTGGGCAGAACCCCGAAGGGATACAAGGCAAGGAAGCAATGATAGCCATAGACGCCAACAACTATAAGATCATTACCATTCCCTACGCGCAGGCCGATAAAAATGTGATCATTGACAGTACCTACATGAGCTTTGAAGACCGAAAGGTGAC
>JABDBX010000209.1 GCA_013288445.1 Bacteroidota bacterium
ATTTGACAATTTTTCAAAAGTTGTCAAATCTAATTCTCGCAACAATCAAAGATACTGCCCCGTATAACTCTCCTTCACATTTTTCAATCCTTCCGGAGCGCCCTCATATAGCAGGTAGCCGCCGCCAATGCCGCCTTCGGGGCCCAGGTCTATAACCCAGTCTGCGCACTTAATAACGTCGGTGTTGTGCTCTATAACTATCACGGAATGCCCCTGTTCTATAAGCGCATCAAACGAGCCCAGCAGCTTCTTTATGTCGTGCATGTGCAGCCCGGTGGTGGGCTCGTCGAATATGAAGAGTACTTTGTCTTTCAGCTTGCCCTTGCCCAGGAACGATGCCAGCTTCACACGTTGCGCCTCACCGCTTTTAAAGCACTGGAGTAGTTGACATAGTTTCCAAATATCTTTGCCGTGGTTTGGGACAGGATATTTTTAACAAATTCCAATTCAAGCTGAGAAACAGTTGATGGAATAATTGTTGGGGGAGTAAGATGTCCCTTTTGATTGAAATTGAACATTATCCGTTTAAAGATTGATCTACCTAAAAGTAATCATAACAAACGAATGATATAGCAGCACAATTTATTTTTGCACCCGTATCTTTAACGAGGTAATGACTGTTGAAAAAACGAATTTTCCATGAAAAAAAGCATACTATTCATTGCGCTAATTTTAGCTGCATTTCTATCTTTTGGGCAAAGCAAGAAAAAGCAAAGCAAAAACGAATTGCCTGTGCCACGGGTGTGGATAGACAGTATCCCTTCTTATACAACTACTCCAGATGAATTGCTGGCCCACCCCACTTTATTTACGGATTCTGTGGGTTGCAGGGTATCTGGGTTTTCTATGTCGCTTGAGGCGCCGGGGCATGACTTCTATGGGCCTTTGTACTCCACTACATGGGAGTTTACGGCTACACACAAGGAAATGATAAAGAAGTGGCACGACTACCCCAATGTAACCGTGTATATAGAAGATATACACCTCAACTGCCACGAGCAGGACGCGGTTTCAAATCCGATCATCTATAAGTTTAACGTTACCAAGACAGGAAATTAAATCCCTACGCGCAGGTTGGCTATATCCTTTATGCGCTTCTCGGCTATACGCATAGCGGCAAGTTGAGTATGCACATTTTCCTGCTCTGCAAGGCTGAATATCTCTAATGTGCGGCCATAGATTTTCTCCACAATGCTCGTAGCCCGTTCTTTATTATAGCCCTGTAGTTCCACGCTTATGTTTATAATGCCACCTGCATTTATCAGGAAGTCGGGCACGTAGATAATGCCTTTTTCCACGAGCATAGGCCCATGTACATTTTCATCAGCAAGCTGGTTATTTGCCGCGCCGGCTATTATGTGGCACTTCATTTTATTGATGCTTTCCGTATTCACGGTAGCGCCAAGCGCGCAGGGCGCGTATATATCAAACTCCAGGTCAAAGATGCCTTCATTGGCCACTACTTCTACTGTGGGGAATTTCTGCTTTACAGTCTTTAATCTTTCTTCGTTAATGTCGCACACATACACTTTCACGCCTTCCTTCACCAGGTAGCCTATGAGGTACTGGCCTACATTGCCGGCACCCTGCACCAACACTGTGCGGTCGCCAAAACCATCATTACCCCAAGCTTTTTTTGCAGCGGCTTTCATGCCCATATATACGCCATAGGCTGTAAATGGCGACGGGTCGCCACTGCCACCGGCAAATTCCGGCAGGCCGGTAACAAACTTCGTTTCCATGCCTATGTACTCCATATCCTTGGCGGATGTGTTTACATCTTCAGCAGTAATGTATTTTCCGTTCAGGCTATTCACAAATTTTCCGTACCTGCGCCAATAGGGTTCTGATTTCAGCTTTGCAGCATCGCCTATCAATACAGCCTTGCCACCACCCAGATTCAGCCCACTTATAGCCGACTTGTAGGTCATGCCCCTGCTCAGGCGCAGTGCATCCACTACGGCTTCCTCATGGCTGTTATAGTTCCACAACCGCGTACCGCCAAGCGATGGACCAAGTGTAGTGTTGTGTATGGCTATAATGGCTTTAAGGCCGGTGTGTGGGTCCTGGCAAAATACTACCTGCTCGTGGCCCATTTGCTGCATTTGGTCTAATACGGATTGCTGCATGTTTTCTTTTTGAGGGTGCAAACCTAAGTAATTTGCCGATAAGGAAAGCCTATATTAAATGCAATAACTTAGGCGTAACTTTTTTTTACCATGCTTTGACATTTCAAAGATCGTAACGGGTTGTCTCGGTTCCAATTGACCACACAGCGATCAATCCCTCAGCTCAAACTTTATCGGCAGGTTGAACAGCACCTTTACGGCCATGCCATTTTGCTTGCCTGCCTTCCACGGGGGCATGGCCTTTATCATTCGCAGCGCCTCGTCATCGCAACCGCCACCTATCCCTTGCACAATTGTAGCGTTGCTTATTGCCCCATCTTCATTGACCACAAAACTCACCCGCACTATGCCGCCAATATTATTTGCCCTCGCGGCTTCGGGGTATTGCAGGTGAGTACCAATGTAGGCGGTAAGATCGCCATTGAACTGCGGCATCTGTGCAACCCAGGTCAGGGGCTTGGTTGGCGGGGCTATTATCTGAAGCACACTTTTTCCGGTATCCTTCGTGTTCGCAATGCCTATACCGTCCGGCTCACCTTTTGTATCAGATGGTCCGGGCTGGGCATCTTTCGGATGTTCGCTGGTCAATTGCTTATCAATTGGCACATCTTTGTCGGGCTCTATTTTAGGAAC
>JABDBX010000210.1 GCA_013288445.1 Bacteroidota bacterium
TCTTTAATGTATGAAAACAAAGCAGGAGATAGTAGAAAACTGGCTGCCGCGATACACAGGGCAACAGCCCGGTGATTTTGGCGAATACATACTCCTCTGCAATTTTAGTAATTACGTTACTCAGTTTGCTAAAATCCACAAAGTGAAAGTAACCGGGCTGGACAAGCCTATGCAGTGCGCCACCGCCGATGATATTACCATCATAAATTTCGGGATGGGCAGTCCACAGGCGGCTACGATGATGGACCTGTTATCTGCCATACACCCTAAAGCTGTACTATTTCTTGGGAAATGTGGTGGCCTGAAAAAGAAGAACAAAGTGGGCGACCTTATACTACCCATAGCTGCCATCAGGGGTGATGGTACGAGCAACGATTACTTTCCGCCCGAAGTGCCCGCCCTGCCTTCTTTTGCGTTACAAAAGGCCATTTCCACAACCATCCGCGATTATAAGTGCGATTACTGGACGGGTACTGTATATACTACCAACCGGCGTGTGTGGGAGCATGACGAAGCATTTAAAGAATACCTGCGCAAAATACGGGCGATGGCAATAGATATGGAAACAGCGACCATTTTCACTACCGGGTTTTATAACAAAATACCTACCGGGGCTCTATTGCTCGTATCTGACCAGCCGATGGTGCCAGAAGGGGTGAAGACAGCCGCCGGCGATTCTAAAGTGACCAGGAATTTCACAGAGACCCATCTCAAAATAGGTATAGATTCGCTAAAACAGTTAATAAATAATGGCGTCACAGTAAAGCACCTGCGGTTCTAATTTAATCCCCTAAGTATGGTGCTGTCTGTTAGCGATCTGAGCATAAAATTTGAAGGAACTCGTCCATTCACCGCAGTTAATCATTTATCATTCCAAATAGGGAAGGGTGAAACACTGGCAATTGTGGGCGAGAGTGGATCGGGGAAGTCGTTAACGGCCCTGGCTATAATGGGGCTGTTGCCCAAAGCAGCCACCTCGCATGGTGCAATGACATTGCAGGTGGCGGGCAAAGAACTCCCGCTCACAAATAGTAGCCGGGCGCAGCTAAGAGGGAAGGAAATGGGCATGGTTTTCCAGGAGCCTATGAGCGCGCTGAACCCGGTGATGAGCATTGGCAGGCAACTGAAAGAAGCTATAATGCAACACCAGGCAATAACAGGCGCCGCGGGCAAGCAGTTGGCCATGGACTGGCTTGATAAAGTGCAACTACCCGAGCCTCCAAAAATTTATGACCGGTACCCGCACCAGCTATCGGGCGGGCAGAAGCAAAGGGTAATGATAGCTATGGCCATGTGCAACCATCCTGCCTTGCTTATAGCCGATGAGCCAACCACCTCGCTCGATGCCACCGTGCAGCAGGAGATAATACGGCTCATGCGCTATCTGCAAGACGAGCACCAGTCGGCAATGATATTTATTACCCACGACCTTTCACTTGCGGCCGCTATAGCCAACGATGTGCTGGTGATGTATAAGGGCGAAGCCGTGGAGTACGGCAAGAGCAGCCAGGTGCTGCAACAGCCACAGCACCCATATACCCGTGCATTGCTTGCGTGCAGGCCGTCGCCGGGGCAGAAGGGACATCGCCTGCCTGTTGTTGCAGATTTTATGGTCACGGAAGAGGTTGCACCTCACCCTAAGGAGTTACCAACGGTTCCGTTGGTTGTGGCTAAAGAGGATGATTCAATAAAAGAGCCACTGCTCACTGTGAGTGATCTCGGGGTATGGTTCCCTGAAAACAAGGATATGCTTGGCCGACCGGTCAGTTACTTCAAAGCGGTTGACGATGTTTCGTTTTCACTGCATAAGGGCGAAGTGTTGGGGCTGGTGGGCGAGAGTGGATGTGGCAAGAGTACGCTAAGCAAAAGCCTGGTAGGACTGTTGCCCGTGCACAGCGGGAGTATTTTATTTGACGGGAAGGACCTTGCACAAATGCCCTTGCATCAATGGCACGATGTTCGCCGGCAGATACAGATGATCTTCCAGGACCCATATTCATCGCTCAATCCGCGTATGACGATTGGTGATATGCTTATGGAGCAGCTGATGGTGCATAAAATTGTTCCGGCAAGGGAGCTGCAAAAGGAGGCTGTTCGCTTACTAGACCTGGTGCAATTACCCGCTTCTTCGCTGCACCATTATCCACACCAGTTTTCGGGCGGACAGCGGCAACGCATAGGCATTGCACGGGCATTGGCCCTGCGCCCGCAACTGCTCCTATGCGATGAAAGCGTTTCGGCGCTTGATGTGAGCATACAGGCGCAAATACTAAACCTGCTAAAAGACCTGCAACAGGAATTTCAGCTTACCTACATCTTCATTTCCCACGATCTGTCTGTAGTCCATTACATCAGTGACCGGATATTGGTAATGCGCAACGGAAAAATAGTGGAGAGCGGAACCGCCGACCAGGTACTGAGCCAGCCGGAAAATGCATATACCCAAAGACTGATCGCGGCGATGACCTAATGCTATAGGTAATAATAAGCTTTGCGCCTTCTTTGCGGCCTCGGCGTGAAATCTTTGTATCGCCTTATTCTTGTCCCGCATGAAAACGCTATTTTCGCGTATCAATTATTATGCAAAGACTGGTTGTCACACTTCTTATTTTCATAGCCCTTTTTTCTTCCTGCAAAAGAAAGGAAGGGGATATTATTGCCGGTATCCAAAAGAAGTATGAAGAAATAAATAAGAAGCAAAAGGACCTCACAGCAAAGCATGTTGATGACATATCATCGGCGGCCAGGGGCA
>JABDBX010000211.1 GCA_013288445.1 Bacteroidota bacterium
CTTTACTCGCGCAAACTCGTTTACTTCAAGAGGGCTATTGTCGTTGTATTTTTCAAAAGAATTGATGTCCGTTTTATAAATCACTTCAGTAACTCTACCAATGGTTTCCTGACATGCAATTCGCAAAAAGTAGTCTTTATTTATTTGCAGTGTCTGGCCAGAATTAAGCCAGCAAATATTCGCTTCAAATTGTATTGAACACATTGGCGCACTTCCAGTCGTTGGCACAATGATATTACCCCTGTTCACAACAATATCACCCTGTAGGTGCACGCAAATATTTTGCGTTGCGACCGCTTCTATAACTGTGGCATAGCCTTTCGTTATTTTGCCCACTATTGAGGTTTGTTCGCCCGGAAATATTTGTATCTGGTCACCAACGTTGAGTTTTCCGGACAACATTTTTCCAGCATATGCTATTTCTGCTGTGCCTATCGCAAATTGTACCGAAAAGCGGGTAACGTCATTACTAGTTAAAATCGGCTCACAGTTTTCTAAATACTGCATGAGTGTTATGCCCATATACCAAGGCATATTTACTGACGGGAAGGAAACATTATCACCATGCAATGCGCTAATCGGAATGAAGGTGACATTCTGGATACTCAGTTTATTTGCGATAACAAGATATTCATTTTTTATAGTGATAAATATTTGTTCATCGTAATCGACTGCGTCCATTTTGTTGATAGCAACAACCACACGCTTTATGCCAAGAAAAGAGGCTACTAAAGAATGTCGCCTTGTCTGGTCAGTAATACCGTTTAAGGCGTCTATCAACACGATCATAACGTCCGCTCCAGATGCCCCGGTTACAAGGTTTTTGGTGTATTGGTAATGCCCAGGCGCATCTGTAATAATGAACTTTCTTTTGGCAGTAGTGAAGTATTTGTATGCCACATCTATCGTTATGCCTTGCTCCCGTTCCGCTCGTAACCCATCTGTAATGTGGGCAAGATTTATTGCATTTGCTTCATCATCGTTAGCCACTGATTGCAATATATCGCTTTTTATGTTTCCGGTATCATACAGCAGCCGCCCTATGAGCGTGCTTTTGCCATCGTCAACATTGCCAGCGGTAATAAACCTTAAAATATCCATAAGCCTTTTTCTAAAAATACCCCTTCAGCTTTCTATCCTCCATTGCAGCATCAGAAAACTCGTCATCTATTCGCGTTTCTCCGCGCTCACTAATTGCTGAGTTTTCTATTTCCTCTATCACTTCTTCAATAGTTACTGCATTGCTTTCTACAGCAGCAGTACAAGTCATGTCACCAACAGTTCTATAACGTACTTTTTTGCACACGATCACATCCTCTTTATCCAGCCGTATGTAGTCCGAAACCGCTATTAGTCTGCCATCGTGACTGATGCAATTACGTTCGTGGGAAAAGTAAAGCGAAGGCAACACTATATTTTCGCGTTGGATATAACGCCATATATCTAATTCACTCCAATTACTTATTGGGAAAACACGGACATTTTCGCCAGCATTTATTTTGCCATTGTATATGTTCCACAGTTCTGGTCGCTGATTATATGGTCGCCACGAGCCATTTGCATCCCTCATAGAAAATATCCTTTCTTTCGCTCTTGCTTTTTCCTCGTCCCTTCTGCCCCCGCCTATGCAAGCCTCGAAGCCATGCTCATGGATAGCGGCCAGCAAGGTATATGACTGTAACGCATTACGGCTGGGAAACTTACCTGTGGCATCCGTGAGTCCCTGCTGCCGTATGGTGTCTTCTACTTGGCACACCATAAGAGGTAGTCTCGCACTTGCTGCGAGCTGATCCCTAAATAGTAACGCCTCCGGGAAATTATGCCCTGTATCTATATGCATGACGGCGAAGGGCGGTGGGGCTGGATAAAACGCCTTCATAGCAAGATGTATAAGCACAGTACTATCTTTGCCCCCAGAAAAGAGGAGTACAACATTCTCGAACTGCCCTGCTACTTCCCGGAAGATGTATATGGCTTCTGCTTCTAGTATGTCTATGTGGTCACTCATCAAAGCTATTTGAAAAAGATAATAGTTGTGCAAAAGTAAAAGGCACAACATAAAATTCAATCCTATCCAAAAAATCATTTTTATATTTAACAGGCTAATAATAAAAATAAACAACATTTTATATTTGAAAAATATATTTGAAATTAATGCAGAATTAATTTGAAAGTATCAAAACGAACTCATAAATTCGTTTATTCAATAAATGAAACCTATTTTGTAATCCTCATTTTTAAATCATACTAATATGGCCACGTGTTCTCCTTTTGCTGATAATAGTGGGGTTGGAGTTAATCAGTCGTTGAGATGCCAACCGGGCGGCGGATACATCGCAGGTGTAATAAATGCTACTGAGCCTTGTGCTGCCATTCTTCTCGGTTCAGCTAATGCTATTAATGTGATGCCCGCACCGTGTTCACTTAATGGCGGATTTAATACCATAGCAAATGGGTGTCTCAATACTGTTTCTGGCTATTACAATACAATAGTTAACGGCTGTTCCAATACAATAAATACTTTCCCTACCCCTTCAGAACTCTCAGAAAGAGGGGCTAATACCATCGCTGGGGGCTTTGACAATCAAATATTGCAGTCGACTTTCAATTCAATAATTGGGAGCGGTCTGCACAACACAATTTCAAATCC
>JABDBX010000212.1 GCA_013288445.1 Bacteroidota bacterium
TTGTTGCTACCAACCCTACTACAGGTTGCACCAGCAATATGACCGGAAATACCGTTATTGCTACCAATCCGTTACCAGGTGTTTATAACGTAACAGGCGGTGGTAATTACTGTGTAGGTGGTACAGGTTACGATGTCAGCCTTGACAATTCTGATCCGGGTATCAATTACCAGTTATACATAGGTACAGCAATGTTGGGTACCTCGGTACCTGGCACCGGCGCACCACTTGATTTCGGTACTGAAACGGCCGCAGGCGTTTATACTGTAAAGGGTACAAACAGCACTACTGGTTGTTTGTCGGGTATGGCTTCCAGCGCTACTATCATGATCAATCCGTTGCCGCTTGTTCATAACACAACCGGTGGTGGCAGCTATTGCGCAGGTGGCGCCGGTGTTGGCGTTTACCTTGACCTTTCTAACAACGGTATCAATTACCAGCTATACAATGGTGGTTCCCCAGTGGGCCTTCCGGTTGCAGGTACCGGTTCTTCTATTAATTTCGGCCTGCTCACAGATGCGGGTACTTATACCGTTGGCGCTACAGATGCTACAACTTCCTGCGGCAGCACTATGGACAGTGTTGCGGTTATTACAGTTAATCCTTTGCCTGATGTTCATTCGGTTACCGGCGGCGGTGGTTATTGCCCAGGTGGTATCGGTGTTCATGTTGGCTTAGATGCTTCTGATGCAGGTATCAAATACATGTTGTATTACGGTTCTGCCCCGGTTGGAGCTACTTTATCCGGTACAGGCGCAGCGCTTGATTTCGGATTAAAGACAGCTACAGGCACTTATACCGTAGTAGCCACAAACAGTGGCACGGCTTGTACCAATGCTATGGCTGCAAATGCAATTGTTACCATCACTCCTGCTCCTACTGCTTATTCAGTAACAGGTGGCGGCAGCTATTGTGAAACAGGGTTTGGCGTTCACGTTGGCCTTAACAGTTCTGATGTTGGCGTAAATTATGTGTTGACCACCGGCGGTATTGCTGCGGGTGTAGCTGCGGCAGGCACGGGCGCTCCACTTGACTTTGGCCTGGAGACTGCTTCCGGTACTTATACGGTTTTTGCTACTAATCCTTCTACTACCTGTACCAATAACATGGCAGGCAGCGCGGTGATCAATGTGATACCTGTATTGTTGCCTGCGGTTTCCATGAACCCAACTCCTGGTTCGGTATCCTGCGTAGGTACTCCGGTTAGCTTCTCGGCAACACCAGTAAACGGCGGCACCGCACCTACCTACCAATGGATGGTAAATGGTATTATTTCAGGAGCAGGTAGCTCATTTACTTACACACCAACTAATGGTGACGTAGTTACAGCTATGATCCATAGCAACTATGTTTGTGCTATACCTGATACCGGCAGCTTATCTGCTGTAATGAATGTGAGCCCCCAGGAAATGCCTTCGGCTACAGTTGCAGTAAACCCGGGTTCTTTGGTTTGTACTGGTACATCGGCAACTTATACAGCTACTACATTGTATGGTGGTACTGCGCCAACGCTTACCTGGCTGAAAAATGCTACAGCGGTAGGTACTGGTCTTAGCTATACCTACATTCCATCAAACGGCGACATCATCACTTTTGAAATGGGCAGCAACTTCCCTTGCCGTTTGACTAACATGGTTTATAGCGATCCTATTACCATGGCTGTTCAGAATGGTGTTGTTCCGGTGGTTAGTATCCTTTCCAGCGCAGGCAACCATATAGTAGCCCGTGAGTCGGTAACGTTTACTGCGTTTGTTTCTAATGCAGGCAGCACACCTACTTACCAGTGGAAGATAAATGGCTTACCTGTTAGCGGCGCTACCGGTACTACATTCACTACCAGCAGCCTCAATGACCTTGACGCTGTTTCCTGCGACGTTGTTGGAACCTGTGCATTGGTAGGGACTAATTCTATCGTAATGCATGTTGGCGCTAACGTATCTGTACAGCAAGTTACTACTGCTGGCAGCAACGACATAAGCCTGATACCTAACCCTAACAAGGGCGAGTTCACAGTTAAGGGTACATTAGCTACATCTGCAGACCAGGAAGTTTCTTTGGAAGTAACAGACATGCTTGGCCAGGTAGTTTACACCGGTAAGGTAATGGCTGCCGGCGGAACGATCAATGAGCATGTTAAGCTCAGTTCTTCTCTTGCCAACGGTATGTACAACCTGAGCCTCCGCTCTGGTACAGAAAATACAGTATTCCATTTTGTGGTTGAGCAATAGGCTTAATACTCTTTGGGTATGAATAAACAACAATGGCTGCGATCTTCGCGGCCATTGTTGTTTATTGTCTGAACCACAGATTAAGTTGATTTTTTTTGATTTCGCTGAGTGTAGATAGTCTGAACCAGGATTTGCAGGATTATAGAATTATACTGAAAATGGGATAGTGTCGCGCATTTGGGGGGGGCGTACGCTATGCAAGTTCGATGGGCGATGCCCATCGCTATTAGATTTCGCCCATGCAGGGCTGCCCGTATTTAGTTGCAGTTACCGGCACCCTTTTTCAACAATGCACGAAACTATACCGCGCAAAGTATAGCTTGCCGCCATATCCGGGAACCGGCCTCTTTCTTATTACATAATTTTTTATTTTCAAC
>JABDBX010000213.1 GCA_013288445.1 Bacteroidota bacterium
ACTTGGCAAGAAGTACCGCAAGGTGCAGGCGCTATCGCTGGGGAACAGCGAGGGCACGGGCGGTAAGTTGCTCAAAGCCCCCATCATCATGGTGCATAACTT
Source organism: Bacteroidota bacterium (assembly GCA_013288445.1). GTDB lineage: Bacteria > Bacteroidota > Bacteroidia > Chitinophagales > Chitinophagaceae > Nemorincola. The sequence continues at coordinate 103 of JABDBX010000213.1, forward strand.
TGACGAACTGAAAGCCCTGCCCGAAAGCGCCGTAAAAGGTAAGATCGTGTTCTTCAACTATCGTTTCCGGCAAGACCTCATTTTTACATTTGAGGGTTATGGCGACGCAGTAAGGTATCGTGGTGGCGGCCCGAGCGCGGCGGCTGAAAAAGGGGCTGTTGCTATTATTATTCGCTCTATGTCCACGGGTAAGGACGATTTTCCGCACACCGGGGCAACGCACTACAAGGATGCTACAAAAAAAATACCGGCGATGTCGTTGGGTAACACTACTGCCGACCTGCTGGAGCAGGCTTGCGAGCAGGGCGACGTAATGGCCAAAATGAAATCCGAGTGCCACATGATGCCACAACCGGTGCGGTCTTATAATGTAATAGGTGAGATAACGGGGACAGAAACTCCCGAACGCATCATTACGGTAGGTGGCCACCTCGACTCATGGGACGTGGGCGAGGGCGCCAATGACGATGGCACCGGCGATGTACAATCCATAGAAGTGATACGGGCATTTAAAGCCCTGGGCATAAGGCCGAAGTGTACGATAAGGGCGGTGCTGTTCATGAATGAAGAAAACGGGCAAAAGGGTGGACAGGCATATGCTGATTCGGCTGTAGCTAAACACGAGCATCATGTGCTGGCTATAGAGACAGATGCCGGGGGCTTTTCGCCACGGGGTATTGGCCTGGTAATGAGCGATGCCCAAAAGAGCAAGGTACTTAAATACAAGGACCTCTTTCTGCCCTATGGTGTTTATGATTTCAGCCGAGACGAAGGCGGATCAGACATATCGCCAATACACGACAAACTGAAAGTGCCGCTGGCAGGTCTTGTCCCCGATTCGCAACGTTATTTTGATCTGCATCACACCAACAACGATATATTTGAAAACGTGAATCACCGCGAATTAAAACTCGGAGCAGTTGTACTCTCCCAGTTGATATACTTAGTGAGTGAGCAAGGATTGGATTAGCTTGGTGTTTTACAATGTATGGCGCAACCAGATTTGACAACTTTTCAAAAGTTGTCAAATCTAAAACGTCACTAAACCTTTACACCTGCAATAGGTTTCATTCAAATTGGATTTAACTTTTCAAATTGGAAAATGAACAGCCAACGGTACTTCGCAAATTGCTGAAACGGCCATCCGTTATAGCGTCGCTGTGCATCATTTCGTTTACGTGTTTAGTTTCCATTTTTGCCTACCTGGTAGCGCCCGACAAAACGCCGTCTGCTAACATGATGATCGTGGAACTGGGTGCAAAGCAACCTGGCTTTACTAAGCAACTGCTGTTAATACCGAGGAATATACATGAACAAAGAAGAACCAGGCTTTTTGAATGGTTCAACGGGGCTCCCGGCAACTACAATGCAGTTCCCATAAATGGTTTTTGGTTTGATGGTAATAAAATTGTTGTGCGCCATTATATAGATGATGGTATAGAAGATACGCTTAATTACCCAATTGCCCAGCTACTTCCGGCTGAGATGCTCTCTGCCGCGTCACCAGATCAGCAGGCTTATATTTTGAAGCATAGCATCACCTTACGTACTTTTTATCTTGGCACTGACCGTTTCAGCCGTGACATTCTCTCCCGGTTACTGGTTGGGTCGCGGGTAACTCTGGCCGTAGGTTTTATAGCCGTATTGCTTTCCCTTACCATCGGTATCATACTTGGTTCCATCGCCGGCTATTTTGGCGGACTAGTAGATAGCGCAGTAATGTGGCTTATCAATATATTGTATGCCATACCCACTTTGTTACTTGTTTTTGCTATAACGCTTACTATAGGCAAAGGTTTCTGGGAGATATTTATTGCCATTGGCCTGAGTATGTGGGTGGGGGCAGCAAGGCTTATCCGCGGGCAGGTGCTTGTGCTGCGGGAAATGGAATACATTACTGCCGCAAAAGCGCTTGGGCTTGGCGACATGCGCATCATCTTCCGGCACATACTGCCAAACATTGCCGGGCCACTAATGGTTATTGCGGCCGGTAACTTTGCCGCAGCCATACTTGTGGAGGCTGGCCTTAGTTTCCTCGGCTTTGGTGTGCAACCACCAAACCCATCCTGGGGCTTAATGATAAAAGAGCAGTACAGTTTCCTGCTCACCAACCGCCCTCTACTGGCCCTTATACCTGGCATGGCTATAATGCTGCTGGTATATGCATTCAATATACTGGGCAATGCCCTGCGCGATGTGCTGGATGTGAAAGGGTGACCATTGATACTGCTCGGTTCACTGTCCATTCTCTTTTAGACTATATTTACACCCGATATTGAGCAATAATTTAACCCGTATGAGCGCAAAATTTTACTTAGGAAAAGGAAAATATTATTTAGACAAAGTTGTTCAAAGACTCCTGTTTGATCTTAAAATAGCGTTGAATAAATCAGGTAAAAGTCCTTTTATTACAGTAAAGCAACCTGGTGTAAAACATGTTGTTTACCTGCGTAAGA
>JABDBX010000214.1 GCA_013288445.1 Bacteroidota bacterium
GTGTCATGCTCGCACCATCGTCAGTCGCATATCCCCCACCCGATCCATTCAACATTACCTCTACTGCGAGGTTCTTATCCACAAAGAACTTCCCGGTAATACCACCACCATCGGGGCACGCCCTTAAACCAATAGCCACAGGGCCAGCCATCTGGGCACTCGCAGAAGCAGTAAAAAACAAACTCATCCCAAGCGCCAAAAACAAATAGTGTATCTTTTTCATAATCTCCGCTCTTTAAAACCTTTCGTAAAAGAAATTGTGCCAACAAAACAATTTGGCAGGATTTTGTTACTTACTTTTTTACTTTTGATTCTTTTTGCCCATTGCCGAATTGTCAAATTGCCGAATTAACCGATTAACCAATTAACCAAGCGCTATGCCCCCCACATACGAAGCCTCGCTGGAATACGCACTCTACCAGGATAATACAGATAAACTATTCTCATTCCGGGAGCGGTTCCTGTTTCCGCAGCACAATGGAGCGGATGTACGCTACTTTTGCGGCAACTCACTGGGACTTCAACCAAAAAGTGTTAGTTACCTCATGGACAAGGAGTTGCGCGACTGGGCCCGGTATGGGGTTGAGGTACATTTTAAGGCCGCATACCCCTGGTTCTCGTATCATCATTTCTTTGCCGAGCGCCTGGCCAGGATCACCGGTGCAGGCAAGGACGAAGTGGTAGCCATGAACACACTTACGGTGAACCTGCACCTGCTCATGCTTTCCTTTTATCGGCCCCAGGGCAAGCGGTATAAGATACTTATGGAAGCTGGGGCTTTCCCATCTGACCAATACGCCATAGAAACACAGGTGCGTATGCACGGCCTTGACCCCGATGAAGCAATTATAGAAATAACGCCACAAAATGGGGCATACCTCATAGAAGATGTGGACATAATAAACGCCATAGAGGAAGCCGGCGACTCCCTGGCGCTGGTAGTAATTGGCGGTGTAAACTACTATACCGGGCAGTTCTTCGACCTTGCAGAGATCACAAAGGCTGCACACAAAGCTGGGGCCTATGCTGGGTTCGACCTGGCACATGCCGTGGGCAACCTGCCCCTACGCCTGCACGACTGGAATGTGGACTTTGCCTGCTGGTGCTCTTATAAATACCTCAATTCAGGCCCCGGCGGTGTGGGCGGCGCATTTGTACACGAGCGCCACAGCAACGACCCCAAGCTGTTCCGCCTTGGCGGCTGGTGGGGAAATGAAGAGAAAACCCGCTTTAAAATGCAAAAAGGCTTTGTGCCGCAAAAGGGCGCCGCAAGCTGGCAAATGAGCAATGCCCCAGTTTTCAATATGGTGGCACACAATGCGTCGCTTGATATATTTGACAAGGCCGGGATAGATAACCTCCGCGAAAAAAGCCGGAAGCTTACCGGCTACATGGCATTTCTCCTTGCCCAGGTAAAACACCTGCCTTTTGATGTGATAACACCCACAGAGCCCGAAAGGCGCGGCTGCCAGCTTTCCCTGTTATTCACAGACCGGGGCAGGGAGGTATTTGACGCCCTTACCGCAATCGGCATCATAGCAGATTGGCGTGAACCCAATGTGATACGCATAGCCCCCGTGCCGCTGTACAATACCTTTGAAGATTGTTACCGGTTTTATGAGGTGCTGATGAAGATAAAGTAAAAAACAAGGCTACTTATAACAAACCACTGTCAAAACTGTCAAATTGCCGGGTCGGAGCTAACTTCTCGCGATGGTAATTCCCCCTTGTGGGCAAGCCTTGTGCGGTGGCCGAAGGGGGTTAGGGGGATGTTATTATTACATATTATACTGCGCAAACGCCCTTTGATGCATCTCCTTTAATTCATCGCACAACGATGCCGGTTGCAGCGCCTTCACATCGCTGCCGAAGGAAAGCAATTCCATAATAAAATCGTGCGTAATGCATAGTTTCAGTTTTACTTGCAGCTCATCTTCATTGTCAAGTATCACCTGCTGTGTTTCGTGCAGCGGCAGCGATTTTATATACTTGCCCTGCACTGGGTCGAACTGTAATACGATCTCCTGCGGCTCCTGCCCGTTCGGACTTATGATACCGAAACAATAGCGGTAGCTTTCTTCCACATTGTACGTTTCCGCTACTTTGAATTTCTTACCGGTTATTTCCAGGTCTGTAAGGCGGTCCAGGGCAAAGCTCTTTATGTTGCCATCCTTCGCGTCTTTCGCCAGCACATACCACCGGTTCTTAAATTCCTTCATGGCATAGGGCTCTGCTGTGCGGTGGCTTACCGCTTCTTCCCAGAATTTCTGGTAAGAAAACCGGATGCAAAGCTTGTTTTTAATGGCGTGCAGCAGACCATAAAGATGCTCCGTGCCTTGCGGCTTCCGCTTCTCAAAATGTATATAAGGCGCAAGCCCATTGGCCACATGCAGCGCATGGTATGTATCGAAAGCCTCCAGCATACGGTTGTTTATGTCGGGCTGGCTGTCGCTTTCTATGTAGTACACGCCCCGGCTATAATCGAACTGTATGTCGATATGATATAGCGCCAATATATCGGCAACATCGCGCTGAAAGGTGCGGCTGGAAATATTAA
>JABDBX010000215.1 GCA_013288445.1 Bacteroidota bacterium
CGAAAGCTACACACAAGTTGTAGGATGCCGATTGCTTTACATCCCGCGAATTGAACCGGACGGCAATAAGCCAGTCGTTCATGGCTCGGGGTATGTCGTTGGTATTAAACTCTGAAACGCCACGGTAGAAATAGTAGAATGGATTAGTGGTGTTCAGTTTCAGGAGCATATTATACTCCTTTATTGCCAGGTCGTATTGCTGGTGCTGCACAAAATTAAAACAACTGTCGCCAAGCATTTTTTCGGCTTTATCGGGCATTAACTGGTAGGCTGTAACAAAATCTTTAAGGGCATTAACCGAGTCACCGGTCATCGTATAAACCAGCGACCTGTCTATGTAGGTTTTATACACATTGCTCTGCACGCCTATCGATTTTCCAAACATCTCAAGTGCCTTAGGATAGTCTTTCCGCTTACTATAGACCACGGCCATTCGGTCGTACACCCTGGCATCTGCCGCACGAAGCATATCTAATACGCCGAAATTCTCCAATGCCTTATCATAATCCCCCGCCTCTAAGTAATAGTTACCCAGCCATTTATAAGAAAGTAGCGCCCGCATGGGGTATTTCTCTATAGCATCAGACAGCAGCGTTTCGGAATCATGCCATACAAACGTGCGCTCATAGCAGCCATAGGCAAGGCCGCCGGACGCACACAAAAGCACCGCCAGCAGGGCTGTTTTATATGCCGGGTAGCGTTTTCTTACTTCATTGAGCAGGTAAAAAAGCAAAAAAAACAGCCCGAAATAGGCCACATAAGAATACCTGTCGGACATAATAGCTGCCCCCACGGATATGAATTGTAGCACAAACATTACATTGGCCACAAAATACCCTATACCAAACGCTACGATCCGGAAATAAGGGCTTTTTTGCTTGTAGGTATAATAGATGGGCAGAATGACTACGGCGAGCGAAATAAGCGGCGCGGCATAATAAATGATGGGCAGGTAGCCGCTTATATACCGGTAAGGATAAGGGTAGAAAGTGGACAGATAGGTAGGGTTAAATAGCTTCCACAGATACATTACAAAGCCATAAGAGGCATACATTACCCGCTCTGCAATGGTAAGCGTGCTGAACGAAGCGATAGCTCCGGTATGATTTTGCGTATAGAAGGCAAAGCCTCCGCAAATAAGCGAGCTGACAAAGAAAATGATCTTTTCCAGCACCAGTTTCTTGCCAAGTTCCCGCTGCAGCAGCACATCTAAGCAGATAAGGGAAAAAGGAAACACCACCGCCATAGGCTTTGACAGGCAGGACGCCACAAACAACACATAGGTGATCCAGTACCACTTCATCCGGCTGGTGGCAATGTATTGCAGGTAGGTAAGCAGCCCGGCAAAGTAGAAGAATGCATACATCACATCTTTTCGTTCCGCGATCCACGATACCGACTCCACACGCATAGGGTGAATACCAAACCACAAAGCCCCAAAGCCAGCAATAAAAAGCTGGCTCACTTCATCGCTCTTCAGCCGTTTGCACAGCGCCAATAACAGGAGGAATACAAGGATCACATTGGCAATGTGGATAATAACATTGGTTAGATAGTAGGGCTCGGGGTTAAGCTGGGAAAAGTGGTAGTTAATAGCCAGCGAAAGCATACACAGCGGATGGAAGTTATTCTTGGTAATATCCTCTGTAAATATCGCTTTCAGGTTTTCAGCTGTAAACGACTTAATATAGGGGTCGTTGGTCACATAAAAATCATCGTCCCAATTGGTGAACTGGTTGTTCAGCGTATATCTGAAACAAATAAAGGTGAGCACGCAAATGGCTGCGATTATAAACAGTTTTTTATTTAAAAACGAATCCTTCATGGCATTGAAAACTATTGTTCAATTTTTAAAAATACCGGGCAATGGTCTGAGTGTTTTACGTGCGGCAATATTTCGGCATGTCTCAGTGTCTGCAGCAAGGGTTCCGTAACGTTGATGTAATCTATTCGCCAGCCCTTATTGTTCTCCCGTGCATTGGCAAAGGCGCTCCACCAGGTATATTGGTGTGGCTCTTTATTAAAATGGCGGAACGAATCTATAAATCCGTGCTGGAACAACTTATTCATCCACGCCCTTTCTTCAGGCAGAAAGCCCGTATAGCTCTTATTCCTCACGGGGTCGTGAATGTCTATGGCCTGGTGGCAAATGTTGTAGTCGCCACAAATAATGAGGTTTGGCCTCGACTGGCGTAGATCGGTAATGAATTCAAAGAATTCATCGAGCCACTGGTATTTATACCCCTGCCGTTCATCGCCACTGGTGCCGCTCGGGAAGTAGGCATTAATAAGCGTTATATCTCCAAAATCGGCCCGTATTACCCTACCCTCTGCATCGCTCTGGTGTATGCCATTACCATAAGTTACGCTATCCGGTTTTATCCTGGTAAGCACCGCTACCCCGCTATAGCCCTTCTTCTGTGCCGAATAAGAATACACTTCATAACCTACCGCATTTATTTCAGCTACCGGTACATCTTCCTTGTTTGCCTTTATCTCCTGCAGGCACACAATATCTGCCGG